>NZ_CP156660.1:608525-912787 GCF_039851975.1 Desulfoscipio sp. XC116
CGGTAACTTGGACAAAAGGGGAAGGGCCAATGCTTTTATCATTGTAAGAGTTGTTGATAGACTGATAGGGCAGCATGTTTAAAAGAGGAATTGGCCTGATAAAAATAGAAAATGTATCTATCATTTTAAAGGAGGGCTTTTATGTCGGATAATCCAAAAGGAGCTTTTATCCAAAGGGATAAAGCTACATATGCTATAGTGCCCCGTACACCAATGGGACTGGTTACCCCGGAAATTCTTGAAAATATTGCCGGAGCCGCTAAAAAATATAGTATTCCCATCATAAAAATTACCTCGGCCCAACGCTTTGCTCTGGTGGGCATGAAGCCGGAGATAGTGGATGAAGTATGGAAAGACTTAGGTTTGGATGTGGGGCCTGCGGTTGAATTGTGTGTTCACTATGTACAGGCTTGTCCCGGGACGGCCGTTTGCAGGTTTGGTCAGCAGGATTCCCTTGGGTTGGCAGCTGAATTGGAGAAAATTTTTGTCGGCATGGATTTACCGGCCAAGGCTAAAATCGGCATATCCGGCTGTCCCAATAATTGCGCGGAAGGTTTTGTGAGGGATTTTGGCGCTTTTGCTAAGAAGAGTGGCTGGACTGTGATGTTCGGTGGCAATTCCGGTGGCAGGCCCAGAATAGGTAACGTCCTAGCCGAAGGATTAACCGGTGAACAAGTTGTTGATTTGGCAAAAAGAAGTTTTGATTTTTATAAAGCCAATGCAAAAACCAAAGAAAGGACAGCGAGGTTTATTGATCGTATTGGTATTGAAGAATTCAAAAAAGCTGTTCTGGAATAATGTTTTTAAACCATATAAAATGATTTAAAACAATGTCAAAAATTAAATTTAGCAGATAAGCAGTATAACCAACTGTTGTATTTGGAAGAGGCCGGGGAAACGGCCTTTTTTCTTTTTGGTAGGTACATTGTATTTTTGCTTATCTGTAAGCTATATTGTAACCGGGGGACTTGAATTAGGCTGCTTGATAGGCTGAGGTGCCATGGCAACAGGTAATAGTTTTTGAAGATTATAAAAAAATGTCTTTTGTGGAAGGAAAATATATGTAAATGTAGAAATGAGTAATATTATCACCAGGCTGCGGACATAATTGGCCTGGTGTTTTTGCTTTTATTCGGACACTTTATATAATTGCTTTGGATGATTTTGATAAAATCTCCAACCTGTTATTTTGCAATGACCAATAGTTGCCTTTACTTCTGGCTAGTATGGAAATATATAAATTTTAGCATACAGGAGGCTTGTTTTGTACGCATATATTAAGTTTAGAATGGATCCGTCCTCGCCGGCCATACCGGTTCACTACAATTACCTTATCCAGTCGGCTATTTATGCCGCGCTGCCGGAGGACATGGCTGCTCGTCTTCATGACGATGGTTTTAAAAGCGGCAAGCGCAACTTTAAAATGTTTGCCTTATCCCGGTTGCTGGGGAGGTTTTCCTTAGATCGAACCGCAGGGACCATTTCCTTTCCGGAAGGGACATCTCTGGTAATTTCTTCACCGGATAGGGCGTTTTTACTTTCGCTGATCAATAATCTGCTGACTAAAGGCACCGTCCGCCTGGGACAATCTTTATTTTATGTGGAAGAGGTACGTTTTGATGAGCAAAAGGCGGAGGGTGAGGTTCTGGCTGTGCGTACTCTTTCGCCGGTGGTTGTTTACAGCACTCTGTTGCGGCCCGAAGGGGGCAAATATACCTGCTACTACCAGCCGGGAGAAAGGGAGTTCGATAGGCTGATTACAGCCAACCTGGTTAAAAAGTACGAGGCTTTCTATGAACTCCGTCCTCCGGAGGGGAAGATAAAGGTACAGCCGCTGGACAGGCCCCGTCTGCACGTAACTACGTATAAGGGCACCGTTGTGAAGGGCTGCACCTGTCGACTAAAGCTGAGCGGGCCGAGGGAACTGCTGCAAATGGCCCTGGACGCCGGCCTGGGAGGCAAAGGAAGCCAGGGGTACGGATGTGTGGAGAAGATTGATAGGGCAAAAGCCGGGAGAGCTTAACTTGCTTGAGGCGGGGGTGCGCGATAAACAATTGTCTACTAATCAATGCTCCCGGCTTTTGGGGCTTCGTTTAAAAAGTTTACATAGCATTGCCGGATTTCCGGTTTTTCAAGTAAATGGCTAAGTTCTTTGATTGGAAGGTTGAGGTAATCCCTGTCCAGGCGGTGCACCATTGGCGTTTGATAACTCATCGTACATCAGCAAAATTATAACCCCTTTTGTAGTTTTATTAACCCTTATAAGTAGACTATCAACAAAAACAAATGTTTCAATTCCTTGTTCAGGTAATAATATGAAATTTTTATCTTGACAATTATTACTTTAAAATTATGATATATGCAATATCTATGTATAACCGACAAAACCAAATTAAAATAAAAATTTGATTGGAGGTGAAAAAGTGATTACAGCGGTTCGGGAACTTGGCACGTTTGCCCTAAATAAATCAGGTAAAGATAGTCTATCTGCTTTGACCGAAGTTATAAACGCAGATAACTATCCTTATATGCTGGTAATTGAACTGGAAGAACATAAACCTTGTGAATTTATTTGTGTCAGTGTGGAAGATATGAATGCGGGGGGTGCCGGAAGATATATATACCGCCAGGGTAGTTCAAGGGGTTCAAATTATTCCCCTACAGCTATAATTACCGATATTAAAAAGACATTGCCTATTAAAATAATTGGGTGGTTTAATTCGGTAAGTAAGCGGAAACTGATGTTTTCCACAGAAGAACAAGGCCATCTTAAGATAATTAAAGCATCTCTTGAAAAAAACCAAGCAAAAATTGAATCCGAAATCATAGAAAAATTACAGGACATTGGTAAAAGTTGCGGGTTAACATTAAAAATTGGTGGCAAATATATATCGGAGGTTGCTGTTTTTAGAAAAGCTTTTATGCAGTTGGTGTCTGCAAAGGAGGATAGCATATCCGCTTCGGATAAGTTGTGCTCTCTCTGCGGCCAAAGAAAAATCAAGGTATCAGCCGGTGCTCCCGCTTATAAGTTTTATACTATTGATAAGCCCGGTATGATAAGCGGGCACTTTATTCAGGAGAAAAGTTGGCGTAATTATCCGGTATGCCAGGAATGTTCAAGGGCGCTTGATGAAGGGAAAAGAATTACGGAACGGAAATTAAAATTTTCATTTTATGGTTTGTCCTATACCCTTATTCCCAAATTTCTTTCCGGTAAACCTTCAGACATAATATTAAAAATAATAACCGGCAATCGTATGGACAAAAACATCAAAATAAAGACTGAAACCGGCCGGAAACTAGTTAAAACGGAAGATAGCATACTACATCTACTGGCCCGGGAAGAAGATAACTTAATGTATAATTTTCTTTTCAGTAAGAAAAGTAACAGTGCCGAGAGGATTCTTTTGCTGGTGGAAGATGTGCTGCCTTCACGTCTTCGGGCACTGTTTGCGGCCAAGGGTAAAGTGGATGCTGTATTTGTGAATGACCCTTTTCATCTGGGAAAAGTTCGCAATTTTTTTGCTAAATCCGACGAAGGTAAGCGCGATAACGATTTGGATAAATATTTTCTTGAGACAATTGATAAGACTTTTAAAGGCTTGCCAATATCTATGCCTTTTTTGGCAACCCATTTTATGCGGGAAATCAGGCGCGATTTTAATAACCAGGAAGGTGTTCTCTTTAAAGTTGGTAATGCTATTCAAACCGTTATGTTTTTTGTAAATTTGAGTATGCTTACACCAAAGGAGGTAACTATGGCGGAGACAATCTTTGATCCTGTTTTTAAAAAATATGAGGCACAATTGGACAGCCGGGAAAAAAGGGGTATTTTTTTGTTGGGTTCCCTGACTAAGATGCTGTTAAATATTCAATATACGACCAGACACTCACAACCATTTTTATCACAGTTAATGGGACTTAAAATGGACGAAAGAAATATTAAAGGATTACTGCCCAAGGTAATAAATAAACTTCTTGAATACAAAAGATTAGACCACAAAAAAAACCAATTAACTGAAGTAATATCACAATATTTTTTGGAATCACCTCTGAACTGGCGTTTACCAGTTGATGAACTAAACTACTATTTTGTTTGTGGGATGAACTTATATAAAGAGATCAACGTAATTCTGTACGGTCAGGAGGAAGTGAAAGAAGAAGAGGAGGCTGATGTTGATGTCGATTAGCAATCGCTCGGAGGTTTTATTTATTTACGACTGTACATTTTCAAATCCCAACGGGGATCCTCTCGATGCCAATAAGCCCAGAATAGATGAGGAAACAGGCAGGAATATTGTAACTGATGTGCGGTTAAAAAGAACTGTTCGAGATTACTTTCATGACTTGAAAGGTGAGGAAATTTTTATCAGGGATATTACCGATGATGATGATCACTTACAGGATGCCAAAATGAGGGCGGAGGATTTTCTAGCGGATAAAAAGGATAAGTCCAAGTTAAGTCTTAAAGAAATGCGGGAAACCATCAGGCGAAATATACTATCAAGCTGCATTGATGTCCGGTTGTTCGGTGCTACCATCCCCATTGAGAAGAGCGGTAAAGAAAAGAGTTCCGTTACCCTTACCGGGCCGGTGCAGTTTAAAATGGGACAATCTTTACACAGAGTTAAATTGCAATTTATCAAAGGGACCGGCGCATTTGCGTCCGGTAGTGAAAGAACGAAAAAGACTTTTAGAGAAGAGTATTTGCTGCCTTATTCCCTAATATGTTTTTATGGTGTTGTTAACGATTGTGCCGCTGAGCATACGGAACTAACCGATGACGATGTAAACAATTTAATGGATGCTCTCTGGAACGGAACTAAAAATCTCATTTCCCGGTCCAAGGCGGGCCAGCAGCCCAGATTGTTAGTCAGGGTGGCCTATAAAGAGAAATTTTATCATATCGGAGAGTTGGATAAATTAGTGGCTTTTCAATCCGATTTGAATGATGAGGGAATAAGGGATATTGAGGAAGGGTTTCTAGATTTCGAAAAATTAATTAGAATACTTGCTGAGAATAAAGATAAGATTGATTATGTTGAATATGCCATGGATAAACGGGTAAGGCCTAAACAAGAGTTGAAAAAAATGTTGTCTGAGTATGGTTTGAACATCCGGGAATTAGTTTACTAGGGTGATGTTAATGAAAAAGAAGCTGCTCATCTTTGATCTATACGGGGACTATGCTCACTTTAGGAAATACTATACAACAACATCCCCTTTAACTTTTTCCATAATACCCCCGGTTACGCTGATGGGGGTACTCGGTGCTATACTCGGTCTATCCAATGAAAATAACCTATATTTAGAAACACTGAACGAGGCTGGGACCAAAGTAGGCATACAGTTAATAAAGCCGGTTAAGAAATTCCGCATGGGTATGAATTTAATTAACACCAAAAACGATTACTGGGTGCCCAAACACAGAACTGAAGGGGCCAGAACGCAGATAAAATATGAATTTCTAAAGGATGCGGCTTATCGTATTTATGTGTCCATGGATAATGAAGAATTGCTAAATCAATTGAAGTATAACGTTAGCAGACATAAGTGTGTTTATACGGTTAGTCTCGGGTTAAGCGAGTTGTTGGCTGATTTTTCCTTTGTTGATGCGCGGGATTTTAATTGGCGGGAAAATGATAGTAGTTTTATTGATATTGTTACGGCAGTATCAATGGACGACGTTTTGCAAGGTGGTATTGACATTTCTCCGGGCAGCAGATACTTGAAAGAGAATATGCCAATTAAAATGGATTCAAACAGAGAGGTTACCCAATACAGTGAGATGTTGACGGAAACCATGGGAAACCATATCAAACTGAAAATAAATGGATTCTGGGAAAGCCATGGTTTAAATATTAATTTGCTGTAATTTTTGCCCCCGGCTTTACAGACCGGGGACATTTTCTATTTTTTCAATAGATCTCATGAGATAGGGAGGGTTTGAACTGTCTGCCACACTTTTAAGCCATCCTGACCAAGAATTAAGTACTCATCTGCTTGGAGTCGGTAGATGGACGCAAATGCTTAGTGCCGGTTGTGAAGTGAAACTCTGGGATGCCAGTGTTTTGAATGATATTTTAAAAATTTTGTCTTTTGCCCATGATTTTGGAAAGGCTACGCTATATTTTCAAAAATACATTGAGAATCCGTATAAACAGAAAAGTGGTCCTCTGGCCAGACATTCACTTCTATCTGCCGTAGTGGGTTATAGGTTGGCCAAACATTATTTTGAGGGTTACCAAGATGCACAGAGACTAGGCCTGTTTGTTTACGTGGCTATTAAAAGGCATCATGGTAACTTGCACAGTATTGAAGATGAGTTCCTTACTTTTAGTGAACAGGACCGAGACTTACTTTTAAAACAGGCTAGATCTATTGACTTTTCAATGCTGGAAGAAACTTGGGAACCTCTCGCTATACAGTTGCCCCCCGGCTTATCCGAGATACTACCCTTTACTTGCGAAAAATTGGAAAATTGGATTAAAGATATGGAAGGGGAGCTAGATCAAATTAGTTTATGGTGGTTGCTAAACGAAGATAAAAATCAGTCTTTTCTTAGAGATAAAAATGAGCCACAGGTTGAGTATAGCCTTGATAATTATTTTAAATTCCTATATATCTACTCTCTTTTATTGGATGCTGATAAGAGCCAGGTGGGGATAAGGGAATACCACAGAAACAGTGTTGGGATATCCGTGAATTTGGTAGATGAATATAAGAGGCATAAGCAAAAGCAATGGGACAGTATCGGGCTTAATGATTTTAGGAACATGGCCTATGAAGAAATATCTGATAATTTATCCCTGGCGGATCACGGTAATTTATTTAAGATCACCCTGCCCACGGGTATGGGGAAAACATTGGCTGCATATAATTTTGCCTTCAGGTTAAGGGATAAAAGGCTTAAGGATAGGGGCATTCCTCCCAGAATTATTTATGCTTTACCATTTTTAAGCGTTATTGATCAGAATTATGATGTTCTATTCGATATCATGAAATTACAAGGATTTACCGGGCATAATATTCTTTTAAAACATCACCATTTAGCTGATCCCGTTTACACAATGGGAAGGGATGAAGATGAAATAACATATTCACCCAACGCTTCAAAGCTGCTAATTGAAGGATGGGCTTCGGAAGTGGTTGTTACTACTTTTGTCCAGTTGTTTGAGACTTTAATTGGATGGCGAAATAGTTGTTTGAGACGTTTTCATAATCTGGCCCATTCCATTATCGTTCTTGATGAAATTCAGGCTTTGCCGGTTTCCTACTGGCAATTGGCACAGCATGTTTTGGAATACATGATCAACAATATGAATGTGGATATTATTTTGGTTACCGCAACTCAGCCCAAGATATTTACGGGTGATATGAACCCCTTCGAACTTGTTAATGCTGAGCGATATTTTGGGAACATGGATAGAATCGCAATGAAAGTAAATTTATTCCCCAGAACCGTGAGCGAATTTGCGGATTCAATTAAAGATGAATTGCAGGAGCGGGAAGGAAAAAGCTTTTTATTTATATTTAATACCATCGCATCGGCTAAAGAGTTTTATAAACTTTTAGTGGAGATGGTGGATGAGCCGGTGGCGTTTCTATCCACAGGTGTGGTGATGAAGGATAGAAGCCTTAGAATAAAAGATATTAAGGATAAGAAATATCGTTTTGCCGTCAGTACTCAGTTGGTGGAGGCGGGTGTGGATATAGATTTCGACGTAGTTTATAGGGACTTTGCCCCTATGGATTCAATAAACCAGGCTGCCGGACGCTGTAACCGAAATGGCCAGGGTGAACGTCGCGGGGTTGTAAATATAATTTACCTTGTTCGGGAAAACAAGAAAAGATCATATGCCGGTCTGATATACAACAATACTTCCCTTGATATAACCAAAAGGATATTAAAGGGTAAAGGTATGATCTCTGAAAGTGAACTTTTAGGTTTAATAGATTTATATTTCCAACAGGCCAAGGATATGAGTAGGGCCAGTGAATCTTTTCATTTGTTGGAGGCTTTGCAAAATCTAAGATTTAACTCCGGAGATAATCCAGATGCAGGGGTGAACGATTTTAGACTAATTAAACAGCGAGGTAATCGGGTTAATATTTTTGTAGAATTGGATCGGGAGGCGGAAGAAGTATGGTTGGAATATGAAGATATCGTTCAGCACTGTAAAGATTTTTATCAACGGCAGGGAAGGTTTGAAACAATTAAAAAGGATTTTTATCAATATGTAATCTCTGTTACTGTTAACGAAGGGATGTTTCTGCCTCCTGATATTAATAACTTTTGCTATGTTAGTAAATTTCAGCTTAAAAGTTACTATGATAAAAACCTTGGTTTTGATACTTCTAACTATGAAAATATTTTTTAGCCAATAACAAGTAGGTGTTTAATTTGTAACACTTGGCTTGAATTGGGCTTAAACATGCCGGCTGTCGGGTTTCGTATAGAACCCTACCTTTACAGGGTCGGCGCCATTGTATACATTACGGCAAAAATGCTTAACTGCCGGGTGGTTACAGGTGAAAGCATTAAATGAGTTGAGGAGACATCATCTTTATATGGACACAATTAGCATAGGAGGTTTCTTTGTGTGAATGCCAGGGAAATCAATGTTAGCGGCACCCTGGTGTGGTATTACTACATCTGCCCCAGGGAAGTCTGGTTAATTGGCCATCAGATTACCGCCGACCAGGATGATGCAAATGTGTCTCTGGGACGGTTCATTCAGGATTATACATATCCGCGTGAGCGTAAAGAACTGGCGGTTGGCCAAAGTAAAATGGATGTTTTTCGGGTCACGGATGAGGGCTTGGTTATCGGAGAGGTCAAGAAGAGCTCCAAGTTTAAAAGCAGTGCTCGTATGCAGTTAGCTTTTTATTTAAGCGAGTTAAGGCAACGTGGTATAGAGGCCCGGGGAGAATTGCGTTTTCCCAAAGAAAAGCGTAAAGAGGAAGTAGTGCTGAACGAGCAGACTGAACGGGAGTTGGACAAGGTATGCCGGGAAATCTTACGTATTCTTTACCTTCCCGCCCCACCGGAGCCTAAAAAGATAAGTTTTTGCAGAAGGTGTGCTTATGCGGAATTCTGCTGGTCGTGAGCGGGCAGTCGGGTATTTGATTGCTTTATAGGGAACAGTCAATTGAATCTATTGGGAAGTGTTAATTAATGAAGAAAACTTTATATATATTTTCCAGTGGCGAACTTTCGCGCAAGGATAATACCCTGTTTTTTGAAACAGAAGAAGGCCGGCGTTTCATCCCGGTGGAAGACACCGGGGAAATTATGATTTTCGGAGAGGTTACCGTTAATAAGAGGCTGTTGGAATTCTTATCTGTAAAAGAGATTATGCTGCATTTTTTTAATTATCACGGCTATTACATGGGTTCATTTTACCCGCGCGAACATTTGAATTCCGGATTTATGACATTGAGGCAAGCTGAGCACTATCTGGACGAGGAAAGGCGTCTAAACATCGCAAAGGAGTTTGTGCGTGGCGCGGCCAGGAACATTCGCCAAGTGTTGAAATACTACCATGGCCGGGAAAAGGATGTGGCGCGTCAAATAAACGCTGTTGAGAATTTAATTGCGCCCATAGATGAATGCAAGGACATACCAACGCTGATGGCTTTGGAGGGGAATATCCGCGACCATTATTATCATGCGTTCGATGAAATAGTGGGCAATCCCGACTTTATCTTCCAAGAACGCACCAGGCGCCCGCCTAAAAATTATTTAAACACACTGATTAGTTTTGGGAATTCCTTGATGTATACCATTTGCCTCAGTGAAATATACAAGACACATCTGGACCCCCGCATCGGTTATCTGCACTCCACCAATTTTCGCCGCTTTACCCTGAACCTTGACTTAGCTGAAATATTTAAACCGATAATAGTGGACAGGCTAATATTTTCGCTGCTTGGGAAAAAGATGATTACCAAAAAGAGTTTTGATCGGGTTACAGAAGGGATCATGATGAAAGAGAAGGCTAGAAAATGCTTTGTAGAGAACCTGGACGAAAAATTAAAAACTACCATTAAACACAGGGATATTGGGCGTCCGGTTTCTTACCGCAGGTTAATTCGGCTGGAACTGTACAAGATAGAAAAACATTTGATGGGGGAAAAAGAATATCAGGCTTTTGTGGCCGGGTGGTAGAATATAATTAAAGGTTGGTGAAATTACCCTGTTTGTCATTGTGGTTTATGATGTTGGGCAAAAGAGAGTGGTCAAGGTTCTGAAAAAATGCCGACAGTATCTGAATTGGGTTCAGAATTCCGTGCTGGAAGGTGAGATTTCAGACGCTAATCTAAAAAAGTTAAAAATGGAGTTGGAACGAATTATTCACAAGGACCAAGACTCGGTCATCTTTTACTCCTTGCGTACAACGAAATATTCTTCCCGGGAGATTATGGGTTTGGAAAAAGGAGGAGATGAAAATATAATCTAGAACAAAGAAATAGAGTAGGAGAATTTTTGTCGTCGATCTCCGATAGCGCACAAACACCGGGGGGTCGACGACATTCTGTAATTGAAAAAAGCTTATAGTATAAGGTTTTCGAGAATATTGTCACAGTGGCTTTCAATAAGCTTCTAGTTTAGGAAGCCTTATTTTTAGGTAAACGCGACGGGTTTTTAGACTACCTATGAGGAATTGAAACTATGGCCCGTGATGCTATTGGGCTCTGGGGAATATGGTTTTTAGACTACCTATGAGGAATTGAAACATGCGTAGTTCAACCATTATATTCACCCAACAACTAAAGTTTTTAGACTACCTATGAGGAATTGAAACTAAATCAAGCCTTAACCCGTCTACACCGAACAAAAAGTTTTTAGACTACCTATGAGGAATTGAAACCTCGCAGTATAGCGGCATTTGTCGGAGCAATATTTTGTTTTTAGACTACCTATGAGGAATTGAAACGCACTTTTCCTGTCTTTGAAACTAACTCCGTATATTGCGTTTTTAGACTACCTATGAGGAATTGAAACATGTCTGCCGGGCGGCGGCGCTGGCCGGATTCACCACGTTTTTAGACTACCTATGAGGAATTGAAACACTGTTTAAAAGAGCAGCGGGGTCTTGAAAAAACTCGTTTTTAGACTACCTATGAGGAATTGAAACCTGTATGATTCAACCACAATGCGATACAACGGAGGTGGGTTTTTAGACTACCTATGAGGAATTGAAACTCAACCGCTACTCCAACCCGGGTGAGGTAGTGTTTGAGTTTTTAGACTACCTATGAGGAATTGAAACCGCGGCAAAAACAACTGCTCGGGTAGATACCGAAAGTTTTTAGACTACCTATGAGGAATTGAAACCCCAGAGCTATCGGTACAGCGTAAGCTATTGTTGTTCCGTTTTTAGACTACCTATGAGGAATTGAAACAAATTTTGCCAATACCAAATACTATTTTCTCTATCGTTTTTAGACTACCTATGAGGAATTGAAACTCAGGTTCAGAGTTCCGATGCGGCTGTTTTGGTTTTAGTTTTTAGACTACCTATGAGGAATTGAAACGCGGGTACGGTGAGAGCGGTCAAATAGTTTGGGATAGTTTTTAGACTACCTATGAGGAATTGAAACTATTGCACACCGTTTAACGTAAACACGTGATCACCGGGTTTTTAGACTACCTATGAGGAATTGAAACCACCTCCGTCCTGCTGTAAAACCCGTTTCAATGCCGGTTTTTAGACTACCTATGAGGAATTGAAACTGGAGACGCCTTTCGGCAAACATGTTGGAGGCCTTGCCCGTTTTTAGACTACCTATGAGGAATTGAAACTCTTTTCCCGAGGCCTTAAGATGTAATACACCGCACGTTTTTAGACTACCTATAAGGAATTGAAACGGGTAATGACCACCTCGGTACCGCGCACCGAGGCGGTAGTTTTTAGACTACCTATAAGGAATTGAAACCCGGACGATGGAAGTACATGGGAAGTTTCAGGAACTGTGTTTTTAGACTACCTATAAGGAATTGAAACACGCCTTTTGGATAATTTCCATTGGATGACTGGCTGTTTTTAGACTACCTATAAGGAATTGAAACTCGCCCAGCATACCACCTGTTGTACTGACGTTCACGGTTGTTTTTAGACTACCTATAAGGAATTGAAACCGTCGTTTGGCAGCGGGATGCTCCAAAAGTTATAGGTCGGTTTTTAGACTACCTATAAGGAATTGAAACTTTCTGCTCGGCCCCAAAGCCCCCGGGCATCAACTTTGAGTTTTTAGACTACCTATAAGGAATTGAAACCTTGGAAGTTCAAGACACTTAACGGTATTGCCCCGGTCCGTTTTTAGACTACCTATAAGGAATTGAAACGTAGGCACCGACACCAGGCGATTGGCTGTATGCGAAGTTTTTAGACTACCTATAAGGAATTGAAACGCACGAAAAATAATAAGGCCTCCGGTAAAGGCACTGTTTAATAGGGAAACTTATTGAACTATACCCCAAACCGGTACGGAAAAACAAGAGATAGGCGTTGTCCCGCAAGGGATAGCGCCTATTTTGTGCTAAAGAGTAAATTGAAGAAATTCGAATTGTGTATTGCTAAAAGTTATACAATAGAACATAGTATAGAAAAGAAAAATGAAAGGTGAAATCATTGTGGCTATTAAAACAGCAAATGTTCTCGCGCGTGTCGAGCCGGATATAAAAGAAAAAGCAGAATCAATCATGGCAAAGCTGGGGGTTCCGGCTTCCGTTGTAATTAATATGCTTTACAAGCAAATCATCATGACGAAAAGTATTCCGTTCTCTCTCTCAATCCCTGCCACTCCGGTGATGCTTGATGAAATGGACGTCGCGACATTTGACGCAATCATGCAAAAAGGATTTAATGAGGCAAAAGCAGACTGTTCCCGTCCTGCTTCTGAGGTATTTTCTGAATTAAGACGAGGGCTATAATTGATGGAGGATAAGACGTATTTTGGATTGACGAAGAAAATATTAAGGTTCAAGTTACTGCAGTTATCTATGGCAGGTGTGATCAAATAAAGCAACTCTCACAGATAGATATGGAATAAAGAAAATCAGGAAACCATTATCGAACGCAAATACGTCTTTATATAAAAGAGGAAGCTATGGTATTATCAAACCGGGTAAGTTACATGAACCCAACTTGACAAAGCCTTAGTCCCGCTATATACTGAACGAGTATTCGATATTGCAAAAGGGGGTGAGGCAATGGCACAGGTACTAAAGGATGAAATAAGGGAACGCATTTATGAAGCAGCGCTTGATGTATTTTTTCAAAAGGACTTTAAAAGCACTACTATGAAAGAAATCGCGCAAAAAGCGGGTGTGTCCACCAGCCTCACTTATTCCTATTTCAAAAATAAGGAGGTGCTTTTTAACGAAATCATACAGTCAGTTTTGCTACAGTTTCCGGATATGCTAAAGCAGGCCGTGGAAGCACCCGGCCAAGCTTTTGATAAGTTTGTCAGTATCGAAAGAGAGTTTTTCTTAGGCTTGCTTGACAGGCGCCGTGAATTGATTGTCCTTATGGATAAAAGCGCTGGTACAAATCACAGTGATGCCAAAGAAAACATGATTCAGCTTATCGAAGAACATATAAAGATAGGCCTTAAAAAAAGAAGTGATAAAGAATATGATGACCTGCTTGCTCATATTCTGGCCGGCAATTTTACCGAGAGTGTGCTTGAAATCGCTCGCCATTACAAAAGCCGTGAGTGGGCTGAGGAAATGCTTGATCTTATTTCCAGACAGCATTTTTTTGGCAGCAACTCGCTTTGATTGCTCTACGCAATAAATAAACCCGTTAGTTTGTCACTTGCTGACGGGTTAAAAAATCGAATAATATTGAATAGTGATTCGATATTAAGATTGCTAAAAGAAAGGAGAAAGGCATGAAACAGAATAAAATGGCTTATATCAAAAAAATTAAAAACAAAAACATGTCATCCAATATTTTGGTTACTATGAATGTGATATTGGGAACAATACCAATCATCATTGTGGTTTACATGGTCGGACTTATGCTGGACGGCGCATTAACAAAAAAAAATATTCTGCTGTGCGGCATCGGAATAGCCGGATGCCTCGCGCTGAAGGCACTGTCCTATGGGCTGTCGATCTGGAAGGCTCATGACGCGGCTTACAAGTCATTAACCGAGATTCGCGTCGATATCATCAAGCATCTGAAGACGCTGCCGCTGGGGTTCTTTCAGAAGCGAAAAACCGGCGATCTGGCCAACATAATCAATCATGATGTGGAAGAGGTAGAAGTTTATCTGGCCCACGCTCTTCCCGAGATCGTGTCGGCGACTTTGGTGCCCGCTGTGATTTTTATCGTTATATTGCTGATTGATTGGAGACTGGGGCTTGCTCTCGTCTGCACCGTTCCGCTGATGTTTTTGTTCAGCGGTAAGGCGACAAAAATTTTTTCAGGCTCTTTTGCCCATTACTGGGAGAGCACAAAAAAACTATCGGAGGATTTGCTGGAATATATATCTGCAATTTCTGTCATCAAGGCATTCTCCCGTGAAGAGCAAAAGACGCGGAATATTCTCGGCAGCATCCATGATTATAACCGCTGGGTTAAAAATTTCACGCTCAACTTGACCGTGCCGATGAGATTTATCGACATGATCCTTGAGGGGGGCTTCGTGGTAATGGCCGTCGTCGGTTCTCTCCTCCTCTCGGATGGCCGGATCAGCACGCAAGGCTTTGTACTGGCACTGATTCTCGGCGGAATTTTTACCGCTTCCTTTGCCAAGCTGCAAATTTATCACCATAGCCGGATCGTATTCAATAATGCCATGAACAGCATTTTTTCCGTAATGGGCGAAGAGCCGCCGGCGTGGGGCAGCAGTTCCTTGTCAAATGCCGGGGATATTGTGTTTGACGACGTATGCTTTAGCTATACGATGGAGAAGAAAATCCTGTCCAATATTAACCTGCGTTTGCAAAAGAACTCCGTGACCGCAATCGTAGGAGCGTCCGGTTCAGGGAAAAGCACGCTGGCGAGCCTTATGATGGGCTTTTGGCTGCCGGACAGCGGCAAGATCTCCATCGGAGGTCAAAGCCTCACGGATATGAGCGAGAGGGCGCTTTCCGCTCTTGTATCCATCGTACAGCAGGAGGTTTTCCTATTTAATCTGTCCATTGAGGAAAACATCCGCATCGGGAAACCGGACGCAACACAGGATGAAATTGTTGAAGCGGCCCAAAAAGCGCAGATTCATGATTTTGTCATGGGCCTTCCGCGGGGATACGATACTCTGGCGGGCGAAGCGGGCGTTAAATTTTCCGGCGGAGAAAAACAGCGCATTTCCATTGCTAGAATGATGCTCAAAAACGCGCCCATCATTATTCTGGACGAAGCGACCGCCGCCATCGACCCGAGCAACGAGCGGCAGATTCAGAAAGCCATCGGCAATCTGGGGGAAAACAAAACGCTGATTATGATTGCCCATCATTTGAATACGATCACCAACGCCGATCAGATCGTGGTTATGGACGAAGGCCGTGTTGTAGGTTCCGGCCGGCACGGGGAGCTTCTTGCCTCCTGCCCGCTCTACTCCGAAATGGTAGAACAGCAAACAAAAGTTGATACCTGGCAGATCAAGGAGGTATCCGCATGATTAAAAAAATATTTCAGAGCATGACGTCGCAAGGCAAGTTTCTGCTGACCCTTTCAATTGTACTTTTTACGCTGTATGCGCTATCCGGAACAGCCATGATGCTGCTGCTCCTGGACATGATAGAAAAAATAATAGCGGGACAGGAAATGACCCTCTCTCACTATTGGCTGGGGCTAATCGGCCTGGTGGTATTCAAAGCCGTATGCAATGCGGCGGCAGACCTGGCTAAGCATTTTGCCGGTTTTGATATTGGTGAATCAACACAAAAGAGCATTCTTCTGCGGCTGAAATGCTTTTCCCTCGGGTTCTATACAAAGGAGCGCGTGGGTGAAATCAGCACAATCATTCAGAAGGACGTTACCAATCTGATGACCATTGTGGCGCATATGTGGTCGCGCATGATCAGCGACTTTGTTGTGGCGGTCATCCTCGGCATCGGGCTTTTTATCGTGGACTGGCGGATGGGCCTGGCGATGGTTTCCCTTCTTCCCATAGCGCTTCTGTTGCTGGTATACGGCCTAAAATCGGGCCAGGCTCTGCAGAAAGAATCGCAGGATGACCTGGCCGATATGGTCAGCCTGTTTGTGGAGTATGTGAAGGGCATCCCGCTTCTTAAAGCTTTCTCTGAAAGTTCGAGATTTCAAACTAGATTGAGGCAAAGCACCGAGCGGTTTGGGGAGAGCAGTAAGAAGATATCAAAATCCTTCGCGGTGATCTTAGGCAGATATTCCCTGTTCGTGGAGCTCTGCTTTGCCGTACTGGCAACGGTTGGCGCCTACCTCCTTTTAGGAGCGGAATTATCCGTCTTTGATTATCTGATCTTTGTCATCATCAGCCGCGAGTTTTACAAGCCCTTTGCGGGCATGGAGGGGCATTATCTGAATTACATCAAGGTGACGGACAGCTACCGGCGTACCCAAACCTTGCTTGACGCCCCAATCATAGAAGTCCCCCAAAATCCAAAGCAACCCAAGAGCTTTGATATTGGATTTGAAAATGTCGGCTTTTTCTATGCAAAGGGAGAGTTTGAGCTGAAAAACGCGAGCTTCCGGCTGAAGGAGGGAACGCTTACCGCCCTCGTCGGGCCTTCCGGCTCCGGCAAGACCACCGTGACAAATCTTCTTTTGCGCTTCTGGGAGCCGCAAAGGGGTTCGATCCGCGTCGGCGGCGTTGACATTCGGGAAATGGACTACGACGAGCTGCTCGGAAATATCAGCATCGTGATGCAGAACGTCATGCTCTTTGCCGACACGATAGAAGGAAATATTAAGGTCGGGAACCGCAACGCCACAAGAAAGGATGTCATTGCGGCCGCACAAAAGGCCATGATCCACGACTTTATTGTAAGCTTGCCTCAGGGGTATGACACACCCGTGGGGGAAAACGGCGTCGGCCTTTCGGGCGGCCAGAAGCAGCGGGTTTCCATTGCCCGGGCGTTTCTGAAGAACGCGCCCATTGTTATTCTGGACGAGATCACCAGCAATGTTGACCCCGTCAACGAAGCGAAAATCCAGCGGGCCATCAGCAATCTTGCTCAAAACCGGACAGTTCTTGTCATTGCTCATCATCTTCGCACCATCCGCACGGCAGACAATATCCTTGTCTTTAACGAGGGAGAGATCGTCCAGGCGGGCGTCCATGACGAGCTAATCAAGCAAGACGGGCTGTACAATACTCTCTGGCGGTCGCAGGAGGAGGCGAAGGAATGGAAGCTGACCGGGGCTTAAAACGAAATAACTCTTCATGGTCCCCCTTGCAACCTCTTACGTATATGCATTGACAATGGTATTTAGCTGTGATAACTTTGAAATTAGTGATAATAGGTAAAAATTAAACATATTATTTTAAGTGTCCCCTTGGGTGTATGAACTTTGGGGGAAGGATAGGGAATCGGGTGAGAATCCCGAGCGGAACCGCCGCTGTATGCGCCGAGGCCGCGCTCGTCGGCGAAAGCCGGTCACTGGGAAACTGGGAAGGCAGAGCGTGTGCCGCAGGGGGAAACTCCATAAGCGTAAGCCAGAAGACCTGCTTATAAATAATTGCTATATCTGTTGGTAATGAGTTGTTTACATCGTAATGATGATGTTACGCGGGAAAACGGCTGCGACAATCATATGATTGATTGTCGCAGCCGTTTTTGCGTTTAAACGCCATGAATCAGTTTAACGCCATTTTGCATGGTAAACAGTTTTTTTTAATTCCCAGTGGAGATATTCTTGGTAATATATCTCTTGTAGTTACTGCGGGAGAAGGGGATACAAGCCAAGCTTATACTTTTGAAATTTCTCAAAAGAACGGCGCATTGTTTTTTAAGTCAATGGAAATATTGGGCGGTACCCTAAACGGCATATTTACGGAGGACAGCAGTTTTGTAACAGCCAAAGCTGATAACGACAATTATGGCATCACCGTAAACATGAAAAGCCCGATATCACCGGGACCGGGAAAATTTGCAGTATACACACTGGACGGTACCTCTCCCTTATTTGAGGCGGAACGCCCTAAAGGCATTAATAAAACTAATACCTACACCGTTTCCGGTCTGGAAACCGGTATTACCTATCGCCTGGTTTTATCAGTAACAATTTCAGAGAAGGTATATTATCAAACTACATTGCTTTATGCCACGGCAGCCCATCAAAGATACAGCGTACAGCTGATCCCCGATCAGGAAGGTGCGGTTGTAACCGTTTTTGACAGTGAGGGGAATCAGCAGGTTCCGGAAGAAACAGGCGTATACTCTCTTACATCAGGTAACTATAGCTATGTCGTTGCCAAAGAAGGGTATTTTACAGCTGCGGGGACTTTCGGTGTGGTAGACAGCAATTTGGAAATACCCGTTGCTTTGACAGCGGCCCCGTCGGGGGAGCATTCGGCTGAACTTTTATCCATTGGGGGAACATTAACCGATATATCAGGCAATATCACCCAATTTTCAGCGGCTGAGTATAGCAAGGATAACTTTATTTATATCAGTGAAACTATAAAATCAAGGCCGGAAACGGATTTCCGGTTCAAAGGGGTGTTACAGTCTCCTTACGCAACTGTAACAATAAATAGCACTTGTCTTCAGGATACTCAGGATTATGCGGTTAACTACGACATCGAAAACGGAAAACGTGTTTTTTCAACTGCCGCTTTTAATTCTTATGGAGAAAACGCTTTATCTTATCATATAACAATAAAAGATGGGGAGTTAAGCAAGACATATTTGTTTATACTGGACAATTCATATGGTTCTCAGGGTACGCGGGATATTTGGCTGTTAAACGGTGAGACTGAGGAAATACTTGATGAAGCATACCAGCCGGTAATAGGATCGGGACACACGGTTGCCTCTGTCAGCCTGCCTGAGGGGGTTAACACCCTACGTGTACAGCATAATATTGAATCAAATAAAATTACTACGGATTATAGACAAAGTTTGTTCAAAGATTTAAATTACGTAAGAGTAAACGGCGGTGCTTATAACCGTTTTGACGCCAGCCGGCAGGGCGAAAGGGCTTATAGTACTGAACTGCCGCTTAAGCAGGGTGTTAATGTTGTTGAAGTCGAATTAGTATCCTACAGCGTTAGTAAAATCACCGCTGCTCCCGAAAGCGGATTTGAAAATGTCCCTGATTCTAAAAAAGTTCTTAATCATTACGTATTTTTAATTGAATGTAGCGAAGCGGACGGAAGCGTTGACACGGTTACCGATACCGGTCTGCGCGGTATTCAGGTCTATCAGTTTATGAAAACTCAAAGCAGCGCCATGGGTGCTGAAGATGATTGCAAGCAGTATCCTGTAAACAATCAAAACGGTACTTATACCGTCGGTATTCCAAACGATATGCTCTACGAGCTATTACTTCTCAGGGCTGCGCCCGGTGACAACGCCTGCTCGGTTGCTGTTGGCGGGTCGATCGGATGGCAGGTCGGCAGTTATTATGTGGTGCCGGTTGATGCCGGCCAGACAGAGCAAATAGAAGTAACGGTTACCGCTCCCAGCGGAGACAGGCAAAAACACATTATTCAAATTAAGTGGGCTTCCAGCAATGTCCGCCTGGATTCCGTCAATATTGAAGGCGGTACTTTAAACAAAGTATTTGACAAGGATATCTTTAATTACATCGTAACACCGGGGGCAGATATTGAGGCATTATCCGTTACCCCTGTTTTAGAAGACAGCAAGGCGAGTCTAACTATAAACGGCAGTCTCGCAGTCAGTGGCGAAACAGCTTTAATTCCTGTCAGCGAACCCAAATTGCTTATCGAAGTTACTGCCGAAGACGGATTTTCCAAACAAGTTTATGTCTTTTTGATTGGAACCGATAACCCCGGTATTTCTCAGGAAACGAGAGCCCGGGCACAGGAAATGCTGGACAAAGCCATGGAATATGGCGAAAAAGAAATGGGCAAGGATTTATCCGACGGATATTGGGGTACTTTTGATTGGGCAGCCGCCGGAAAATCGCTGGACGGATATGCCGTATACGATGTTACCCAACATAAAGATGGAGACTTCTCACAATATCAGGCAACGGATTACGCGGCCATTATTTTGCAATTGGTTATGCTGGGAGAAAATCCTTATAATTATGAGGGCATAAATTATGTTGAAAAACTGCAGGCTGTTGACACTACCTCCGCCGGGGTTTTCGGCCCGTTTGCAAATAATATCTGGGCATTATTGGCCCTTGACGCAGCCGGAGCCGATTACAATCCCAATCTGATAGAAATCGTAAAGCAGCAGGCCGCTAGCGACAGTTTTGATATGGACATGCGCGGCTGGGCTTTGGCCGCAATTCAGAATCACAGAGACGAACCGAACATGCTAGAGGATATTGCCGGCATTACGGAGGCATTTAAAAAGAGGCAGGCTGATAACGGGGAATTATATGGAGACTATGGATTTAATTGCAATACATTATGTTGTGTCTTAACCGGATTGGGAGCTGCAGGTATTGATGTGGGCGGCGAAGATTGGAAACGAAACGGAAAAGACCCACTTGATGCTCTGGCGGCTTATCAAAAAGAAGATGGAGCTTTTTATTACAAAGACAATCAGTATCCCGGGTTCAATAAGGATGTTCCGATTGCATTAGGGGCTTTGATAAACGGCTACAACGTATGGCAGCATCAGTGCTTAACTTGGGAAAAATTTTCCGGGTTGACTGAACGAGCCGGGAATATGCTGGAAAATGATCTTGACGGGCATGGAAGCGCTAAAGACGATTTAAAAGCTGTTTATAACGCGGCTTTAGAGGTATCCGAGGACACTATTAAGGGACAAGGAGAACTATATTATAACTTATATGAAGCAATGAGTGTCATTGATCCGTCAATGAAAGCCGACGTTACAATAGGTAAGCCGTCTGAAGATCCCGGGGAAGATCCTGTGGAAGAAAAAAACAATATAACCGTTTACTTTACTCTGTTAGGCACTGATGCGGACGGAGAAGACGGGAAAGTAAATACTTTGTCTGAAGGCAACCTCACAACCTGGATTTCGAAGACATCAGTTGAAGTAGAAGAAGGTTCGCGGGTTTATGATGTTTTCAGCAAGGTTTTGGATGATAACGGATATAAATATGCGGGGGCTGATAATAATTATGTCCGTTCAATCAGAACACCGGGGGGGTTAACTTTAGCGGAATATGCAAACGGTCCAAATTCCGGATGGATGTATACAGTTAACGGTACTCATCCCATGCTGGGATTAAAGGATTATGTTCTGCAAAACGGGGATGTTATCGTCTGGCATTATACAGATGACTATACCCTGGAGGAAGATTCAATGGGATGGGATGATAACGCTTCATCTTTAATAAACAAGATTGATGAAAAATCAGAAAGCATTGTGCTGCAAACTGAAGTAAAAGACGGCGAGGCAATAGCGTTAGTAAAAAGCGAGGACATCGACAAATTATTGGAAAATGTTAAGGAAAACGGCGGTACAAACATTAGAATAAAAGTTGAAACGGAAGAAACCGTTAACAAGGTCATAGTCGAACTGCCCATGGACTCCGTATTCGATATGGCATCTTCCGCCCTGTCAATGACGATTGAGACGCCTAACGGCAATGTATCGCTTGATAGCGAGGCGCTTAAGACCATAGCGGGTAAGGGCGGCGGTGATGTTAATTTCTCAATTGAGCAGCTTGACAGCGACAGTCTTTCTGAAGAAAACCGCGAGCTTGTAGGTGATCATCCTGTATATGCCCTGGCAATAGCGGCCAACGGTAGGGACGTTACCGACTTTGGCGGCGGCAGCGTACAGGTAAGTCTCCCATATACACCGGCGGACGATGAGGACGCGGACAACCTTACAGTTTACTATCTGGACGATGAAGGCAATGCCGTAAGGATGACCGGAGCATACTATGACGAGGAAACAGGCTGTATGATATTCACAACAGATCACTTCTCAACTTTTGCTGTCGTCTATGAAGCACTCTTGAATTTCACAGATGTCACGGAAAATGCATGGTATTACGATGCAGTGCTGTATGTAGATAAAAACGGACTGTTTTCCGGTACCTCAAACACTAGCTTTTCACCGGACGTCGACATGACCCGGACCATGCTGGTTACGGTTTTGTACAGGCTTGAGGGCGAGCCGACGGTTACGGCTGAAAACAGCTTCACCGATGTGGAAGGGGGAGCATGGTATGCAAACGCCGTTATTTGGGCAGTTGAAAATGGGATCGTTTCCGGGTACGGCGACGGGATATTCGGAACGAACGACAATACGACGCGCGAGCAGATGGCGGCAATACTGTATAACTATGCAAAATATAAGGGCTATGACATAACGGCAACAACCGAACTTGCAGCTTACTTCGATTCAGGCAATATTAGCAAGTGGGCGGAGACCGCAATGTTCTGGGCTGTTGGTAAAGAACTCATAAGCGGTACAACTGCCACGACGCTTGCCCCGGACGGCAGTGCTACAAGAGCTCAAGTGGCGGCGATTCTTATGAGATTCCACGAGAACATTGTTGAGTAGAATGTTGTGTAAAAGGGAGTTTTGAATACTTGCGTGTAAATGGCTTATTATGCTATAAACTAATTAAGCACTTTTTAAATATGGTTGAAAAAAGAGGAGATGAAAATATAATCTAGAACAAAGGGATAAAGCAGGAAAATCTTTGTCGTCGATCTCCGATAGCGTAGAAACACCGGGGGGTCGACGACATTCTGTAATTGAAAGAAAACTTATAGTATAAGGTTTTCGAGAATATTGTCACAGTAGCTTCCAATAAGCTTTTAATTTAGAAAGCCTTATTTTCAGGTAAACGCGACGGGTTTTTAGACTACCTATAAGGGATTGAAACCACATTTTTTAGCGATACCGACGTTCCATGGCTGAATGTTTTTAGACTACCTATAAGGGATTGAAACTTTCATAATGCCCCGGACGATCCACCGGCTTGATCGTTTTTAGACTACCTATAAGGGATTGAAACAGCAATCCCCCTCTCGGGGCCAGGGCTTATGCCCCGTTTTTAGACTACCTATAAGGGATTGAAACATCAATGGCAGGAACACTACCGTTTTTCGGTCCATACAGTTTTTAGACTACCTATAAGGGATTGAAACAAGGGCGATATAAAATTGAAAGGTTTTCTTTGTCAGTTTTTAGACTACCTATAAGGGATTGAAACAGGCAAGTAGCAAGTGAATTGGAAGTGAACCCGGTTAGTTTTTAGACTACCTATAAGGGATTGAAACAATCAACGGTAAAAATGTCGCGGCTACGCACTTTTATACGTTTTTAGACTACCTATAAGGGATTGAAACTCTATGCTATGTAAATCAAAAAATTTCCTGGCAAATTGGTTTTTAGACTACCTATAAGGGATTGAAACTTCCAGTAGTAACGCTAACCGGCGAAGATAAAGCCCGGGTTTTTAGACTACCTATAAGGGATTGAAACTGCCTTCGTAAGATACTTCAAGTTCGCCCAGCTTGGTTTTTAGACTACCTATAAGGGATTGAAACTTTCTCGTACTTTATTTATAACAGTTAATTTTCTTGTTTTTAGACTACCTATAAGGGATTGAAACTGTTTGAGAATGAAGGCCCGGCCAAAATCAAGTCCCGTTTTTAGACTACCTATAAGGGATTGAAACCAACTGGAGATGGACCATATACTCACATGTTTAAGGCCGTTTTTAGACTACCTATAAGGGATTGAAACAAGATTGCATATCCCGGTCCGGCCAGTCTGGAGCTTTTGTTTTTAGACTACCTATAAGGGATTGAAACTGGTTAGTCCCATATGCGTGACTACCACGATAAACTGTTTTTAGACTACCTATAAGGGATTGAAACTGGATACCGGTGTTGTAAACATGAGCCCGGTCCGCGTTTTTAGACTACCTATAAGGGATTGAAACTAAGCGTAGTTATCCTGGTGAAAGATTGCCTAAAAGTTTTTAGACTACCCATAAGGGATTGAAACTTCGTATTGTACCGGCCTCTGGATCAAAAATAACCAAGTTTTTAGACTGCCTATAAGGCTGGAAACGCTCTTTTAGATATACACCAAAAAAGGAACCAGTGATATTGTAAAGGCGAATATATAATTTTGTTGAACAAGTGAATATATCGTAGGAACGGGAACTTTTTCTTCCTGCGGCTGGTCGCAGCGGCGGTAATTATGTTGCTATTGGCCGGGGCGTTCTCCGTCTCCTTTCCGGTAAAGGCGCATGAAACTGGGGAAAAAATAGTGAACGCGGTTAAAACCATGCTTAACCAGCACCCGGATGAACATCAGAACTGAACACAAGCACAATGAAGCGGGTCTTCTGTCTCCACCGTCGGAAGACCTCAAAGAACTTCCCCTCAAGGCAAGAAGATAGCTGTTTCCTTTGAAGAGATCCGATCAGTCAGCCTATTTTCCGTGACTCCCCCCCCGGTATTTGTCGGAGGGTATTGAAAAAAGAAAATTTAGATCCAAGATACAGAAAGAATATGTTATATTATCGGTAACCATCACACCGTTAATACCAGCATCTCTGAGTACACGTCCCATTGTAACGGGTGCAGACCAAAATTCGAGGCAAGAGGTGTATGAATTGCAAGAGAACCCGGATAACAGACCTGTGGTGGCGGTGGCGGGGGCTACTGGTTTTATAGGAAGGGCGTTATTACCGGCTTTAAAATCACATTGCCGGCTAATTTGCCTTACCAGAAGTGCTGTAAATGAAGAAGAATCGGTCTGTGGCTTGGATGTCAGTTGGCGGCAGTGCGATCTTTTTTCATTAAACGATATTGAACAAGTTCTATGCGGTGCTGATTATGCCTATTATCTGGTCCATTCCATGATGCCTTCGGCTCGGTTAACTCAGGGAAGTTTTCAAAATATGGATCTAATTCTGGCCGACAATTTTGCCCGTGCTGCTGCATTGACCGGTATCAAGCAAATAATCTATCTGGGGGGACTTGTACCTCGAGAACGGGGGAGGTTATCCAGACATTTGGACAGCCGCCTTGAGGTGGAAAAAACCCTTGGCTCATATGGTGTTCCGGTGACGGCGATTCGGGCGGGTTTAATAATTGGTGCGAACGGGAGTTCCTTCAGTATTATTACTCACCTGGTGGAACGATTCAAAATCATGGTATTGCCCAAGCTAAGAACAAGCCCCTGCTGGACCTGTCCTTTTCAGAAGACCGCAGTTTCAATGACCGGCCCATTTATTACATAACCGGCGGACTGATGGCCCACCTAAATCGTCTTCCACACCCCGGGCGACTGGAATTCCGCGGGGTTTTGCAAAATAAATATGCATTGGTAGCCATCCATGACTATGTTCCCACTTTGCCCTGGTTTATTTATAATTTAACCCAGGCTCAGTTGCACCTTTGGGTAATGCATAATTACAGAAGACACTTAAGGACTTAATCTATAAGGAATTAAAACCGGTGCCGCTAAGTGGCTGTGCCGGTTTTAATGGTCTATTGTATGTTATCCTGTTAAGGCTTACCTTTAGACCTGCTCCGCCGCAATTTGACAGGAGGTGTTATAATTAACAAAATTGGCGGAGAACTGTCCAAAACTTTGGAAGAAAAAGCCTAACCAGGTAAATTAGAGGTATAAAATAAATGACCATCCAGGAAGCATTAAAAAAATTTTTTGGATATGACAGCTTTCGCGGCGGTCAGCAGGAACTTATTTCGGCGATCTTAGCCGGGCGTGATGTTCTTGGCATCATGCCAACCGGTGCCGGCAAGTCCGTCTGTTTTCAGTTGCCCGCTACAATGCACAAGGGTATTACGCTTGTGGTGTCTCCCTTGATTTCACTGATGAAGGATCAGGTAGGCGCACTGATCCAGTCCGGAATTCCTGCTGCGTATATCAATTCCACCCTTTCGCCTCGGCAGATGAAAACCGCGCTATACAATGCAATGAATGGTAAATACAAATTGATTTACGTCGCGCCCGAACGTCTGCTGGCCCCAGAGTTTCTTGCGTTCGCTAAAAGTGTAAAAATATCCATGCTCACGGTGGATGAAGCCCATTGCATTTCGCAATGGGGGCAGGACTTTCGCCCAAGCTATGCACAAATTCCGCAGTTTATTGAGCAGCTTGAGCAAAGACCGATTGTATCCGCATTTACGGCAACTGCTACCGCGCGCGTAAGAGAAGATATAGTTGCGCTTCTTTCTTTATTGAATCCCGTCGTTTTAGTTACGGGCTTTGACCGGCAAAACCTTTATTTTGAAGTGCAGGCGCCTAAAAATAAAATGCAGGCGTTAACAGACTTCTTAGAGGCGCATAAAAACCAGAGCGGCATTGTCTATTGCGCAACCAGAAAGACAGTGGAAGAAGTTTGTGCGGAATTAAACCGACGGGGCTTTTCGGCCGCGCCCTATCACGCCGGTCTGCCGGACGAGGAACGGCATGCCAATCAGGACGATTTTTTGTTTGACCGGGTGCAGATTATGGCTGCAACCAATGCGTTCGGAATGGGTATCGATAAATCAAACGTGGCTTTTGTGGTGCATTATAACATGCCGAAAGATATTGAAAGTTATTATCAGGAGGCGGGACGGGCCGGGCGCGACGGCAGTGAGGCCGCCTGTCTTTTGCTTTACAGCGGTCAGGATGTCAGAACGAATCAATGGCTGATTGAACATGCCAAAGACGTAGCTTATTCGGATGCGGAAACAGAGAGGCTGCTTAAGGAGCGTGATTACCGGCGCTTGCGTGAGATGACCTTTTACGCAACCACCAACGACTGTCTCAGAGCTTTTATTCTCCGCTATTTTGGAGAAAATCCCCCCGGCTATTGCGGTCATTGCGGCAACTGTGATACAAAGTTTGAAACAGTGGATGTTACCGAGGAGGCACAAAAAATTCTGTCCTGCGTGGTGCGCATGAAAGAGCGTTTTGGCGCGATGCTGGTCATCGACGTGCTGCGCGGCAGCAAAAGCAAACGTATACAAGAGCTGGGACTGAACGCGCTATCCACTTACGGCATCAGCGAAAAAAGCGTCCATACATTGCGTACTATCATCGAATTTTTGATACAAAGCGGCTATCTTAAAAAAAGCGATGGTCAGTACGCTGTTTTGTGCCTCACGCCTGAGGCGAAAAAAGTGTTAAATGGCACCGTAGCCCTGCAAATGAAACTGGCTCAAGAAAGAACACAGGCTTCAAGGAATGATGCCGATGCCACAGCCGGTGCGAAGAATTCCGTACCCCCGGGAAGAGAAGCTCTTTATCTGCGCTTGAAGGCGCTGCGGCATGAAATTGCCGCGGAGCAGGGAGTGCCGGCGTTTGTTGTCTTTTCCGACAGCTCCCTTGTAAATATGTGCGTAAGATTGCCGAGAGCACCGGCCGAATTTTTAATGGTATTCGGTGTTGGTGAAACAAAACTGCAACGCTACGGTGCAAGGTTTTTGCGGGAGATAGCAAGCTTTTGTGAAGAAAACGCAATTGTTGACACTTATAAAGACGATGAGAAAAGCACGCCAAAGCGTAAGAGGAAGAATGCCGGCCATGTGGAAGTGATTTTTCCAAACAGCGAAATTTTAAAAGAAATAGAGATATCTCAACAGCCAATTCCAATCAGTATGCTTGCCGGAGCGGTAAACGAAGTGTTAAAGCGGCATGCCTGTTCGACAGTATCAGCCGTTAAAATGTCCGGCTGGCTTGTGTCGGAGGGATATCTGCAAATAGTTGAACAAAACGACAGCCGGACAAAAGTGCCGGCTCGGAAAGGACTTGCATTGGGAGTAATGCAGGAAGAGCGGACAAGCGCTAGAGGTAATTATTTTATTAATCTTTATCCTGCGTCCGCACAACAATTTATTGTGGACCATGTTTGCGATATCCTGGCCTATGTTAAGATGAGTTGAGTTAACAGACCAGTGCTCCTATGTTCCGAATTGGATGGAATAAATTCATGAGTTACCTTGAAACAGTCAATGATGCCATACAATATATCGAATCTAATTTGCACAGGAATCCATCAACAGTACCTTGAGCATTTTCTCCCTGTTGTTTACAAACTCCTTCATTACCATATAGTGTTCCGTCTCTTCATACCGGACTGTCTCGAAGCCCCCGGCCGAAATCTGGAGAATGGCCGCATCAGGATAGCCCATGATAATCGGCGAATGAGTGGCAATAATAAACTGGGAGTCTTGCCGGACCAGGTCGTGTATCCTGGAAACCAGAGCCATCTGGCGTACCGGGGAAAGGGCAGCCTCGGGTTCGTCCAGAATGTACAGACCCCGGCCGCCGAATCTGTTCATAAAGGCGGCAAAGAATGACTCTCCGTGGGATTGCTTATGCAGGGAAAGTCCACCGTAGGAATTGATGAGGTCCGGCCCCAGTTCGTCAATATTCGTTGCCAGGTTGTAAAAACTTTCAGCCCTCAGGAAGAAGCCGTCCCGGGGTTTTTGGGCGCTTCTAATCAGGCGTAAATATTTATATAATTCCGAGTGGGTATTCCGGGTATGGAAATTGAAATTGATCGTGCCGCCCTCCGGGTTAAATCCCCAGGCCACTGCAATGGCCTCCAAAAACGTGGACTTTCCTGTTCCGTTTTCACCAACAATAAAAGTAACCCTCGGGTGAAATTCCAAAGCCTCCAACGTACAAATCACAGGCAAGGAAAAGGGATACCGGGAAAAGGAAATTATTTCATCCCGCAGTAGTTTAATACTGCGCAAATATTGCCATTTGCTTTCTAAAGCCATAGTAATACTCCACATCTCTTATTACCATACGATGGGTACCGGAGATTTGCAGCTGCACGCCGGTTACATGATGTTTTTACATATTTCTGCAATATTAGGATAAATCCTGTTTATCAAATTCCAAGGCTGCCGCCTTTATAAGTGGCAGTTCCTATTTTTACTTAATCATATTCTTAATGTAAATCAGTCAGGTTTCTAAGCCACAAAAAATAATTTCCCAGTGTCCTGGGGTCACCCATTTTCATAAACAGAATTTTAACCAGTTGTTCCTCCGAAGGATTTATAAGATGCTGTTTCCCTATTATTTCCTTGATATCTGAACGCAATATCCGGCATACCGTTTCTTTTGTCTCCGAACAATCTATTTGTGATAAGACAATGCTAATATATTCTTCTACATTGCTGCACATATACATTGCTGCACATAACCTCACCTTAAACTTAGCTACTGGTTTAATGCCTCATTTGCGTTCAGCTTTTCGGCAACATAATGATTTTGTGAAACGCTTTGGTTGCACCCATTATTGCTAATGCGGATAGCTGGTTCGTAGCGGCAAAAATAGATAAATGACCCGGATAAGAACCGTGGCAATAAATTAAAAATATAGTTTTGATAAGTATTATCTGCTACAATAGTAGCAGGGATAATATCTTTTTAACAAGTAGGTACTTTTTTGTGCTATAGTATCCTAAAAGATACTTGAGGCATTGAGGTGAAAAGATGGTCGATAAAGAGAAATGGCACGAGGAGTGTCACATGAAGGAAAAATGTTTAAAGTATGACGTCTGTCCGATGATTTTGGTCCAAAAAATAGTTTCCGGCAAGTGGAAAATATTAATTCTGTGGTATTTAAGCTACAGCACACTCAGATTTAATGACATAAAAAAAAGATTGCCTTATGTAACTCAAAAAATGCTCACTCAGCAATTAAGAAGTTTAGAAAAGGATAAACTTATATTCAGGAAAGTTTATCCTGTCGTTCCTCCCAAGGTGGAATACGGTTTAACGGAAATTGGCAAAAAAATAATTCCGATATTGGAAATGATGCACGGTTTCGGGGCCGAATATTTAGAACAAGGATATGACGGTGAGCCCTTGTTCCCGGCCCTTGTTGCGGATGGAAAGAAAGTGAGGGAAAAAGTGCACTTATGATATTTGATCGGCAAGAGTCTGATAAAAGATGACAATGCGGTTTAAACAGTGCCGTGCCGACAGAGTTTGGGAAAACTGAACAAGCACTCGCAAAATGCCCTTCGGGGTATTTTGTTTTTCTTTTTATTGAAGGATTTACTTGTTTTGCCGTCGAAATGCCCTTGAGATGAAAGGATTTATTATTGTAACTGTCGAATAATTTCCTAAATAAGTGAATTCAGCAATTCAGCTTAGCGCCTGATGAGCCCAAACAGGCAAAATAATGATTAAATATCTCTGCAACCTGGTAAGAACAGTAATAATATGAGGTGCTGGTATGATTCAAATGTACAATGTCTCCAAGAAATATCCGAATGAAGTTAAAGCCCTCAACGACATCACCCTGCATATTAAAAAAGGGGAATTTATTTTTTTAGTGGGTCCCAGCGGGGCCGGTAAGTCTACCCTGACTAAATTGATATGTCGGGAAGAACTGCCCAGTCGCGGGCAGGTTGTTGTGAACGGCCGCAGCGTGGTAAGAATGAAAAACCGGGAAGTTCCCCATCTGCGGCGTAAAATTGGCATGGTGTTTCAGGATTTTCGCCTTATTCCCAATAAAACTGTTTTTGAAAACGTGGCCTTTGCACTGGAAATAACCGGCGCTTCACGTAAGGAGATTAAACGTGTGGTGCCGTCCGTGCTGCGCATGGTGGGCATGGATAAGAAGATCAATATGCGTCCCGCCCAGCTTTCGGGTGGTGAGCAGCAGCGTACCGCCGTGGCCCGGGCCATCGTCAATAATCCGGTGCTGATACTGGCGGACGAGCCCACAGGCAATTTGGACCCCGATAATTCCTGGGAGCTAATGAAACTTTTTATGGATATAAACCGCCGGGGCACTACCATTTTAATGGCCACTCATGCCTGGGACATAGTGGATGCCATGAAAAAAAGGGTGGTGCAGCTCAGTCACGGTATGATAGCCCGGGACGAGGAAAGCGGGGTATACGGCCATGATCGTTAACACTGTTAAATATTACTTTCGTGAGGCCGCCACATCCCTGATCCGCAACAGTTGGCTGTCCGTAGCTTCAGTGGGTACGATTATTATATCGCTTTTAATATTAGGCAGTTCGCTTTTGCTGGTGCTCAATGTGCGCCAGATTGCGTCTTCGCTGGAGTCCAGCTTGGAGATTACTGTTTTTTTGCAAGATGATTTGGAGCAGGACCGGCTGGATGAAATGAAGGAAGAGATTAAATTTGTGCCCGGGGTGGCCCGGGTGGATTTTGTCACCAGAGAGCAGGCCTTGGAGGATCTGAAAGAAAGCTTTGGGGATAGAGCCGAATTGCTTAGCGGGCTGGATGATGATAATCCTCTGCCTAATTCATATATTGTGGGAACCAGGGAGGCCAACCTGGTGCCCGGTGCGGCCCGGCAGCTGGAAAAGCTGGAGGGTGTTGATCAGGTGCGCTACGGGCAAGGTGTGGTGGAGAATTTGTTAGCCCTTACCCATTGGGTGCGTATCTGGGGTTCGCTGGCTTTGCTGGTGCTGGGTGTAGCGGCTGTATTGCTGATTTCCACGACCATTCGCATGTCTGTTTTCGCCAGGCGGCGGGAGATCGGCATTATGAAGATGCTGGGAGCCACTAATATTTTCGTGCGCATGCCTTTTATGCTGGAGGGCATGATCATCGGGCTGACCGGTGGTTTTGTCGCCGCGCTGCTGATTAATTTCGGCTATCTTTCACTGCTTAACAAGGTAATGTTGACATTGCCCTTTATTCAGCTGGTTGACGATCCGGTAACCTTTTACCGGGTGCTGGGCGGCCTGCTGGGGTCGGGTTTTGTGATCGGCGCCCTGGGCAGCGCCATATCGCTGCACCGCTTTTTGCGGGTATAGTTGGCTTCTTGTACCGGGTAAAGTTTATTGCGCATAAAAGCCCTGGCTTATGTGCCCCGGTTGATTCGGTGTTGCGGTTTGATGGGGTAATTCCCATTATGCTTAAAAGGAAAAATCCAGCAGGGATGCTTTCGGCAGCTATACAGCGGTAAGTTGTCGTAGCGCCGGGGTCTTTTAGTCAGGCGCTAGTTGCAATAATAGGATATGTTAAAAAACAGCTTTGGCAAGTTAATTATATGACGAATGGAGGGTGCCGGAGGGTGCGTTCGAGTGGTAATGCGGGCTGGAAGAAGAGATTAACAGCACTTACGCTGGCCGCTGCCATGACTTTGGGATATGGTACGGCATACGGGGCCAGCTTGGAGGAATTGCTGCAGCAAACCAGGCAAAGAATTAATCAGACTAAGCAGCAGCAAAAGGAGAAGAAAAAGGAAGTTAAAGACTATGCCGGCGAGGCGGCTGCCTTAGACCAGGAAATAGGTCAGAAGAATCAGGAGATAGACGGTTTAAGAGAGCGGCTTGATGTGGCTATGACCAAGCTGGCGCAAAATGAAAAGGATATAGATCAGGCCGCGGAGGAGCTGCAGGAAAGTACCGATGAATTGCACAAACGGGTGCGAGGAATGTACATGAACGGTAGCGTTCAATATATTGATGTGTTACTGGCCTCCCGCGACTTTGGCGAGTTTTTGAATCGTTATGAACTGCTCAAACGGGTGGTCGACAGAGATGTAGGCGTGATTAAAGAGGTGGAAGACCGCAAGCAGGAATTGGAGAACATGCGTCAGGCGCTGGCCCGGCAGAAGGAAAACATTGCCGCTTTGATGCGGCAGCAGGAAACAGCCCGCCAGGAGCTGGCTTCCAGAAGTTCGGAAAAAAAGCAAATGTTGGCCCGGGTACAGCAGGATTTGACCAAATACCAGGCTGAAGTGGACCGGCTGGAGCGGGAAGAGGAAGAAATCGTTCAGCGTATTGCCATGCAAAACGTCGGTCAGCAGCCTGCGGCCACGGGTGCCTATCTCTGGCCGGTGCCCGGACATACAGCTATATCCTCACCGTATGGTTATCGTCTGCATCCTATTTTAAAAACCCAGCGGCTGCATACCGGTATTGACATTCCGGCCCCTTCGGGCGCTACTGTGGTGGCTACTCAGGGCGGGCAGGTAATCAACGTTAGCTATATGAGCGGTTACGGCAACGTGGTTATGATCAACCACGGCGGGGGTATCGTTTCATTATACGGGCATCTGTCCGCTCAGCTGGTGAGCAATGGTGCGGTGGTTGAAAAGGGACAGGCTATCGCTAGAGTGGGCAGCACCGGCATGTCCACCGGTCCGCACTTGCATTTTGAAATCAGGGTCAACGGTTCAACAGTCAACCCGAGAAATTACGTGTAGAGATTGCCGCCCAAGTGAACTCGTTCAGCTAAAGCTGAACAGCGGGGTTTTCGGACAGGGGTTTTACCCCACCTGAGGTAAAAATAGAAACTCCCGCTTATAGAAGTAAGAAGTGTAGAAGTGAGAAGTGGAAGTCTGGGAATTTGATGAAGGGACGGGTTGTTTCCATTTGACGGAGACAACCGTCCCTTTTTATATTTCTTGTAATTCAATCTGCCTTTGTGTAGTATAATATGGTATGTGACTTTAACCGGAAAATGGCAGGTGGCTGTGAAAATGAACGGGTACAGGTATAAAAGCGGCGGTACTGTTTCGCGCTGGCTGACAGTGCTGGCAATTGTTTTTTTTGTTCTCTTTGTGTTGGCGGGCAGTGTTATAAGCAGCAATTACAAGCATATCGGCAACTTAATCAAAGTAATTTCACTGGTGCGTACCCAGTATATTGATCCGGTGCAGGCTACCAGTCTGGTTGACGGAGCTATGCGGGGCATAGTGGAATCGCTGGAAGACCCTTATTCGGTTTACCTGGATCCACAGACTTTTAAACGGCTGCAAGAGCAGATTAGCGGCAGCTTCGGCGGTTTGGGAATATTGGTGGGCGTTGATAAAGAGGAATTTCTTACAGTGGTGCGGGTGTACGATAATACGCCCGCTGCCGAAGAAGGTGTGCGGGTCGGTGATATCATTGTGGGTATTGATGGCCGGGACGTGCAGGGGCTTGATTTGGAGACTGCCATTACTTTGATGCGCGGTCCGGTAGACAGTAAAATTAAGGTAAGCGTGGCGCGGGAAGGCCATCCGGAGCCAATTGAGTTTGACATTACTCGCCGGGAAATCAGTGTGCCCAGCGTGGAGGGGCGAATGCTGACCAATTCGAGTATCGGCTATGTGACTGTAAGCCAGTTTAATGAAAAAACACCGGATGAAATGCTGCAGGTGCTGGCGAATTTACGGGATCACGGCATGCGGGGTATTGTCCTGGATTTGCGTGACAATCCGGGCGGGGAACTAATAGCGGCCACTCAAGTAGCCGATAATTTTATTCCCAAAGGTCCGATAGTATATATAGATTACCGGACAGGCACCGAAGATGTTAAGGACGCGGACGACAACTATTTGCGTCTGCCTCTGGCCGTACTGGTCAACGGGGGCAGTGCCAGTGCCGCCGAAATATTGGCCGGTGCTGTAAAAGATACCGAAGTCGGCGTTTTGGTGGGTACTCGCACCTTCGGTAAGGGCATTGTGCAAACGGTTTTCACCCTGGATAATGATGCCGGCTTGAAACTAACCACTGCCCACTACCTGACCCCTAAAAAGAAGGACATTCATAAAAAAGGCATTGCACCCGATGTAGTCGTGGAAAATCTGCCCGACCAACCCGGCGATGAACAGCTTGATAAAGCCGTCGAGCTTGTGAAGCGGAAGCTGTAATCGATGCAGCCGCTGCCGGGAGCTTAAGTTGGAAAGTTAAGTTGGAAAGGCTGTTGCTTTTAACGGGTATCATGCTTAGTTCTTTGTTGGTTTGAGGTGAGTTGGTTGTTCCCTTTTAGCGATATTTTCCCCATGATTATAGTTAATATGGAGATTATGCTGCGCGAGCCCATATTTTGGATTGTGGTGGTGCTGATCGGGCTGCAGTACCGGCGTATGAATGACTTGCGGGAAAGCTTGTACGGCATGCCGCTTAAGTCTAATTGGACCGAGGTGGGTACCGCCATATTGTTTGGGCTGCTGGGCGGTATATTGGGCAGTATGCTGATGGTGTTTATCGGGGTAACTCTCACCGGTTCGGGACTTATGTATATCTGGCCGCTGGCTATATTCCTCATGTTGATAAACGCGCGGTTTATTTGCTTTGCTTACGCGGGGGGGATACTGGCCCTTTCCCGGCTGTTGTTCGGCTTTCCTCAAGTGAACGTTTCCCAGGTGCTGGCCCTGGTGGCGGTGCTGCACATGGTAGAAAGTTTGCTGATCTTTTTCAGCGGGCATCTCGGTGCGGTGCCTGCTTTTTTCCGGGGCCGGGACGGGCGGGTGGTGGGGGGCTTTACCTTGCAAAAATTCTGGCCTATTCCCATAACGGCCCTGGCTTTCATGGCGGGTATTGATGTTCCGCCGGGCAGTGTGGACATGCCCGAGTGGTGGCCGCTGATTCGCCCCGGAGCGGCAGACGTTGATGATATAGTGTATACATTGATTCCCGTAGCGGCGGCACTGGGTTACGGCGATATGGCCATTGCCCGCAGCCCGCGGCAAAAAGGCCGGATATCCGCAGGTTATTTGGCATTATATAGTCTGTTGCTGCTCCTTTTGGCGGTGCTTTCAGACCGCTCCTGGCTGTTGGGAGTGGCGGCCGCTTTGTTTTCTCCCCTGGGACATGAACTGGTGATTTATATCGGGCGCAGGCTGGAGATGCAGGATGAGCCGGTGCATGTACCCCACCCTGATGGGCTGGCTTTGCTGGATGTGATACCCGAGTCGCCGGCCTGGCGGGCCGGGATGCGTCCGGGTGACCTGCTGGTGGCTGTTAACGGGGCGCCGGTACACAGCCGGGCGGACCTGGCAGCCATGTTGTATATAGTGAATCCGCCTCTGCAAGTGGATTATGTCAACCGTAAAGGGCAGCGCTGCCGGCGGGAATTAGTGCCTTATCATAATAAAACCAATCCGCTGGGTATCCTGCCCGTGCCTGAGGGTAATGAGCAGGCGGCGCTAATGGATTTAAGCACTGCCGGCCCGCTGGGCCGCTGGTTCACCGGCTTCTGGCGGCGGCCGGGCAAGTAAACTCGTTCAGTTAAAGCTGAACATCGGGGCCTCGGATGGGAATTCCGCCCCACCTGAAGTAAAAATAGGAGCTCCCACTTATAGAAGAGGAGTCTTGGAATTTTATAAATGTAAAAAATATCGGCTGTTTCTGGTAATGTATGTGCGCACGTTGCAAGTTAAAGCCATACAGGTTATAGCTTGGCGATTCGGGGCCGGGCTGCTGAACATGTTTACAGATTAAACTGTTTTTGGGAACTTGCCGGAGCCGCAAATTATGCGTTGACACGCCTGTTGACGTAGGGATATAATCAAACAAAGGGAACCAGGGAGGTTGCCAATGCGAGCAGCGGAAAACGACCACGGAGGTTCGACGCTATAAGCGTATAACCGAGGTGGTTTTTGGTCTTTTACGGGGAGGTGAAAACTGCATGTGTGAAGCAAATGCATATCTGCGTAAGGACGGTAAAGATGAAATATTTATGGAGATGGTGGATAAAGTAATTCCGGAAGCAGACGGGCTGGTGCTGGAGGATATTTTCGGCCGCCGCAAGCAAATCAAAGCCAGAATAGCCGAACTGGCTCTGGTAGACCACCGCATTATTTTGGAAAAGGGTCAGGCTTAAATTCCCCAATTAGCCGCGGCACCCGGATAAGATAGTACTTGAAGTTAAGCAATGTTTCCTTGGACTATCCTGAAAAAGCCGGCGGGTTCTCTTCTTCCGCTGCTTTCGGCTGTCGTTGCGAGCGCAAGCGAAGCAATCCGCATAAGCGGCATGGATGTCTGTGACGGGATGCTTTAATGGAACAGGCATAGCATGTGCAATAGCATTACAAAGCCCGTTGTCGGATAACAAATACATCCGGCGGCGGGCTCTCTGTTTGTTGCAGCCGAAAATCCGGGTGGCGTTTTGCCGCTGCATCCCCGGCATGGCTTCAATATTTATCAAATTTCAAGACCCGCTTCCTATAAACGGGAGTTGATATCTTTATTTCAGGCGGGGTAGAATCCCCGTCCAAGGGCTCGATGTTCAGCTTGGGCCGAACGAGTTAGCTCATTTCCAATCGTATTCCTTTGACCGCTAGCGTGTGGCATAAGTAAAATTTGACACTGGAATATTGAATTCCTTTGCGTGCCAATCGCGGGGATATTATCATAAATGATTTTGCCAATGTTCTTTTAGCTCACTGTGGAAGGATTTTGCATCCTTAAAAAGAAGATATAAAAAATCAGGTTGATGTTAATATAACGGTGTTAGGCAGAAAACCGGGTGTACTTTAAAGAGAATCGGAGCTGTGCGAATGTTAAAGCCAATGCGCTTTGTAACCGGCAACCGGCAAAAAATAATGGAATATGAACAGCTGCTGGCTCCGCACCGGTTTATACCTGTTCGTCTAAATGTGCGGGAACCGCAGGGGGACAACCAGCGGGAGGTGGTGCGCGGCAAGGTGCTGTTAGCCTTTGCTGAAAAAAGGGCCTGCTTATTTGTGGACCACACCGGGCTGAGTGTTGAATCTCTGAACGATTTGCCCGGCGGCATGACCCGGGAGATATGGGGGCAGCTGGGTATGTCCGGTTTCCTGCGGCTGATGCAGTGTGAAACGAGCCGGCGGGCCACGGTGCGCACCATTGTCGGTTATTGCAACGGTCGGCGCATCTATATTTTCGAGGCCGACATGCAGGGTGTCATAGCCACTGAGCCCGATGGCCCAACGGAAACCTGGGAATGTTTATTTATCCCCGATGGGTGTGCCACGTCGCTGGCGGCTATGTCGCTGGCAGAGAAATTGCAAATATCGGCCCGGGGCCGGGCGGCCCAAAAATTCAAGGAATTTTTATCCCGTCAGGCGGTGAGGGCATGGTAAGCTATGATAAGCTGGTGGACGAGCTGGCCCAGGATATCCGGGAAAAGAAAATCATTCCCTTTGTAGGGGCCGGTCTTTCCCGCAACCTGGGATTGCCGGAGTGGGAAGTATTAATGGCCAGGGTAGCCGAGGACCTGGATATCGATCCGGATATATTGTCTCTGCATGGAGATTTCTTGCAGATTGCCGAATATCATATTATCTGTCACGGCGGCAGTAAAAACCGGATCAGTAAAATTATAGACCGCAATCTGCGGTCTATTGAGGTAGACATTGGTGCGTCGGAAGCGCATAGGTGCCTTATTGATATGCACTTTCCCAAAATATATACTACTAATTTTGATGAAATGATTGAAATCGCTTTCCGGTATCATGGCGTGCCTTATTACCCCATTGCCACTCTTGACGATATTTTAGCCGCTCCGGACAATATGACTCAGATAGTCAAGTTCCACGGCACTCTGGATCTTGATGAAACGCTGGTGATCAGTGAAACGGATTACCATAACAGGCTGGACATGGAAGGCCCTCTGGATATTAAATTGCGCGCGGATTTGCTGGGCAAAACAGTGCTATTCTTGGGATATAGTTTCCGGGACCTTAATATACGGTACATGTGGAGCAAGCTTTTTAAAATAATGCAGGCGAATTGCAAGGCTTTTATGGTTACTATGAAGCCCAACTATGTGTTTGAAACGATATACGGTAAAAAAGGCATGAAGTTTATCTGTCTGGATTCGGATGATTTCTGTGCCGATTTTACTAAATTTATGGCGGATTTGCGCTGCCGGGTGCTAAAAGAATAAGCAGCCTGGCGAGAAATAAAGATACGTTTGCGGCGCTAAATACAGCACCTTAAAAGGATAAGTGTAATGAAGATGAAGGTGTTTTACAGTGGATGATAAACTTAGTCGTTGGAATCAGGTAAAGGAAGTATGCCTGAACTGCAGCGCTTGCCCGCTGGCGATTCGGCGTAACAATATGGTTTTCGGAGAAGGGGTGCTGGAGGCTCCGGTAATGTTTGTCGGGGAAGGCCCCGGGGAGCAGGAGGATTTGCGGGGGCGCCCATTTGTCGGCCCGGCGGGACAGCTGTTGGATCGGATGATGGCTGCTATCGATCTTAGCCGGGAAAAAAACGCCATCATCTGCAATATAGTAAAGTGCCGGCCGCCCGGCAACCGGGTGCCCACCCAGGAGGAGAGCGAAAAATGCCTGCCTTATTTGCGGGCCCAGGTGGATATAGTGCGGCCAAAGATCATAGTGTGCCTCGGGGCAACGGCGGTGCGGTATATTATTGGCCCCGAGGCGCGTATTACCAGGGTACGCGGGCAGTGGACGGAGCGCAAAGGGTTTTGGATTACCTCTACTTACCATCCCGCCGCATTGTTGCGTGACACTTCTCGCAAGACCGAAGCCTGGTCGGATTTGCAGTCCATTCGGGCCAAGCTGGTCGAGCTGGGTCTGGTATTTCCGGTCTCCGATCCGAATATATAAAATTATGGCATCGTAGGGGAGTGTTTGGTTTAAACTTAGACAGCACATGTCTTAAAACAATGAATATGCGGTATACAGCTGCCCTGTATGCTGCTTGCCCGCCAACTGCAGGTGGTATCAAATTCCTGCATCTATGGCTGTGCAAGGCTTGCTTATTTGTCTAACGCCGCCGTTTCCTGGGGTGTGGATTCCCTCACGCCGTCCTCACTTTTAAATAAATTTTCGTTTTGGCATGGTTCTTTTGACCAGGACGTAAGACCCTGTTGCTTGGCTTGTTGTAATAAGGCTATGTACTGCCTTTCACCGGCCTTAATTCTGTGCGCCGTGCAATCAATGAGGTTTTTATCACTAATAAAATCAAAATCACGCTGAGCTTGCTTCCAATTCCTACTGGCTGAATTAATGGCTTCCAGCAGCCCGGACGGCTTTCTTTTCAAAGGGGTCAGCCAGGTTAAAAAACGATCCCAATAGATGCTTTTCACATAACCACCTCCTAAAAATTAACTATATTATATAATTATGACAACGATTTGAGTTTAGCACAACCCCGTCTATCTTTTGAATAAAGACTTGCTATGACGCAAAGCATAAATAAAGCTTTGTAATTCCGTTTGATCGTGCCGTGAAAATTTGTATACGAGCGTACAACGGAATATACCCGGAGGTGGGTAAATGCGCAGGTCTGGATATAGCTGGTGCTTGAATCAAATAGCTGTTTTGCTGGTGGTTGCTCTGGGGGGGCTTTTGTTGACGTTGCCTGTGGGCTGCGTTAACCGGGAACCGCAGCGCAAGCCCGCTGAATCGCCCGTGAAGATAGCCTTTGCACTGGCTGATATGAACCGGGACGGCAATAAAACGATAAAAAAGGTAGTAGATGAGCAAAAAAAACAAGTTAATGCCGAGGTAACCTGGCTGGACGCCCGCAATGACCCCGCCGGGCAGCAAAAACAGCTGGGCGGGTTGGCTGATAAGCAAATTAAGGCGGTAGTGCTGCAGCCGGTTGACCCGGCAACAGCACAAGGTTTGATAGAAAAGCTGGCTCAGTCCGGAATTAAGGTAGTGGCTCTGGAGAATCTTCCTGTGAATACCCCGGTGGAGGGGTATATTGCCTCAGATCATGCCATGGTGGGGCATCTGCAGGCCCGTTTTGTGCTTGAGGCGATTAGCCGGGCTGCGGAAGCCCAAAGCGGTATGCAATTTACACCGCCGCAGGCCGGTACTATTATTCGGCCCGGTGATGAACAGAGCGAGTCTGCCCAGGGCGGGCAGTCGGGCGGGTCAAGCCGGGGGGACGGTGGGCAGCAGCAGGGCACCGGCCAAACGGGCGGCGGCGGGCGGCAGGAAGGAGGCTCCGGTCAGGGGAGTCCAAGCGGGCAAGCCATGGTTACCGGAGCGGTGGATTACAATGTAGTGGCTCAGTTGCCCCGGCAGCGTCCGCTGAATGTGGTGATATTGCAGGGGGAACCGAGTGATCAGATGGCACGGGATATTACCGCCGCCAATCGGGCGGATCTGCAGGGACGCCAGGATATCAAAATTGTGGAGGTTTACGAACATCCCCGCTGGGAAGCATCCGCCGTTTCCGCCAATCTGGCTGAGGTTATGGAGCGGGAAGGTCGTATTGATGTCATACTGGCCAACGATAGTAGTTTAGCAATGGCCGCGGTGGAGTTTCTAAAAACGGGCGGCTATGATAAAAGTGTTTTAACCGTGGGTGCCGGGGCTGATGAAAAATCTTCGCGGGGGTTGGTCAGCGGCGAGCATGATGCCGAGGTGGATCTGCAGCCCGAGATGCTGGGACAGTTTGCCCTGGAGGCGGCGGTGGGATTGGCGAAAAACGGCTACTGGCAGTACGGTGAGAAGGTGAATAACGGGGATTGCAGTGTGCCGGCCCGGATTGTGCCGGTGCGTCTGATTACCGCCAAGAATGCCTATTTGTTGGAAGAACGCTGGAAACAGTTAAAGAAAGCCCGGCAAGAAGCCGGTCAGCAGCAGGGACAGGCGCAGGGTGGACAAGGTGCCTGGCAGGGACAGGGCGGTGAGCAGGGACAGCAAGGAGGACAAAGCGGGCAAGGACAGCAAGGCCAGGGTGGTCAGCAGGGTCAAGGCGGTCAGCAAGGCGGACAGCAGGGCAAAACAATGCTGCGCATTACTACCCGGGACGGTAAGACAATGGAAGTGCAGATAGACGGTGAGGTTAAGAAGATAGAATCGGCAGGCCAACAAGGCGGCCAAGACGGTCAGCAGGAGGAGCAGGGCGGTCATCAGGGCGGCGGCCGGTAAAACTTGTATAATACAGGTTCGGCGATGTCTTACACGGCTTTGTTAATTTTCCATGCACGCAAGCGGCATGGATGACTATGGATGACTATGGAACAGTAATCGAGTCGCTCCTAAAAGAGCGGGCGATTTGTTTTACTGTTTTTTTGATGGTTATGAAGGATAAAAACGGGTTGGTTTTATCCTTGGGTAGTTCTTATGTCGTTACAGAATAGGCGTAAAATGCCGATAATATATTTATTAAAGAAATTCGGCAGGTGATTAAAATATGCGAGTTATGAAACGTGGTTTCGCAGTGCTAATTCTTTTTATGATGTCGGTATTTTTTGCCGTTGCTTTAACCGGGCAACCGGCCTCGGCCCGGTCCGGACCCGATGTGGATGATCATTTTCCGGGCGGAGGCCGCCGGGGAATTCCTGTTGGCGTAACTATTTGGATTGAATTTGACAGTCATATGGATAAGGATAGTATTATTGACGGTATAACGCTTCTGGACGAAGATAAGCGGGAGGTCTCCGGCAAGGTTAGCTATAACGACAAAACCTGCCGGGCGTATTTCAAACCGAGTAAATCCCTGGAATACGGTGCCCGGTACAGGGTAAAGCTATCCAATTCCATAGAAGACGTCGACGGTGATGAGTTGGGCTCTTACAGCTTCTATTTTAACACGGTAGACTATCCTGTTATGCTGGTCAACGGAATAGAAGTTCCGGAGTATGGTTTGGATGTAAACGTCAGCCCTGTGGATATAACCCTGGATGTGTCGGGTGCCGAAAAGGTTGTTTTTGGGTCCCGGGATCTGGAAAGGCGTGTTAATAATTATTATCTTGAGCATTATTCTTTAAAACAGGGGAGTAATAACTTATCTTTTAAGATTACTTATGAATATGAAGACGATAAAGGAAAAACTCGTGAGGAGTCGTTAACCTTTTCCAGAAAAGTAAACTTAGTCAACACGCTGGAAGAAGGGGCGGTTGTAACTCACGACCTGAGTAAGAGTAATAAAATCAGCTATTTTGATAAACAGTTTAATATTACTTTGCCCAGCGGCTTCTATCTGCAGCAGGATGGCGCGAATGCCGAAAGCCAGATGCTGGTGTTCAAAGCAGAGAGAATATATAACGTGCATGGTAACCCTGTCGTTAGTTACTTGTTTAACATAGCACATTTGTCTGATAAGGACAGTGGTTACACATCGGATAGCTTCAGAGATATTGTTAATCGTATTGAAGCCCCTCCCGGAGGCCGGGTTTCTTTGCCCGTGGATGCTGATTTAAGCGAGGTGGCTTACAGGACCTTGACGGTCTTTTATGATAAGTGCGACGGGATCTCCGGTAATTGGGTCAATTTGGGTGGCCAAACCGATGCTAAAAAGAAAACCATTACGGTACCCTTTAAGGGGTTGGGCAAGTATGTGGTGGTTAATAAAATGACGACCTTCAGAGATTACGAGGCTGCCGGTTCCGCACGCTTTCGTCTGGAGTATTTGTGGATCAGGGGAATATTGCTGCCCGCCGAAAATGCGCCCGCGGGGTATCTGGGACTGGTGGACCAAAATGGAGCTGCGGTTGGTATTAACCGGGGAGAATTTGTAGTTATGTTAAGCAAAGCGCTGGGTTTGGAATTTCCCGATCCATACGTGGGGCTGGGTATTTTCAGCGATGTTTATTATACAGGCGGAAACTCATATGGGCAAAACAAAAGCGGGAAATTTGTGCCTATACCAAGGGATAATGCCAAGTATATCGAAACGGCTGCTAAAAACGGCCTGCTCGAAGGAACCTTGCAGAAAGACGGACGTCTTGTTTTTCGATATTTTGATGCTTTGACCAGAGAACATGCCGCCAGGATGATTGCGGCGGCCTCAGGATTAAGTGTAGATATCATGGGCGGTCAGCAAACGCAGTTGACACTGTCTAAAAAATTTAAGGATTACCAGGCCATAGCACCTGCGCTGCAGCCCTATGTGTTGGCGGCGGTGGAAAAAGGTTATATGCAGGGTTTCGACGATTACACCTTTCGTCCGGCACAAAAAATGACCCGTATTGAAGCCGCGGTGCTGGTTTATGACATAATGGAAAAAAATAAGTTGCTGTAAAATCCGGCTTTTGTGTTGGATGAGCATGTTATTAATAGGTATGGTATATGGTTTCTGTAAAACATTAGAACATGGCCAGGCAAACCGCCAAGACCCAAGAAAAGCCGTTTAAGCTCTTTTGTAATATAAAGTTTCCATAAAAACATGCCGGTTAAGTGTGATATAATTAATTAACATCCATACTACCGGATACCGCGTAAGAGAACGAGAATACAGTTTAACGTGTCATTGCCATGTGTACAACCTGTGACGCTTGAAGCCCGTCATCGCGGGAAGCGAAGCGGCGCGGCAATCTTATAACCGTTAATTAAAGCACCATATGGTTGTTTTATTGTGTAATTGATTAATACGTTATACTTATACGCTTGGCTTGCTTAGCATAAGCAATGGAAAGGATGACTTGCGTTGGCAACGGATTGTGCAAAAAGCCCCGAAACTGCCCGAACGGCTTTAATCCAAATGAACATTGTATATGATGACGAATCTTTTTTGAAATGTGTCGAGGACGGTAACAATGCTGCTGTTAAACTCTTTTTAGAGGCGGGCATACATCTTGATGCTAAAACAAAGTATGACGCTACGGCTTTTATGCTGGCCGCTCACAATGGTCATGTGGAAATATTAAAGTTGCTCCTGGCTGCCGGCGTTGATGTAAATGCCTGCAGCGAGGATGGTGTAACAGCGCTTATGGCGGCATCCTATGCCGGTCATGCCGATGTTGTGGAATTATTGCTGGCCCAAGGGGCCGATGTGTATGCCAGGAGCAGCAGCGGTCTGACGGCGTTATTTCTGGCCGAAAATAATAAATACTTCGGCGTAGCAACGCTGCTCAAAAATGCCGGGGCCACGGAATAACTGAGGCAGCAGTGATAAATTACGCTTAAGCGTCCGGTACCCGCCGGGTACGGTAAGTTCGACAAATGATCATTAATGTCCAATAAAAAGACCACGGGCACATGAAATTGCCTATGGTCTTTTTATAATGATTTAGGTGCTGTTTGAAAATGATATAGTAATTAAGCTTGATTGGACCGTCTGATAATTTCCTGCATTATTTCATCGCCGATGACCTCGAATTCGTCCTTCGAGCTAATTTTATCGTCCCCCAGGCGTTTGCTCAGCATGTAGTCGTATATGGCCTGGCGCATTGCTTTTATGGCCAACAGGGAACAGTGTTTTTTCTTTTCGGGCAGCCCGCCCAGATATTCCACCACATCATCATCGTTTAATTGCAAAGCATAATTAATATCTTTACCCCTGGTCATTTCGGTAACCACGCTGGAGGTGGCAATGGCTCCCGCGCAGCCGTAAACCCGGAATTTTATATCTTCAATAATCTCCTTATTTATACGTAATGTTATTTCACAGATATCACCACAGCCGGTCTCACCTATCTTACCGTAGCCGTTGTTATTTTCCACCACCCCTACATTGCGGGGATTTTGAAAATGGTCCAGAGTCAATTCATTATATTCCAGTACAGACATGGCTGATCACCTCGTAAGTTTATTGTGTTCCACTTATTATACAACTTTTTAGTCGGTTATGAAACATATCTCGTAAGTTCTGTTGATCTTTAGGAGTATATGCGCGTGTTTAGGGTGCTTTTGACAGAATGTGCCGCACATTTTTCCTCCGGTTGCGGCTCGTATATTCTTAATGAAATGTACGTGAATTTTTTACCGTTGCCCGGTATGATATAATTTAGCGGGGTGAGAATTATGCAATTTGAATTAAAATCCTCCTATGAACCACGGGGTGATCAGCCCCGGGCGATTAATGAGCTGGCGGAGGGGCTCGGTGACGGATTAAAACACCAGACTTTGCTGGGTGTAACCGGCAGTGGTAAAACATATACGATGGCCCGGGTTATTCAGCGGGTGCAGCGTCCCGCGCTGGTGCTGGCGCACAATAAGACATTGGCTGCTCAGTTGTGCAGCGAGTTTAAGGAGTTTTTTCCGCATAATGCGGTGGAATATTTTGTGAGCTATTATGACTATTACCAGCCCGAGGCATATATTCCCCATACCGATACTTATATAGAAAAAGATTCTTCAATTAACGATGAGATTGATAAACTGCGCCACTCGGCCACCTGCGCGCTGTTTGAGCGCCGTGACGTGATCATCGTGGCCAGTGTGTCCTGCATATACGGCCTGGGTGACCCCGAGCAGTACAGCACCCTGGTGCTGTCTCTGCGCAAAGGAGCCGAGCAGGAACGGGACGACGTGCTGCGCCGGTTGGTGGATATCCAATACGAGCGCAACGATGTTAACTTTACCCGGGGTACTTTCCGGGTGCGGGGTGATGTGGTGGAAATATTCCCGGCCGGCAATTCGGAACGGGCTGTTCGGGTGGACTTCTTCGGAGACGAAATTGAGCGCTTGCTGGAATTCGACGTGCTTACCGGGGAGATTACCGGGGAACGGCAGCATATCTCGGTCTTCCCGGCCAGCCACTATGCTATTTCCCGGGAGCGCATGGATGCCGCTGTAGGCCGTATTGAGGAAGAGCTGGAGCAGCGCCTGGCTGAAATGCGGGGGCGGGAAAAACTGCTGGAGGCGCAGCGGCTGGAGCAGCGTACCCGGTATGATATTGAAATGATGCGCGAGATGGGGTTTTGCAACGGCATAGAAAATTACTCCCGGCACCTCACCGGGAGGCAGCCCGGTCAGCCGCCTTATACGCTGCTGGATTATTTCCCGGATGACTTTATTATGTTTATTGATGAATCCCATGTAAGTATTCCCCAGGTGCGGGCTATGTATGCCGGGGATCGCTCCCGCAAGGAATCGCTGGTGGAGCACGGTTTCCGGCTGCCCTCGGCTTTCGATAACCGCCCTTTGACCTTCAATGAATTTGAAGAGCGGCTGGGCCAGGTGATCTATGTGTCCGCTACCCCCGGTCCGTACGAGCAGGAGTATAGCGGCCGGGTGGTGGAGCAGATTATTCGGCCCACCGGTCTGGTCGACCCGGAATTGTTTGTACGGCCCACTCGGGGGCAGATTGACGATTTAATCGGTGCCATCAATCGTCGGGCAGCCAAGCAGGAGCGGGTGTTAATCACCACCTTGACCAAGAAAATGGCCGAGGACCTCACCGACTATCTGCGGGAATCGGGTATTCGGGTGCGCTATATGCATTCGGAGGTGCACACTATTGAACGGATGGAGATTATCCGGGATCTGCGGTTGGGTACTTTCGATGTTCTGGTGGGCATCAACCTGCTGCGGGAGGGGTTGGACCTGCCCGAGGTGAGCCTGGTGGCCATATTGGACGCCGACAAAGAGGGCTACCTGCGCTCCGAGCGCTCGCTGATTCAAACCATTGGCCGGGCGGCCCGCAATGTCAACGGGCAGGTGATCATGTACGCCGATAAAATCACCGATTCGATGGCCAAAGCTATCGAGGAAACCGAACGCCGCCGCAAACTGCAGACCGCCCACAACCTGGCGCACGGCATTACGCCCCGGACTGTTCGCAAGGCGGTGCATAGTGTAATCGAAGCCACCAGGGTGGCTGAAACACCGGCGGTTTACGATGCGGCCATAGACGCTAAAAACGGCAAGCTGAGTAAAAAGGAAATCAAAAAGTTGCTGGCCCGGTTGGAGAAAGAAATGCAAGAAGCTGCCCGGCGTTTGGAATTTGAGCAGGCCGCCCAACTTCGCGACGCCATTATTGAGATCAGGGGTCAGGTTTAAATTTTAGCGACATTCAGTATCGAAATGAATTAAGATTTTTATAATAAAACAATTGTTCCCCCTAACGGTCTTTTGGTATAATACAGTTGTACCCCTTCCCTGAACGGATCAAAGGGAGGGGTTTTTATCTTGATTCCAGAAATTACCTCTGGTATAGTAAGGAAATAAGTAAGGCTAAAAGTTTTAATTAATGTACCGGAGGAGGGATTTTTCTTGCAAGCTGAATTGGTAAAGCTCACCAGCAAGGGGCAGCTTACATTGCCCAAGGAATACCGGGATAAATTGTGCCTGGAGAAAGGGTCTCATTTATCCGTGACTGTCAAAGGTGATACACTGATGCTTAAAAAAGTTTACGAAGTGGTACCGCTAAGTGAAAACGATCCTATTTGGGATATGGTGGGTATTTTTGAGGACTGTTCCTGTGCCGCCGGTGTTTCCGGCGGACAAGGTGTGTCGGACAGGGAGGCCGGTTAGTGGAAAAGATATTGGTTGATTCGGGGGTGGTGCTGGCCCTGCTTAGCCGGGATAATCAAAACCACCGGGCCGCGGTGGCCGGTCTGCGGAAAATGCAGCGGCGGCGGGCATTGCCGGTGTTGACTAATTATATACTGGCGGAGACACATGCGCTGTTGGTTGCCTGCTTGGGACCGGATGCGGCCAGGATCTGGGTGCGCAATAATATTTGGCCGGTGGAACAGGCCGGTGCGATGGATGAAAAACGGGCTATGGAAATACTGCTGTCCGGTAGGGGCGGGGACTGCACCCTTGTTGATGCCGTCAGCTTTGCGGTAATGGAACGGTTGGGCATGGATACAGTCCTTACTTTTGATGCAAATTTTGCCGACTACGGCTTTCAGATAGCGGAGACGGCTTAGTTTGCCCGGTTTCGTCATACTTTCCTGATTTCCCTTTTGCACACCATAAGATAACTCAGAAACAGCATGCTTACTGCTGTCCAATAGGGGTGAACAGCCATTTGCGTTTGAAACAAGGTCAGCAAGGCCAGTAAAAAACCGGCTACGGTAATAGGCATACCTATAAAAACATCTGAGTAATCGAGGATATTGAAACGGGCCAGACGATAGGCCCCACAGGTCACAAATATCACGGTCATAATAAACCCCAGGACAACGGTATCGGTGAAACTAAGCAGGAATATGGTAATGGCCGGGGCAATGCCAAACGTTATCACATCGGCTAATGAATCCAGCTGTTTGCCAATTTCGCTGGTCATCCGGTATTTGCGAGCTACGTGGCCGTCCAGACGGTCGAAAACCGCGCCGATGATGATCAGCAGCCCGGCCAGGGTAAAATTGCCGAAAGAAGCGGTTATAATGGAGCTTAAGCCCATGATTATATTGCAAAGTGTTAAAAAGTTGGGCAGCTGGGTCAGGGGTGAATTGCTATTTTCGTTAATCATCCTTTAACACTCCTATGACGGTTATTCCCGCTTGCACCTTATGGCCTTTTTGCACTACTATTTTGGTGCCGGCCGGTACAATTATTTCCGTGCAGGAACCAAATTTAATCATCCCGAAAATCTGTCCTTGCTGTAAGTAATCATTCTTTTGGTTATAAAATACGATACGCCTGGCTATAAAACCGGTAATCTGGTGTACAAGTACTTTAATGCCGGCGTTTTCTATGCCCAGGGTGTTTCTTTCGTTAATATCGGAAGCATGGCTTTTAAAAGCCGGCAGGTATTTACCCGGCCTGTATGAAGTATAGGTGATTTTGCCGCTTAGCGGGCTTCGATTGATGTGTACATTAAACAGGGATAAAAATATGCTTATTTTAACTGCCCTGCCTTTGATAAATGTATCTTCGTCAATTTCACAGATGGATTGGATTGTGCCGTCGGCCGGGGATACAATATGGTTGGTATTTGAGGCGACTTGTCGGGGGGGATTGCGGAAAAAGAATATGACAAACAGTAATATGGGCACCGGCAATATGGCCAGTACGGGGCTTAGGACATAAAAAATAAAGCTTAATAATAACAATATTGTTATATATGGAATACACTCCCTGGCTAGCATGCCTTTATTAGTCCTCCCGTTTATTATATTATACAAACTAACTATCTTGTAAAAAGCTCGGGCTGTTTTTTCTTGCGGTATGCTTTCAACTGTTGTCATGGCTATAACATAATATCCAAATGGTATTTACTAATTGTACCATAACCACGCTTAATTTGATGTAGTAAAATGTTCTTGAGGGCATTTTTTTGTTAACGTTTAACACTTGGTACCGCGGCCGGTTTTTAATCTAATCAAGGTAGCGGTGATTCTTATATTGTGGAGGCTTTTCATGCAGGATAAAATTGTGGTGCGGGGTGCCCGCGCCCATAACTTAAAAAACATCAACGTGGAAATCCCCCGGGACAAACTGGTGGTGATTACCGGCTTATCGGGGTCGGGCAAATCCTCCCTGGCCTTCGATACCATTTATGCCGAGGGCCAGCGTCGTTATGTGGAGTCGCTGTCGGCTTATGCCCGTCAGTTTTTGGGGCAAATGAACAAGCCCGATGTGGATTATATTGAAGGGCTGTCCCCGGCCATTTCTATTGACCAAAAGACTACCAGCCACAATCCCCGCTCTACCGTGGGTACCGTTACCGAAATTTACGACTACCTGCGGCTGCTGTACGCCCGGGCCGGGCGGCCCCATTGCCCTAAATGCGGCAAGCCCATTGCCCGCCAGACGGTGCAGCAAATTGTGGATCAGCTGCTGGCCTTGCCCGAGGGGACCCGGCTGCAGTTGTTGGCCCCGGTAGTGCGGGGCAGGAAGGGCGAGCACGTCAAATTGCTGGAAGAAATTCGCCGGGAGGGTTTTGTCCGGGTGCGGGTGGACGGCGAAGTGCTGGACGTTAACGATGATATCAAGCTGGATAAAAATAAAAAGCATACTATTGAAATTGTAGTGGACCGGGTGGTTATCCGGCCGGGCTCGGCCACGCGGCTGGCCGATTCCCTGGAAACGGCGCTCAAGCATGGGGAAGGGGTGATCTTGGCTGTCGTGGTGGACGGCGAGGAAATCGTGTTTAGCGAAAACTTTGCCTGTGTCGACTGCGGTGTGAGTATTCCCGAAATCGCTCCGCGGCTGTTTTCGTTTAACAATCCCTTCGGGGCTTGCCCCGAGTGCACCGGGCTGGGTTTTAAAATGGAGCTGGACCCGGATTTGGTGATTCCCGATAAAAATTTATCGGTGCACCAGGGAGCTGTCGAGCCCTGGCTCAAGAGTTTAAACGGTATGCGCTACCTGGATGCTGTAGCCGAACACTACGGGTTTGATCTGGACACTCCGGTGCGGGAGATGGATCCGGCCTACCTGGACAAGCTGCTCTATGGCACGGGTAAAGATATTATTCAAATGCAACTGTCTAATGCCATGGGCATTGAACATAGTTACCGGGTACCCTTTGAGGGGGTCATTAACAACCTCAACCGCCGCTACCGGGAAACCAATTCGGATTACATGCGGGAGGAAATTGAGCAGTACATGAGTACCCGCCCCTGCCCGGTCTGCCGGGGGGCCCGGCTGAAGCCCGAGGCGCTGGCGGTGAAGGTGGGCGGTCTTTCGATTAATGAAGTGACCGCTATGCCGGTGCTGGAGGCGCACAGCTTTTTGCGGGACCTGGAGCTGACCGAGCGGGAGCAGCTGATTGCCAGGCAAATACTAAAGGAAATTGACGCCCGGCTGGGATTTCTAATTAACGTAGGTTTGGATTATCTGACCTTGGATCGGGCCGCGGGCACGCTGTCCGGCGGCGAGGCTCAGCGCATCCGGCTGGCCACTCAAATTGGCAGCGGCCTCATGGGGGTGCTGTATATTCTGGATGAGCCCAGCATCGGGCTGCACCAGCGGGACAACCGGCGGCTGCTGGAGACATTGGAGCGGCTGCGGGATTTGGGCAATACGCTGATTGTGGTCGAGCACGACGAGGAAACTATTTATGCCGCCGATCATATTATCGACATCGGACCGGGGGCCGGAGAGCACGGCGGCCGGCTGGTGGCCAGCGGCACGGTGCGGGATATTATGGAGGCGCCCGAGTCCATTACCGGCCAGTACCTAAGCGGTCAAAAATTCATTCCGGTGCCCGCCGCGCGCCGCCGGCCCAATGGTAAATCCATCACAGTGGTGGGGGCCGGTGAGCATAATTTAAAGAACATCAATGTGACCTTTCCTATGGGGCTGTTTATCTGTGTTACCGGGGTGTCCGGGTCGGGTAAAAGCACCCTGGTAAACGAGATTTTATATAAAAGGTTGGCCCAGGAGCTGCACCGGGCCAAAGCGAAGCCCGGAGCCTGCGAGGAAATTCAGGGCCTGGAAAACCTGGATAAAGTTATTGAGGTGAATCAGTCGCCTATCGGCCGCACTCCCCGCTCCAACCCGGCCACTTATACCGGGGTGTTTACGGATATTCGGGATCTATTCGCCCAAACCCCCGAAGCCAGGGCCCGGGGTTACCGGCCGGGCCGGTTCAGCTTCAACGTCAAGGGCGGTCGGTGTGAGGCTTGCCGGGGGGACGGGATTATTAAAATAGAAATGCACTTTTTGCCTGATGTGTACGTGCCCTGCGAGGTGTGCAAGGGCAAGCGCTACAACCGTGAAACATTAGAGGTCAAGTACAAGGGCAAGAGTATTTCCGACGTGCTGAACATGACGGTGGAGCAAGCCCTGGAATTTTTCCGGCACTTGCCCAAAATCCAGCGCAAGCTGCAGACTTTATTTGATGTGGGACTGGGGTACATCCGCCTGGGTCAGCCCGCGCCCGAGTTGTCCGGCGGCGAAGCCCAGCGGGTCAAGCTGGCCACCGAGCTGTCCCGGCGCTCCAACGGCAAAACACTGTACATTTTGGATGAACCCACCACCGGGCTGCACATTGCCGATATCCATCGATTGCTGGATGTGCTGCATCGCTTGGTGGACGCCGGGGATACCGTGCTGGTGATTGAGCATAACCTGGACGTTATTAAAACCGCCGACTACATCATCGACCTGGGTCCCGAAGGCGGCCATCGCGGTGGTGAAGTTCTGGCCACCGGTACCCCCGAGGAAGTCGCCAAATCCACCACTTCCCACACCGCCCGCTTTTTAAGGGGTCAGGCTTAAACTTTATTAAACTAACTTAAAATTAAACAGGCTAAAATCCGCCTGACGGATTTTAGCGCCGGTTAGACCGATTGTGCCTATTGCTCTTGTAATTACACTGGTTATGCATGCAGCCGGACCAAACAGCGTACTGTGGCTCTGTGGTTTATCGAACTTTGATTTGCCGCTATCTGGGCACGTGGGGTGTGCTGTTCAAGTGTTGCCCAATGTTGCCCAATGTTGCCCAAATAGTCGATGCTACTGGCTGGCAGCGGGTGTTGAAAGCTTGCCCAAAAAGTAATGTTTACTTTAGTATTAGAACAATTTGTCCTATTCACGAATAGAACACTTGTGCTATAATAATGCTAAATAATTACTTTGTTGGGAGGAGTTATTATGCCCCGCCAGCCGAGGCTGCATTTGCCGGGGGCCTTCTATCATGTACTGGCTCGTGGCAACCGTAAACAGTATATATTTAAAGGAAGAGATGATTATATAACTTACCTGCGGTTAATGCGTCATTATAGCCGGCGTTACAATGTTGAGGCGCACGGGTATGCTTTGATGCCCAATCACGTGCATATGCTGCTGAAAATGGGCGATACCCCACTTGCTAAATTTATGCAAGGACTGCAGCAGACCTATACTCAGTATTTCAACAAAGAACAGCAGCTGGTGGGGCACGTGTTTCAAGGGCGCTATAAAAGCATTTATGTGCACAGGGATGATTATTTGTTGGAACTGATCCGTTACATTCACCTGAACCCGGTAAAGGCGGGGTTGGTTGATGAACCCACCAAGTATGCCTGGTCAAGCCACCGCAGCTATTTTTACGATGAACAGTCCTTTGTTAAAACGGGCTATATTAAACAGCTGTTAGCCGCATACGGTGGAACGGTAATTGATGATTACCAGTTAGCGCCTGAATCAATCCCCATATCAGTTCCCTGCCCGGAAAGTGTTGCCGAGGCCGGTAGGTTTAGGGTGACTGAAAAGCCAAGACCGTTGTTGGACTGTGGCCTGGAGGATATAATGGGGCGGCTTTGCGCCGATATGCATGTGAAGCCCGAGCTGGTTCTGGGGACCGGCCGAGGGAAGCAGGCGGTGCTGGCCCGGCGGCTGTTTGCCTACCTGGCTTGCCGCCAGGCGGGCCACCGCTTGCGGGACGTAGCCGGATATTTAGGCTGCAGCGAAGTAAACATATCTAAATCCATCAAGTGGGTAGAGGGGTCAGACTTAACCTTTTATAAATTAACTACATAATTCGCATATTGTAATAACGCAGTTAGTTTAAAGAAGTTTAAGCCTGACCCCGGGGAGGGTGTTGGGGTGCGGGAGAAGCTGGCTCAGCTGCCTGAGAGTCCCGGGGTGTACTTGTTTCGGGACGATGGGGGACAGATTATATATGTAGGTAAGGCGGTGTCGCTAAAGCACCGGGTGCGGTCTTATTTCAGCGCCGCGGCGGAGCGTAATGCGAAGGTACGGGCTATGATGGAGCGGGCCCGGGACTTTGAGTATATTACCACCGACTCCGAGGTGGAGGCACTGATCCTGGAATCCAATTTAATTAAAGAGCATCGCCCCCGTTATAATGTATACCTTAAGGACGATAAAAGTTATCCATATATAAAGTTAACTGTCAATGAGCAATTCCCCAGGGTGTTTATTACCCGGCGGGTGGTAAAGGACGGGGCTCGTTACTTCGGCCCCTATACCCGGGTGGGAGCGGTGCATGAAACGCTGCGGCTGCTAAAGCGTATTTTCCCGCTGCGCACTTGCAAGCAGCGGGTGCCGGTTCCGCGCAGCCGTCCTTGCCTGAATCAGCATATCAAGCGCTGCCTGGGCCCCTGCTGCGGTCTGGTGACCCCGGAGGAGTATCGCAGGGTGGTAGATGGGGTGCTGCTGTTTATGGAAGGCAAACAGGAGGATTTGGTGCGGGAACTGCGCCGGCGTATGGAGGCGGCGGCGGGAAGCCTGGATTTCGAACGGGCCGCCGAGCTGCGGGACCAACTGCAAGCCGTGGAAAAGGTGATGGAGCGGCAAAAGATAGTGGTCGCTGATCCGAATGACCGGGATGTGCTGGCTATGGCCCGGGGGCAGGATGAGGCTTGTGTGATGGTGTTCTTTGTGCGAGGGGGGAAGCTCATCGGGCGGGAGCACTTTATGGTGGATGGCACGTCGGATATGGGACGGGACGAGATACTAACGGGTTTTATCAAGCAATATTATCTGCAGGCTGAGTTTATTCCCCGGGAGGTACTGGCGGAGGAAATCTTAAGCGATGAAGTGGAGGTGCTGGAGCGCTGGCTTACCGAGAAGCGGGGCGGGCGGGTTTATCTGACCCGGCCCCGGCGGGGGGATAAAAAGCGGCTGGTGGATCTGGCCGGCCGCAATGCTCTGTTGGTGCTGCAGGAGGTGGAGTCCGGGCGAGCGGTGCGGAAGGATGATTTGCAAAAAGCACTGGAACAGCTGGCCGAAGCACTGGCGTTAAAGACGCCGCCCTTGCGCATGGAATGTTACGATATTTCCAATACTCAGGGTGCGGAGTCGGTGGCCTCTATGGTGGTATTTGAAGGAGGCAAGCCGGCCCCCCCGCAGTACCGCCGGTTTAAGATTAAAACCGTCACCGGGCCGGATGACTTTGCTTCCATGCGGGAGGTGCTCGAACGGCGCCTGACCCGGGGGCGGGAGGAACGGGAATTAGTGAACACCGGACAGATGTCGAGCCGGGACGCCAAGTTTCACCGGTTTCCCGATTTGCTGGTGGTGGACGGCGGCAAGGGGCAGCTTTCTTCGGCGGTAGCGGTTTTGGAGGAGCGGGGCTTCGGGCATTTACCCGTTTGCGGGCTGGCCAAGGAGGAAGAATTAGTGTTTTTGCCGGGCCGCTCGGAACCCGTGCGCCTGCCCGAAAGCTCCCCGGCCCTGCAAATGCTGCAGCGGCTGCGGGATGAGGCGCACCGGTTCGCCGTTACCTACCATCGCCAACTGCGGGGCAAGCGTAATCTCAAGTCCATGCTGGAGGAAATAGACGGTATCGGCGCGGTGCGCCGCCGGGAGCTGCTTAAAGCTTTCGGTTCGGTGGAAAAAATCCAATCAGCCGAATTGGAGGAACTGGCTGCGGTATCGAGTATGAACCGCCGGGCGGCTCAAGCGGTGTACGACTTTTTCCGTGATTAAGGGCCGGATTGGTAATGGTATGTATTAAAAATTTTGTCCGGCCAGGTGTTTTGAAATGGGTACTAAAGTTTGGCTGGTAATGTATTAATCGGTAATTATATTAAGATGAATAGACTTTCGGCAGTCGATGGGTAATTTATCTGATTCCTAAGACTCTACTTTTTACTTCAGGTGGGGTGGAATTCCCGCTTGAAGCTCCGGTGTCCAGCTTTAGCTGAACGAGTTCACCTTACTGTCTTGTTTAGGGCTGGATTATTAATTTGGTTTTCCCGACCTTTTGACTGGATGTCCGGTGTCGGGAGTCGTTAAGAGAGTGCGTAATAAAAGCGGCTCTCTTTTTTATTTTAAGCTTGTTAAATTATAAAAAATAAAAATTAGTCTAAATTAGTCGAAAATTTATTAATTTTATAAATTGATAAAAAAATTAGTAAGTAGTATTATTATTTTGTGAAAGATAGTCTAATTTGGGTGGAATAGACTAAATGGCATTGGAAGGGATGTGTTTAAATGAATGTGAAAAGACTGAACCGTCGCTCATATCTCTTAAAGACGTCTATTATGGCAGGTATTGGAGGAGCCATAATCGCAGCCATAATTTTAAGCATCGATAGTCACTTTCTTATACTAATATTTGCCGCCGGGCTGCTGGCCATGCTGAACGGTTTTATTATCGGCACAAGAAACTATAGACAATTAATTGAGCCTATGCAATCAATTATCAAAGACTTGGAAAAGCTGGTTAATAAAAGCCATGTGGAAGGCGTTAAGGTTATCAATACGGTAAGTGATATAAAACAGGCTTTTCATGAAATATTAAACGATTTGACCGATAATTTAACTCAGGTATTTATAAGGATAAAAAACACTTCAGGACAATTGGTGACATACGCCGAGCAAACAGCTGCGGGAACAGAGGATACCGCATCCTCTGTTGGCCGTGTGGCTGCTTCGGTGCAGCAAATGTCCGCCAACGCGGAACAAATTATGGAAAATTCCAATCGCACCGCTGATTCTGCCAGGGAAGGCAGCGCGGGCATTCAAAGAGTGGCAGCCCAGATGGATGCTATTCAGCGTGCTTCGGCCAGGAGCGGAGAAGTAATTCAGGGACTTAATCAGTCGGCCCGGCAGATATCTGAAATTATTAATATTATTACATCAATTGCCGAGCAAACTAATTTGTTGGCTTTAAACGCGGCTATCGAAGCGGCCCGGGCGGGTGAGTACGGCCGTGGATTTGCCGTGGTGGCCGATGAGGTGAGGGGCTTGGCTGAACAAAGTGCCGGCGCGGCTAAAAAAATTCGTAATCTGGTGGCAGTTACCCAACAGGAAACCGAAGATGCTGTACGCAGTACTAATGAAAGCATTGAACAGGTGGAAAACGGTTTGGCGGTTGTGTCCGACGTAAGCGGTACTTTTGAAAAAATAATATCTCATGTTGAATATCTGGCGGATGAAATGCAGTCGGTTACCGCGGCTACCCAGGAAATATCTTCGGCCATACAGGGCGTAGCCGGTACAGCCGACAAGCAAACAGAGGTTATGGAGCAGCTTACAGGCAACGCACAAAATCTTGAACGATTATCATTGGAATTGCAAAAGGTTGCCGATAGGTTCGTTATTTAAAGCTATCTTTCCGGTGGATATTGTGGATATTGGACCGGGATAACTTTTAATATGTGGTATAATATCCTGAAAGATATCCATGCCGCTTGTGCGGCAACAGCGGAGGATGAACAGCCCGCATTTTTTTGGGGACCTGCCGCGGAGTCTGAGATTGCTTTGCCTGCGCTCGCAATGACAGTTAAAAGCATGTCGGAAGAAAAGAATCCTGAGCTTTTTCAGGATAGGTTGACTAAGTATGGCAATCTGCCGGGAGGGCCCAAATTGAGCAAACGTAATTATAAATTGTTAGCTGTTGATTTAGATGATACAATGCTGAATTCCCAGTTGCTAGTGCCCGAGCAATCGCGTCAGGCTGTGGTGCGAGCCCGTGAGGCAGGAGTGCGGGTGACTCTGGCTACCGGACGGATGTTTCGCTCGGCGCTGCCTTTTGCGCAAGAATTGGGAGTAGCGGAGTATCTGATGACTTATCAGGGGGCTTTAGTGAAACATCCCGTAACCGGCGATGTCTTGTTCCATCGGCCGGTGCCGCTTGATTCAGCGCTGGAGGTGCTCGAGTTGGTGAACCGGTATGGCTACCATATCAATGTTTATGTGGATGACACGCCCTACATAGCTCGGCAGACCAAGGAAAGCGAGCTTTATACCGCTATTTCCCGCATTCCCATGACAGAAGTGGGGAACCTGGCGGCCTTTCTGCGGGAGCGGGGCCAGGACCCCACCAAGATAGTGGTGGTTGCCCGGGAGGAGTTGATTGATAGCTTGCTTACCGAGGTGCGGCCCCGGTTGGGGAATAAACTGCATATAACCAAGTCAAAACCCAATTTTCTGGAGTTTTCCCACCCGCTTGGTAATAAAGGCGATGCTTTGGCGGCCATTGCCGCGCATTACGGCGTAGCGCAGGGTGAGGTTATCGCGGTGGGAGACGGTTATAATGACCTGGAAATGATTGATTTTGCCGGATTAGGTGTGGTGGTGGGCAATGCTCGTCCGGAAATCAAAGAGCATGCCGATTACGTCTGTCGTACCAATGATGAGTGCGGGGTGGCCGAAGTAGTTGAGAAATTTATTTTGACCGCTCTGTAGAAGTTTCTGTATATTGTGCCTTTATATAATGCTGTATTTAAAGATTAACAGTGAGTTTAAGCTTGACTTCTTGGCGGCCTGGCGGCTATTTGTTTAAAGAACAGCCAATCATCCAAACTTACATGCACACCGCACCTGGCTATCAGTGCGTTGGCGGGATGTTCCAGGACATCATACATTCTAGTAAAGCAAGGATTGAAGCTGACCTGCTGGACAAGTCTGTCCATCATATCCCGGTATTCCCATACGTTTAAATGACTGCCTTTAAGATCCCAGTTGCGGAAGCTTTCCAGGCCGATGACTATAAAGTTCTCCCAGAATTCGTCGCGGAAAACGAATTTTAAAAGCGTACCGCCTACATGACAGCTTCTCCATTCCCTGGTTACTTCAATACCGCCTATTTCAATAATCCTTGGATGATCATGCCAGCGGGAGCATGTATCCGGCAGGTGAAAGGTAACGTAACCTACGATTGTTCTCCCCTTATGCACTATGTAAACCCGGCCGCGGGGCAGGCCGGCGATATGCACCAGGGATTGCAATTGCACATCCGGTTGGCGAAAGCTGTCCATCTCTTTACTGAGTTGCATGCCGCTTAATATGATCCCTGCCACCGGTCCTTCGATAACCGCATTTCCCATGGGGATATTTATAGCTGCCTTTCTTGCACTTAAAAAGCCTGCTTGATTTTCGGTCTTGGTTATGTTATTGGTTGAGCTTTGGGTTAACATAGACCAAACCTTCTTTACTATTTAATCAAGTTCGAGACTCTCAATTCTATAAGTGGGAGTTCCTATTTTTACTTCAGGTGGGGTAGAATCCCCATCTGAAGTCCCGATGTTTAGCTTTAGCTGAACGAGTTTACTATTTTAAAAAGTGATTGTCGGTTTGTACGCGGCCGGGTGATATACAGGACGGTGCTGGCGGTAGTATTGCGATGTGTGCCGTGGTGCCGTTGGATATTGGCATTTACGACCGGTCCCTTGATTGGCCGGCTAATCCACAGGGTACTGCTTGGTTGGTTTTTTTTGATACAGTCCTTCTCCCAGGCACCGGTGAAAAGAGCCTACCATTTCAATCATTTCCGTGCTGGTTATTTCTTTTAAGACCACCCATTTATAAACGGCATACTTGATTATCGCCAGTATGGAGTGGCAGATGGGGTCGATGGGTAAGTCCTTGAAGAAACCGTGCTTTATTCCGTAGGCAATGTTCTGGTGCACGAACCAAAGATACCTCTCATCAAATTTCTTCAGGCATTTATCAACTGATGTGCTTAGCCCGGCCACCCGGCTGTAGATTTCAGACAACTCCGGGTTCTCGGCAAAAACCTCCATGATTACCCGCTTGCTTTCCACAAAACGCTTGTGTACGTCTTCTTCCTGCTTAAAATACCGGTTAACCTTGTCTATAATGTGATCCAGAAAGTCGGATAATAATGTATTCAGCAAGTCTTCTTTGTCTGCAAAGTAACGGTAAAAAGTACTGGTGCCATAACCGGAAGCATCTATGATTTCACGTACCGGGGTATTCATGTAGCCCTTTTGGACAAATATTTCTTTGGCGCAGTTGAGTATTTTTTTCTTCTTTTCTTCCATTTGGCTAATAACCTTCTCTGATTTAACAGGGACCATGGTTGGGGACATCGCTCCTTCTTTTTTTGTTAAGAGACGGAATATTCTTTCCGTTTTATTAATTAATATACTTCATATCTACAGGTATGTCAATAGCTGTTGGTAAAAAATAGGGCAGACCGCTGGCTGGCGGCCGATGGCCGGATGGTCGGATGGTGGCGGCCTGCCGGCCGGACGGTCGGGCTGCACTAGTGGCCGGGCGGTTTGGTGATGCAGATAGCTTGATCCCGGAAATGCTCATTGAATTGGTGTTTAAAAAAGGACAGGCTGTTTGCTGACAGCCTATCCCGTATTTAGAACCCCGGTTCGCAGTTGGTTTAAGAAAGTTTAAGCCTGACCCCGTTTTTAAATCGCTGCATGGCTTGTTCGTACTCCGGGCGTCGCCGGCTGTAATCCTGCCGGCCCATCAGTGCATAGGTGATGTTCTTGCCTTCTTCCACACCGGGCTGGTTGAAGGGGTTGATGTGCCACAGCTTGGCTGTGTATACTACCAGCGCTTCGTAGAAATATAGCAGTGCGCCCAGCGCTTCCGGAGATATTTCTCTCAAGGTGATCCGATAGCAGGGCCTGCCGGCTCCGACCAGGCTCATTTCGGTGGCCAACTGCTCAATGTCCAGCTGTTCGCTCATGGAGTGGCCTGTGAAGTAGGCGTATTCTTTCTCTGTGGGAAATGCTTCCGTTAAAGTAACGTCCGCGGGCAGACTGTCTATTTTCACAAATCCAAGCACTTTATCCGCGGGGCCTTCTTTAAAAAGCTGCAGTATGGAGTGCTGGTCCGTGGCCCCCAGACTGGCCAGCGGTGTGGTGCCCGCGTGGACTACTTTACCGTCCAGGGATAGTCTTTTACCCAGGCTTTCGGCCCATAATTGCACAAACCATAAACCGAATTCAAACAACAGGCTGCTGTAATTAAACAGCACGTGCATGGATTTACCCTGCGTGGACAGCTCATAAAGACAGCTGCCCAGGGCAAAAAGGGCGTTTTGCGGCAAAGGAGTGTTGATGATGGATTGGTGTGCCGCTGCCGCGCCGGAAAGCAGCCGGGCGCTGTCAATACCGGTAATTTCAGCGGGAAGAAAGCCCACTGAAGATAAAACGGAATACCGGCCGGGCAGGTCCCGGGGGATATGCAGCAAGCGGCAGTCCAGCTGTTGGGCGATGTGGTTGATGCCGTTGTCGCCGGGGTCGCAAATTATAACGATGTCTTCCGGACGGCCGCCTGCCGCTTTGTATTTGTTGTAAAAGAAGATAAACTGCGCCGCTGTTTCCGGGGTCGAGCCCGATTTACTGGTGTAAATGATGGCTGTTTTGGCCATATCGATAACATCCAGGACCTTGGTTAGCAGTACCGGGTCCAGGTTATCCAGTATAAACAGCCGGGGCTGGGCATGCTTTTCCAGATTATAAAACGGACCGTGCAAAAACTGCAGCACTGCTTTGGCTCCCAGCGCCGACCCGCCGATGCCCAGCAGCAGTACATGGTCATATTTTTCACCAAGTTCGCGGGCCAGCTCTTTTATTCGGGGGATGGCCTTTTCCTCACCGAAGGAAAGAGTGATGGGGGATGTCTTATCCTTGAGCGGTGCTTGAAACTCGGCAAACGCCTGTCCGTGTTTGGCGGTAAAATTAGCATATTCGGTTTCGGAGACAAAGTTGGCCGGGTCTTTATCGCTTAAAAGATGGCCTATGTCAATATTAATTAATTCTTGCATACATTCACATCCTTTGCAAAAGTTCAATTTTAGTATATCCGCGTGCGCGTGGTTGTTACGTCAATTATTAAATATGGTTACCTTAAGAAGCTCTTGATTGGTTTCAACTTTTCATTGGCCCTGAAACAGATTCTATTTACCAATATATAGTATAACTGTTTTTCCATAATTTTTAAAGACAAGCCGGCAGGAATTTGTGTATTTTTGTATAACATTGGTTTGACTAGTTAAATTTATGTAGTAACAGTAAAAATATTATGCTCGGTAAGGCACGGTTACGCAAAAAACGCTGTAAGCGTGCATGTAAAAATTAATTTGAACTTTTGTGTGGTAAAATAGTATCAGTGTGCTTTATAAATTTTGAAGCAAAGGCGCTATGAAGATCTACAATTAGATTTATATTTGCCGCGCGGTTTGCGGTATGAATATTATCCATGCAGACTATGCTATAGTAACGGAAGGATTGAGATTGAAACCGGGTCCCCCGGCTGTTGGTTGTAAACGGTTTAACCGTGGGGGATTTAAACAGGGGAAATGGTGCTATGCAGCTGTTTGCCGATTGGCATACGCATACCCGATACAGCGACGGTCATGCCGCGCCGGAGGAAATGGTGGCGGCGGCGGCCCGGCGCGGCCTGGCGGAGGTCGCCATTACCGATCACGGGCCCCGGGGCATGTTTATCGGTGTTAAAGATGCCGGGGTATACCGCGAGCTGAAGGAGCAGGCGGCCCGGCTGTCTGAGCTTTACTCGGTGCGGGTGCTGGTGGGCGCTGAAGCTAATGTAATCGGCCTGCGTGGGGAAATTGACATACCGGCGGATATAGCCGGTGAGCTGGATATATTGATCGCGGGTCTGCATCCCCAGGTGTGGTGCCGGCCCTGGTGGAAAACGCTGACCTGGATATTGCCCAATAGAATTGGCAAGACGTTCGGGTGGGTGCGGGAGAGGATGCGCGAGGCCAATACTATGGCGCTGGTGGCTGCCGTGCGCAATAACACGCTGACTTTTATCTCCCACCCCGGCCTGGTGATGGCGGTAGATATGGATGAGGTGGCCCGGGCCTGTGCGGATACCGGGTGTGCCCTGGAAATAAATACCGGACATCATTACGATCGGGATGAGGTGGTACGGGCCGCGCTGCGCTGGGGGGCATTGCTGGTGGTGAACAGTGACGCCCATTACCCCGAAACGGTAGGTGCGCAGGATATCGGTATCGAACTGCTGGACAAGTATCGGGTGCCCCCGGAAAAGGTGTTAAATGCCTGTCCGGTTGAACAAACGGCGGGTGCCGCGGAGTATCGGCGGGGGAGTGCCGGTTTGGCCGGGCGGGCTGCGCCGCCGCTGTCGTGATATCCGATGTGGCGGGGAACGGGGGGAATAATTCGGCTATTGTGCCGGGGAGTGAGCAGATAAGCTGCTTATAGTTGACCGGAATGTGGGTAAATGATCTAACCGCGGCTTAATGAATTGACCTTAATGAGTTGACATAGAAAGGGTGGGTGTCTGTTGCCTGCACATATGGTTATTGTTACCGGTCTGTCCGGTGCCGGAAAAACCCAGGCGCTGCGTTGTCTTGAAGATATGGGTTATTTTTGTGTGGATAATTTGCCGCCCACTTTGATCCCCAAGTTCGCCGAACTATGTGCACAAACGAACCGGAGTATTAATAATATAGCATTAGTTGTGGATATAAGGGGCGGGGAGTTTTTTCAGTCCCTGTCCGAAGTGCTGGGCCAGCTGGAACAGGGCGGTATTGAATACGAGATTCTTTTCCTGGAGGCTTCGGATGAGGTGCTGGTAAGGCGATATAAAGAATCCCGCCGCCGCCATCCTTTGGGGACGCATGGCGAAGTGCTGCGCAATATCCGGGAGGAGCGGGTATTGCTGGAGGAAGTTAGAGGCCGGGCCGGAAAGATTATAGATACCTCTAATTTAAAGCCTCAGGAACTTAAGGATAAACTGGCGGATCTGTTCGGCGGCGAAGGGGATAATTCCCAACTGCTGATTACGGTTATTTCCTTCGGGTTTAAATATGGCATTCCCATGGACAGTGATCTGGTAATTGACGTGCGTTTTTTGCCCAATCCATATTATGACCCGGCTATGCGGCTATTGTCCGGTAATGAGCCGATGGTGCGCGACTTTGTATTCAATTCGCCGGTTACCACGGCATTTATGGATAAATTTACCGACCTGGTGGAGTTTCTTATACCTTGTTATATTGAGGAAGGCAAGACCACATTGATGATCGCTATCGGCTGCACCGGCGGTATGCACCGCTCCGTGGCCCTGGCCAACCGGTTGGGGGATGTTTTGCGAGGCAAGGATTACCGGGTGACGGTAAGTCACAGAGACATTGGCCGGGTTGGCTAATGTAATTGTAATAAAACGTGCCTGCGGCTTCAGTGAACTCGTTCGGCTAAAGCTGGACATCGGGGCTTCAGATGGAGATTCTGCCTCACCTGAAGTAAAAACCGGAATTTCCATCTAAACAGGAACTCCCATTTGTGGAAATGGGGGTCTTGGAATTCGATAAAATATGAGAATAGTTATCTGGAGCGGATACAATATAGTAGTTTGCTCCATTTGATTAAATGACCGGTGTCGCGGTTAAAGGATCTTATTCTTGCGGAGGGTATACGGGGGGCGCTAAAAAGATGACCAAGTGGCTGTATCCGGGTATGTTTATTAAACGCTGGCTGTTGCTGGCGCTGCTGGGGGGGGTGCTGCTATTTGCCGGTGTGGCGCTGGCGGTTTTTCCCTACCTGCCGGCCACGGGATTCTGGCTGCAAAAGTTGTTGTACGGGACTGCGGGGCAAAGCCGCACTGTGCTGTCGGGTATCCTTTTTATGACCGCGGGTACCGCTTTGATGGTTTACGGATTGTGCCGGGCTTTGCTTTCGGTAATTAACGCTATTATGCCGGGCGGAAACAGGCTGGTGGATGTCGTTTATAACCGGCGCTGTTTGGAAAAAGGGCCGCGGGTGGTGGTTATCGGCGGTGGTACGGGAATCCCGGTTTTATTGCGCGGGCTTAAGGAATACACCGGTAATTTAACTGCCGTGGTTACAGTGGCTGATGACGGCGGCAGTTCGGGACGGCTGCGGGGGGATTTGGGCATATTGCCTCCCGGCGATGTGCGCAATTGTCTGGTGGCTTTGGCTGACCGGGAGCCTCTAATGGAGGAGCTTCTGCAATATCGCTTTGCCGCGGGGGAGCTTAAGGGGCATAATATGGGCAATCTTTTGCTGGCGGCTTTGTGTGGCATCAGCGGCGGCTTTGACCGGGCGGTGCGTGGTCTCAGCAGGGTGCTGGCGGTGCGGGGCCAGGTTTTTCCGGCTACTTTGGCCGATGTTCGGCTGTGTGCGGAAATGAAAGATGGTTCGGTAGTGTGCGGGGAATCCAGGATACCGAAAAGCGGCCAACAAATAATGAGGGTGTTTCTGGACCCGGATAACTGCCGTCCCACCAAGGAAGCTTTGGAAGCTATCAGGGACGCGGACGCTATTATTATGGGGCCGGGGAGTCTTTATACCAGCATCCTGCCCGGGCTCATGGTGCAGGGTATTCCCGAGGCTATAGCCCGTGCGCGGGCGGCTAAAATTTATGTTTGCAATGTTATGACTCAGCCCGGTGAGACCGACGGCTACTCGGCTTCCCGTCACTTACAGGCTATTATTGAACATGCCGGTGAAATAATAGATTATATGGTTGTCAACACGGAAAATGTACCTGCCTGGGTGGCGGGCCGGTATCGCAAAGAGGGTGCCGTGCCGGTCGAGGCGGATCTGGAAAATATTCAAGATCTGGGGGTAATGCCAATTTCGGGCGAGCTGCTGCAGGAAGGGGAAGTGGCGCGCCATCACTCCGGCAGGCTGGCTCAGCTGCTTATCAAACTTATATATGGCGATCGCCGTCACCCGGAGCGGGTAGTTTATATAAATAATTATATCCGGCCCAAGCAGGCCGGGGGCGAACGGGATAGCGCGGCGTTTTAAAATTGGGTTAATGGATGACAAAACCGCCGATTGTGCGGGCCGTTAATTTGTTGAAGAGTGGATAAAGTACAAGCATAGTAACGGACGGCTGTAATAAGGCACCGGATTTGATTTTCCGGTGCCTTTGCCTGTTTTTTTTGCATGTCTCTGCAGCATTCGCTATTGTTCGAGGTGTTGCTTGACGCTGTTCGGTTTGCGGTATACTATGAAATAATATGAAACGCCGTATGGCTTTAATTTAGAGTTTGAGGAAGTGGCGGTTATGACAGGGCTTCAGGTATATTTGGATAACAGCGCTACCACCCGTCCTTATTCGGCGGTAGTACGGGCCGTGGCGGAGGCGATGGAGGAGCATTACGGAAACCCGTCTTCCCTGCACAAAATGGGCGTTGAGGCCGACCGGGTTATGAGCCGGGCGCGGCAGGCCGTGGCCGCCAGTTTGGGGGCGGGACCCGGCGAAATTGTGTTTACCGGCGGGGGTTCGGAGGCAATTAATTTAGCTATTAAAGGAGCGTTGCCCGGCCGGTGGGGAAAGCATGTGGTTACCACGGCGGTGGAGCACCCCGCCGTTTTAAATGCCTGCGGGCAGCTAAAGGAACAAGGCATTCAAGTGACGGTGCTGCCTGTTGATGAGCAGGGAGCGGTGCAACCCGGGCAATTGCGGGAGGCATTGCGGGAGGATACCTATCTGGTATCGGTAATGTACGTAAATAATGAAGTGGGTACGGTGCAGCCACTGGACGAAATTGCCGAGGTGCTGGCTGATTTTCGCAGGGGAGGGCGCAAGCTGCTGTGGCATGTCGATGCGGTACAGGCTTACGGTAAGTTGCCTTTGCGGCCCGGGGAGCTGGGTGTGGATTTGTTGTCGGTGAGCGCCCACAAAGCGCATGGCCCCAAAGGGGTGGGGGCGCTTTATGTGGCGCCGCATACTCAGTTGCTGCCTTTGGTAGCTGGTGGCGGACAGGAGCACGGCCGGCGTTCGGGTACTGAAAATGTGCCCGGCCTTGCGGGTTTTGGAGCGGCGGCCGCGGTAATTGCCCGGGAAGCCCGCGGGGCGGCGGAGAGAATCTTCCCTTTGAAAAAAAAGCTGGCGGAGGGCATACTGGCGGCGGTGCCGGGCGCCGTATTAAACGGGCCTCCCTGCCGGCGGGAGAACTTGCGTTGCGCCCCGCATATTGTTAATCTGTCATTTCCGGGGCTGCGCGGCGAAATACTGCTGCATTCGCTGGAGGAGCGAGGTATTTATGTCTCCACCGGGTCGGCCTGTGCCAGCCGGAAAAGTCCGGGCAGCCACGTATTGAAGGCTATGGGCGTTAAAGGGGAACTGCTGGAAGGGGCGGTGCGGTTCAGCCTGTCATCGTTGAATACGGAGGGGGATATTGATTACGCGGTGGAGCAAACAGCAGCCGTGGTTCAGGAATTGTATGCTTTATATAATTAAGATGTATTTTCCAATGCTGAAAGGAACGATGAGCCATGAATAATACATATATGATTCGTTACGGAGAAATCGGGCTTAAAGGCAAAAACAGGCCGGCCTTTGAGCGCCGGCTGATGGATAACATCAGCCGGGCGCTGAGAAAATTGGGGTCGTCCCGGGTGCGGCGGGTATACGGCCGCATTATAGTGGAAAGTGAAGCCGAGCCCGCCCGGGTGCTGGATATATTAAGCAAGGTTTTTGGTATTGTGGGAGTCAGCCTGGCATTGCGTTTGCCGCTGGACGAACGGGTTATTTGCGAGGGGGCGCTGGCGACGGTTAGGGATGCCGCGGCCCGTGTTTTGATGCCTGCCGGAGAGCCGCTGACTTTCAAAGTAGAGGCCAGACGTTCCAATAAACAATTTCCCCGTACCTCCCCGGAGCTTAACGGTTTGATTGGCGGTTATCTGCTGGATAATTTTCCGGGTCTTAAAGTAGACGTGCATACACCCCAAATCAGAGTGAGGGTGGAAATCCGTGAGAAAAATGCCTTTGTTTATGCCAATGATATGCCGGGGGTGGGTGGTTTGCCCGTGGGGGTCAGCGGCAAGGCACTGCTGCTGCTGTCCGGGGGCATTGACAGCCCTGTGGCCGGTTATATGGCTATGAAACGGGGTATTGAAATTGAAGCGGTGCATTTTTACAGCTTTCCCTTTACCGGTGAAAAATCCTTGGAAAAGGTGCGAAATCTGTGTCGGGTTTTGACGGATTACACGACGCGAGTTAAAATGCATATAGTGCATTTTACCGATATTCAAAAGGAAATTCAAAAAAGCTGCCCCGAGGAGCTGCGGGTGACTATTATGCGGCGCATGATGTTTCGCCTGGCCGCCAGGATTGCGGATAACCAAGGGGCGTTGGCGCTGATAACCGGTGAAAGTGTGGGACAGGTGGCCAGCCAAACGCTGGAAAGCATGCGGGTGATTAACCAGGTAATCGATATTCCCGTGCTGCGTCCGCTGGTGGGCATGGATAAGCTGGAAATTATCCACCGGGCGCAGGCTATTGGTACTTATGAAACATCAGTGCTGCCCTATGAAGACTGCTGCACCTTGTTTCTGCCCAAGCATCCGGCTACCAGGCCTCGCTTGGAACAGGCGCTGGATGCCGAACAGGCGCTGGATTTGGAGGGTTTGCTGACCGGGTCGCTGGAGCGAACGATAGTGGAGGATATTATACGGTCGTAGTCCGGCGCTTATCGGGACGGCGAAAGCTTTGTTCAAAAAGTCGTTTATGCCGTAGAATTATATCCGCAGATAGCATTTGGATGTGGCCGGTGTTTATCCAATCAAGCAGCTGCGTACATGATGCGCTGGTTTCTCCGGGGGTGGATTTGTTGAGTTTTTCCACGCTGACTAAAAATGAATTGGCCAGGGTGATGGGCTCGCGGCAGTGCTGCAAAATGGCCGAGCTGGTCGCTCTGATTAAAATGGATGGTTCTCTTCAGTTGAGCGGGCGGCAGATGTCGATAAATATTTTAAACCATAATGCCGCTGTAGCCCGTAAGGTGTTTAAATTGGTCAAGGAGCTTTTCGGCATGCAGGCCGAGGTATTGGTTAAAAAGAAGGTGCGCCTGCGCAAGAACAATGTTTACTGGGTGCGCATACCACCCCAGGAGGGCTTGCGTGACATGTTGGTACAACTGGGTCTGCAAAGGTTGGATGGTTCTCTGCGTGAAGGTATACAGCAGGATTTGGTGGGCCGTGATTGCTGCAGGCGCGCTTACTTGCGCGGTGCTTTTTTGGGCGGCGGCTCGGTGAACAGTCCGGGCGGTAATTATCATATGGAGATTATCACCAGTAAAGGGCGGCACGCCGCCGATATTTGCCGGTTACTGCAGAAGTTTGGCCTGGCGGCTAAAATTAGCAGGCGTAAAGCTTGGTTCGTAGTTTATCTCAAGGATAGCGAACAAATTGTGCAGTGTCTTAATATTATGGGCGCTCACTCGGCACTGCTTGAATTTGAGAACACCCGGATATACAAGGGGATGCGCAACCAGGTAAACCGGCTGGTTAATTGTGAAACCGCCAATTTGAATAAAACGGTGGATGCTTCGCTGCGCCAAATAGATAGCATTGCTATTGTAGCCCGGGTTATCGGTATGGATAAATTGACCCCGGGTCTGAGAGAAATTGCTGAGCTGCGCATAAAATTTCCGGATGCCAGCTTAAAGGAGCTGGGCGAAATGGCTAATCCGCCGCTGGGCAAATCGGGAGTTAATCACCGCCTGCGCAAATTGGATCGGATGGCGGAAAAACTGCGGGCGGGTGATATGCCGACGGGGTTATAAGTTGCGGGGTATGTCCGAAGTGTTGGGTGCGCGCACATAGATGCGGACTACTAATGGAACCCCTTGGAACCCCCGCGGTCTGTAATCATTTCCCGGTTTGCTGAATATATTGAAATATAAAAATGTAGGCAGGATTTTTGCAAGTGCGTGTAGAATTATATATTTTAAGTATTTAAAATTTTATGCCAATTGATTAGGAGAGGAGTATCTGGCTATGCGCATGGGTTACGGGCTAAACATCGTGCAAACTCAAAAATTAATTATGACTCCCGAATTGCGCCAGGCCATTACCGTTTTGCAGCTTTCTTCCCTGGAACTGGGCACTTATGTGGAACAGCAGCTTCAGGAGAACCCGTTGCTGGAAATCGGGGAAGATTACGAAAAGGTGAGTACAGAGGAACCATCACCTGTCGAATCAGGCGCAGGGGAAAGAGAAAAGGAAAACAAAAACGAAAAGGAAAAGGAATATGACATTGACTGGCAGGATTATTTTCATGACAGCAGTGATCTGGGTATGCCCCGTTCCGAAGTGAGCCGGGAACAAAATGAATATAGCTATGAGCATTATGTCAGCCGCGCGCCGAATTTAATGGAATGTTTAATACAGCAGCTTGGTTTGGTCCGGTGTGCCAAACGTAAAAGAGATATTGCTGAATATATTATCGGTAATATAAATGATCATGGCTATCTTGGTTGTTCAATTGATGAAATAGTCAATCAAGTGGGGGCCGCCGCCGACGAGGTGCTGGAGGCATTAAAGATTGTGCAATCTTTCGACCCGCCGGGGGTAGGGGCCCGCTCGCTGCAAGAATGCTTGCTGCTGCAATTGACTTATCTTGGTATTAATGATCCGCTGGCTTACGTGATAGTGGAAAGGCATCTCATGGATTTAGCCGACGGCAAGTACAGCCGTATGGCTCAGGTGCTGGGCGTACCGGTGCAGGAGATCCAACGGGCGGCTGATTTGCTGAAAACCCTGGATCCCAAACCCGGGCGCAATTTCAGCAGTGTCAATGATAACCGGTATATCGTACCGGATATTGTGCTGAATAAAGTGGATGGTGAGTATGTAATTATTACCAACGATACTTCGGTGCCTCGTTTGACTATCAACAACACCTACCGGGCCGTACTGGGTCAGGATGCGGGCGACAGCCAAACTAAAAAATTTGTGGAGCATAAACTAAATGCCGCGGCCTGGTTGATTAAAAGTATTGAGCAGCGCCGCCTGACCCTGTACAAGGTTACTAAATGCCTGGTTGACCTGCAGCGTGACTTTCTGGATTATGGGGTTAAATATTTAAAACCGTTAAACCTTAAAACGGTGGCCGACATTGTGGGTCTGCATGAGTCTACTGTGTCCAGAGCCACTTCAAATAAGTATATTCAGACACCCCAGGGCGTCTTTGAAATGAAGTACTTTTTTTCTTCCGGTTTGAGCAACGCAGGAGGGCCTGCGGTTTCCGCCGCAAGCATCAAAAAAGCACTGCGCGAGATTATTGACGGGGAAGACGCCAAAACGCCGTTAAATGATCAACAGATTGCGGATATCTTTAACCGGCGCGGTGTTAAAATCTCACGGCGTACGGTAGCCAAATACCGCGATGAAATGAACGTACCGCCTATTAGAAAAAGAAAACGATATTAACCTATCTGAGGAGGAACTGCCCGGCGGTTCCTTTTTTCTATTTTTTTTGCGATATTGCGTGCCGAAAAGGAGGAAACAATTTATAGATTAGCGAATAGAGTATAACATATTTAATTAAAAAATAGCGACTAATGTATACTATTGAAAGGAGTGGGTAGTAATAATGGCGGTAAAGTTGGGGATTAACGGTTTTGGCAGGATTGGACGTTTGGTATTGAAAGCAGCATTGAGCCACCCGGAAATTGAGGTGGTGGCCGTTAATCATAAATCCCGAAGGCTGCCGGCAAACGATATGTTCGCCAGTACGCTTGCCCACACGTTAAAGTACGATTCTATTCATGGCAGGCTGGATGATGATATAAAAGGTTATGATGATACTATTGCGGTTAACGGCCAGCAATTTAAAGTGTTATCCGAGGGGGATCCCGCCGCGCTGCCCTGGGGGAAACTGGGTGTGGATATAGTGGTGGAGTCCACCGGCAAGTTTAACGATCCGGAGAAGGCCGGCGCCCACCTGGCGGCCGGGGCTAAAAAAGTGGTTATATCGGCGCCGGCCAAAGGGGAATGCCTGACATTGGTGATGGGTGTCAATGAGGGTATATATGACCCGGTCAAGCATAATATTGTGAGCAATGCTTCTTGTACTACCAACTGCCTGGCCCCCGTGGCCAAGGTGCTGCTTAATAAATTCGGCATTGTCAAGGGTTTGATGACTACGGTGCACGCGGTGACCAATAACCAGCAAATTCTTGACATGCCCAGCAAGGATATGCGTCGCAGCAGAGCGGCTTTTAATTCCATTATTCCCACCACTACCGGAGCGGCCCGGGCAGTAGCGCAGGTGCTGCCTGAGCTGAAGGGGCGGCTCAATGGTATGGCCATGCGGGTGCCCACCCTTAATGTCTCACTGGTTGATTTAGTGGTGCAGCTGCAGAAGAAAGTTACCCGGGAAGAAGTCAATGCGATTTTAAAAGATGCATCCGAGGGTGAGTTAAAGGGTATACTGGGATACAGCGAACTGCCCCTTGTTTCCATCGACTATAACGGTGACCCCCATTCCTCTATTGTAGATGCGCTTTCCACGATGGTAATAGGGGAAGACATGATCAAGGTGCTGGCCTGGTATGATAACGAGTGGGGTTATTCCAACCGGGTCGTCAATTTGGTAGAATACATTGCTAAAAGAGGATTATAATATTATCAATAAACGTGGTTGATATTTCCGTAGGGGGGATCTCATGGCCAAAAAAACCGTCCGGGATGTGAATGTATCCGGCAAAAAGGTACTGGTGCGGGTGGATTTCAACGTGCCCCTGGATAAAGAGGGCCGGGTAACCGATGATACACGTATCAAAGCGGCAATGCCCACAATCAAATATTTAGCCGGGGAAAAAGCCAGGGTGATATTGATGTCACACCTGGGGCGGCCCAAGGGGCAGGTTAATGAAAGCTATAGGCTGGATGCTGTTGCTGTCCGGCTGGAACAGTTGCTGGGAGCTCCGGTACGCAAAGTGGACGATTGTATCGGAGAGCAGGTACGGCAGGCAGTGGATGAACTGGGAGAAGGCGAAGTGCTGCTGCTGGAAAACCTCAGGTTTTATCCCGGGGAAGAAAAAAACGAGCCTGGCTTTGCCCGCCAGCTGGCCTCTTTGGGCGATATACTGGTAAATGACGCTTTTGGTACAGCCCACCGGGCCCACGCATCCAACTATGGTGTGGCGCAATTGCTTCCTGCGGTGGCCGGTTTTTTAATGGAAAAGGAAATTACCATGCTGAGCCAGGTGCTGGGCTCGCCGGGCCGTCCTTTTGTGGCCATTATGGGCGGGGCTAAGGTTTCCGATAAAATTGGCGTGATTGATAATCTTTTAACCAAGGTTGATGTTCTTTTAATCGGCGGCGGTATGGCCAATACTTTCTTCAAGGCCGGCGGCCTTGATATAGGCAAGTCCCTTTTGGAGTCCGACAAGGTGGAACTGGCCGGACAGCTGATGCAAAAAGCGGAGGAAAAAAGGGTGCAGCTGCTGCTGCCCGTGGATGTGGTGGTGGCCCCGGCGGTCTCGCCGGATGCCGATGCCCGGGCGGTGCCGGTAAACGCCGTGCCCGAGGGCGGTATGATACTGGATATAGGGCCGCAAACCGTGCAGCAGTTTAGTGACCGGCTTAAAAATGCTGCTACAGTGGTATGGAACGGACCTTTGGGCGTATTTGAGATGGAACCGTTTGCTCATGGTACGATGGGGATTGCCCGGGCGCTGGCGGACAGTCAAGCGGTTACCGTCATCGGCGGTGGCGACTCGGCGGCGGCGGTGGAAAAGGCCGGGGTGGCCGGGAGGATTACGCATATTTCTACCGGCGGCGGCGCGTCGCTTAAATTTTTGGAAGGCAAAGAGCTGCCCGGGGTGGCGGCTTTGCAGGATAAATAGTTTATTGCGCAGGTGAAAATTATTCCGGGTTGCGCAGCCTTTTGAAGTTTCCGCTATTAGTGAATTCGTTCAGTTAAAGCTGAACATTGGGCTTCTGGTGGGGATTCCGCCCTATCTGAAGTAAAAATGGGAACTCCCACTTATAGAAGTGGGAGTCTTGGAATTTGCTGGAGAACCAGATGTGTTGACCTTGTTCCGGGTCCAGCTCTGGAACGGGATTTCTAAGCGTGGTATAAAGAGGAGTGTTGGTCGTGCGTGTACCCATCATAGCGGGTAACTGGAAAATGTACAAGACCGTCGGCGAGGCGGTCAATTTTGTGCGCGAGCTGGCCGGCCGAGTGGCCGGGGTAAGCGGGGTGGAAACGGTGGTCTGCCCGCCGTTTACAGCTCTGGCGGCGGTGGCGGCGGAACTGAGCAAACAGGGAGCCGGTATAGTTTCGGGGGCTCAAAATATGTACTGGGAAAACGAGGGGGCGTACACCGGAGAAATTGCCCCGGGCATGCTTAAAGAAGTGGGCTGCCGCTATGTTATCCTGGGCCACTCGGAGCGCCGCCGGTATTTCGGAGAAACTGACGCGGCAGTGAATAAAAAGGTACACGCCGCACTGGCTCATGACTTGATACCCATTGTCTGCGTGGGCGAGCGCCTGGAGGAGCGGGAGTCGGGTACTACGGAAGATGTTGTTCGCGGTCAGGTGGAAGGTGCCCTGGCGGGACTCACGGCCCGGCAGGCCGCCGGGTTGGTGGTGGCTTATGAGCCGGTATGGGCCATTGGCACCGGGCGCACGGCTTCGGCGACGGACGCCCAGCAGGTGAACGGATTTATCCGCAAACTGCTGGTTGATTTGTTTGGTGAAACGGCGGCCGGGGCAGTGCGGATTCAATATGGGGGCAGTGTTAAACCGGGCAACACCGCCGAATTAATGGCCCAGCCCGATATTGACGGGGCCTTGGTGGGCGGCGCCGGTCTGAAGGCCGACAGCTTCGCCGGTATTATCACGAACGCTGTCGGTGCCGGGTCGGGTGTGGGGCGGCTTTAATATGTGTTGTTATATGTGGTAATTGTTTACCTAAAGAGAGAATGAGCGGTGGATAAAAATCTGGTTGTCATATTAAATCGAACCCATTATAGAGGAGGGAAAAGTCTTGGCTGCCAATAAACGGCCCTTGGCGCTCTTTATCCTGGACGGCTGGGGTCTGCGTGAAAAGAAAGAGGGCAATGCCATTGCCTTGGCCGATACGCCTAACATGGATATGCTGCTGGCTCAATATCCTCATACCGTGCTGGGTACCTCCGGTGAAAATGTAGGTTTGCCGGAGGGGCAAATGGGCAATTCCGAGGTGGGCCATTTAAATATGGGGGCCGGGCGGGTGGTTTACCAGGAATTGACGAGGATCAGCCGGGCTATTCGGGAACGTTCCTTTTACGACAATCCGGTGCTGTTGGAGGCTATGGATAAGGTGCGGGAACGCAAATCCGCCTTGCATTTGATGGGACTGCTCTCCGACGGTGGTGTGCACAGCCATATTGAACATTTATACGCCCTTTTGGAGTTGGCCCGTGACCAGGGTCTGTCGCGGGTATATGTGCATATTTTTTTGGACGGCCGGGATGTGTCGCCCGCCAATGCCCGGGAATACATAGAGCCTCTTGTTGAACGCATGCGTAAGATGGAGACCGGACAAGCGGCTACCGTGATGGGGCGTTATTATGCTATGGATCGGGACCGTCGCTGGGAGCGCACTAAAGAGGCTTATTACGCAATGATACGGGGTGAGGGATACCGGGCTCCGTCGGCTTTGGATGCGTTGGAGCAGGCCTACGGGCGCCGGGAGACCGATGAATTTGTCAAGCCCACCGTGGTGGTGGATGGCCGGGGCAACCCTGTGGGCAGGGTAGCCGATGGCGATACTATTATATTCTTTAATTTCCGGCCCGACCGGGCCAGACAAATCACCCGGGCTTTTGTAGACGCTGACTTTGATGGCTTCGAACGGCCCGCCGACCGGCCGCGGGTGCATTATGTTTGTATGACTCAATATGATAAAACCATCGACGCGCCGGTGGCTTACCGTCCGCAGGTGCTGGTCAATACCCTGGGCGAGGTGCTCAGTTACTATAACCTGAGGCAGCTGCGTCTGGCTGAAACCGAAAAATATGCCCATGTGACTTTCTTTTTCAACGGTGGTGTGGAGAAACCGAACCGGGGCGAAGACCGGATATTAATCCCCTCGCCCAAAGTAGCCACCTATGACCTGCAGCCCGAGATGAGCGCGGTACAGGTCACCGATGCTCTTTTAGATAAAATAAGCGAGTGTATCTATGACGTGATTATTGTTAACTATGCCAACCCGGATATGGTGGGGCACACCGGGGTGCTGTCCGCCGCCGTCAAGGCCGTGGAAACAGTAGACCGCTGCATCGGCAGGGCGGTACAGGCAGTGCGGCAGGCGGGGGGCCTGGCGCTGATTACCGCCGACCACGGCAATGCCGAGACGATGACCGATGAAGCCGGGAATCCGTTCACCGCTCATACCACGGCCCCCGTGCCTTTTATTCTGGTCAGCCGGGAGCACCAAAACGCCCGATTACGTCCCGGCCGCCTGGAAGACGTGGCTCCGACAGTGCTGCACCTGCTGAACATGGAAAAACCACCTGAAATGACGGGGCGCAACTTGCTGGAGTGATTGGCGCCGTTTGCTTCGGCCGCGGGTGTTGAAAGGTTGAGAGCCGTATAATGAACTAATTATTGGATTTTAGGACATGCTATTATAAATATTACAAATGCATTATGTTCCGAGGAGGTTTTCTGATGTCTACCACGATAATTGATGTACTGGCCAGGGAAATACTTGATTCCCGGGGCAATCCCACCGTTGAGGCGGATGTGCTGTTGGAAGACGGCACTCTGGGTCGGGCCGCGGTGCCCTCGGGCGCTTCCACAGGGGCTTATGAAGCGGTGGAACTGCGGGATGGCGATCCCCGGCGCTACAAGGGTAAAGGTGTTACCAAAGCGGTGGAGAATGTTAACGAAATTATAGCACCGGAAATTATCGGTTTTGACGCCGTGGACCAGCCTGGCATTGATCTGACCATGATAGATTTGGATGGTACGCCTAACAAAAGCAAACTGGGGGCCAATGCTATTCTGGGCGTCTCTATGGCTGTGGCCCGGGCCGCCGCTAAAGCGCTGGAATTGCCGCTGTACCGTTATCTGGGCGGGGCAGGGGGCAGGTTGTTGCCCGTGCCTATGATGAACATACTAAACGGCGGCAAACATGCCGATAACAATGTAGATATCCAGGAATTTATGGTTATGCCGGTGGGAGCGGCGAATTTCGCCGAAGCGCTGCGCATGGGCACGGAGGTATTTCACACCCTAAAAGGCGTGCTGAAGAAAAAAGGCATGAATACCGCAGTGGGCGACGAAGGTGGGTTTGCCCCCAATCTGGGCTCCAACGAGGAAGCCCTGGCGGTGCTTGTGGAGGCTGTGGAAGCGGCCGGGTACCGCCCCGGAGATGATGTGGCCCTGGCTATTGACGCCGCGGCAACCGAATTTTATCAGGACGGCAAATATGTGCTGGCCGGGGAAGGAGTTTCCTATACCGCGGCGGAAATGATTGATTTTTACGCCCGTTTGGCTGAAAAGTATCCCATTATTTCCATAGAGGACGGTTTAGCCGAAGATGATTGGGATGGATGGAAAAAGTTAACCGAGCGTATCGGGGACAAAGTGCAGATTGTGGGGGATGATCTATTTGTCACCAACACTGAGCGGCTGGCCCGGGGTATTGCATCCGATACGGCTAATTCCATATTGATTAAACTAAACCAAATCGGCACCATTACGGAAACGCTGGCCGCCATTGAAATGGCCAGACAGGCCGGATATACCGCCGTTGTCTCGCACCGGTCGGGGGAAACCGAAGACTCAACCATTGCCGATTTGGTGGTGGGTATCAACGCGGGGCAAATCAAAACCGGAGCTCCTTCCCGTACCGATCGGGTGGTCAAATATAACCAACTGCTGCGCATTGAGGAAGAATTGGCCGGTACAGCTTTGTTTAAAGGCCGCCGGGTGTTCTATAATTTGCGTTAACCTTTAGCCGAAGCATCATTGCCGGCGGTTAGTCCGTCATGGCTATGAATAAAACCTGCGGACGCCTAGAGTGCGTCATTGCGAGGAGCGAAGCGACGTGGCAATCTCCGCTTTACAGTTGGCATTTCCTTGGGGGCCGGCTTCGGAGCTTCGAAGCTTGTGATTGTTTTACTGCGTTCGCAAGGACAGTCGCAAAGGATAACAGAAAGCAGTTGATTGCTCTTTTCCGGAATAGAACGGTAAGTACTAAACGGCAACAATAGGTGTTGCTTTATCTACCCCGGTATATTAAAATGTTTTTAAGTTAATAAGGGGGAGTAAAATTGGCTGTTGGGAAAATAATTCTAACTATTTTACAGGTGATTTTTAGTTTGGGGTTAATAACCGTAATTTTGCTGCAGTCGGGTAAAAGTGCCGGTTTGTCCGGTGCCATTGCCGGCGGCGCTGAAACCTTTTTTGGCAAGAAAAAAGGTTTGGACGATTTTTTGGCTAAAATTACTGTTTTTGTGGCTGTTGGCTTTGCGGCTACCTCATTGATACTTGTAGTTTTGTCAAGATAAAAAAATCCGGGATATGCCCGGTTTTTTTATTCGCTTAAGTTTAATGCCAGCGAAATAGTTGTTATGCTTTTTAATAGTATTAATTAAAGGCAATTGTTAAATTTTTCTCGCTATGTTATAATTTTTGTGTGGACAATGGATTAGTTGTATCAAATATTATTATTTAAAGGAGGTGAATAAGGAATACCTGTCGGCGCTTTTGGTATTATAGTGGTTATTGTGAAAAAATGTTTATCTTAGGGGAAGAGGAGGGTAATTAGAAGTGGAATTTAATTTAACTTTGGCGTATTACGCCGCTGGAGCAGGCGCCCTTGCGCTTTTGTTCGCCCTTTTCACGATGTCCCAGGTGCTCAAGGAGAGCATGGGCACACCCAAAATGAAACAGCTTTCCGAGGCTGTTCAAGAGGGTGCCATGGCGTACATGAACCGCCAGTACAAAACACTTGCTCCGTTCGCAATTGTAATTTTCATTTTATTATGGGGCGCAGGGTTTGTTATTGAGCAAAAACCCGGTTCTCACCTGCCTGTAGGTTCGGCATCCGCTATTTCATTCCTGGTGGGCGCGGTTTGCTCCGCCATTGCCGGTTATATCGGCATGAACAGTACTACCAAATCAAACGCCCGTACCGCTGAAGCTGCCCGCAGCTCCGGTCTGGGCAAAGCCCTGCAGGTTTCCTTCCGCGCCGGCGCCGTTATGGGTCTGTCCGTGGCCGGCCTGGGTCTGCTGGGTGTTTCCACACTGTATATTGTTTTCCAAAGCCCGCTGATTATTAACAGCTTTGCCTTCGGTGCTTCTGTTATAGCATTCTTCGCCAGGGTCGGCGGTGGTATCTATACCAAGGCCGCTGACGTGGGCGCCGACCTCGTGGGTAAAGTTGAAGCCGGTATTCCGGAAGACGACCCGCGCAACCCCGCGACTATCGCCGACAACGTTGGTGACAACGTTGGTGATACCGCCGGTATGGGCGCCGACTTATTTGAATCTTATGCCGCTACCACTATTGCCGCCATGCTGATCGGTAACACACTGTTTGGTTTCTCCGGTGTTATTTTCCCGCTGCTGGTAGGCGCTGTTGGTATTATTGCCGCTATTATCGGTACCTTTACCGTGCGCACCGGTGAAGGCGGCAACCCGCAGGCTGCTTTGAACGTAGGTCTGTGGAGCACTAACGTTTTGACCCTGATCGGTACCTGGTTTGTAGCCAAGACTGTTTTCCCGGCTGACGGTATTGCCGAATCCGGCGCGGCCTTTGGCAATGTCTCATTCGGTATTTTTATGGCTGTTGCCGCCGGTTTGATTGTTAACGTAGCCGTTGGTTGGCTTACTGAATACTATACAGCCAGCAACAAGCCTCCGGTGCTGAGAATTGCCGAAGCCTCCAAGTCCGGCCCGGCTACCAACGTAATTCACGGTCTGGCAGTGGGTATGGAATCTACCTTCATTCCCATGCTGGTATTTGCCGCTGCTATTTACTTCTCCTTCTGGGCTGTGCTGTCGAATTCTCCTGAAGGCCAAGCCGCCCTGTGGTCCATTTATGGTATCGCCATGGCTGCTATGGGTATGCTCTCCACCGCCGGTATGGTTGTGGCTATGGACTCCTTTGGTCCGGTGGCTGACAATGCCGGTGGCATCGCCGAAATGGCCGAGTTGCCTCCCGAAGTGCGTGAGAAAACTGATAAACTGGATGCCGTGGGCAACACTACTGCTGCCATTGCCAAGGGTTTTGCCATCGGTTCCGCTGCGTTGACTGCTCTGGCTCTGTTCAGCGCCTTCGTTGACGGCGTTAAGCACAACCCCAACATGCAGGAAGGTCTGGCGCTTACCGGCGGAAAATTTATTGTTAACCTGACCGACCCCATGGTGCTGGTGGGTGTGTTTATCGGTGGCGCGGTACCCTTCCTGATTGGTGCTCGCACCATGCGTGCCGTGGGTGAAGCTGCTTTTGGAATGGTGGAAGAAGTGCGCCGCCAGTTCCGAGAGATCCCTGGCATTATGGAAGGCACCGGCAAGCCGGACTACGCCCGTTGCGTGGACATCGCTACCCGTTCCGCGATCAGCAAGATGATCTTCCCCGGCGTTGTAGCCGTTGTCGTTCCGCCTCTGGTAGGTTTTGGTCTGGGTGCTATGGCGCTGGCCGGCTTCCTGGGCGGTCTGACCACCACCGGTGTGTTGCTGGCTCTGTTCTTGGCCAATGCCGGCGGTGCTTGGGACAATGCTAAGAAATATATTGAAGGCGGCGCCTTGGGTGGCAAGAAGATTAACGGCAATCCCAACCCGGTTCACCAGGCAGCGGTTATTGGTGACACCGTGGGTGACCCTTGTAAAGATACTTCCGGTCCCGCTATGAACCCGCTGATCAAAGTGGCAGGTACCATTTCATTGATCCTTGGTCCCCTGCTTACCAGACTGTAAGAAACAAAACGGTAATGAATGGGAAAACCGGGCCTTGAGCCCGGTTTTCTTTGCGTTTTGCAAGTTATTTACCGTTCAGCACCGGTGCAAACATGGCTAGAAAAGCTGCGGCAACCAGCAGGGCCATAGTTATGATGCGCCAGATGCGCACTCCCTTGCCGCGCATCTTCATCTTACTCATAGGTATCAGGCTGGCGGCGAAGATAAAGGCAATTAAAGCGACCAATAAAGATAGTTTATTTTCCATGCAAATACTCCTCCCCAAATTGTAAAGAAAAAGGTATGAGCGCTGTAATAGCCCGTTCAGCTCTTTTATAAGAAATGTCCGGTATGATGGATTACATTTTTTTCAAAGTTAAGTCTCCGTTTAATGTCATTGGCAGGGTTTAGTTAAGGTTGATTATAAATCTTTTTATCTTTAAGTGCCAGTCTTTGTTAATAGATGCTAATAATTGCATTGTGGTTGTATATATATTGATATTCCGGGCACAATAGCTGTTAAAACAGGAGCGGAGGGGTATTATTGGATTACAGCGATCCTGGACAGCGTTATCGAAAAGGCATGAACTATGATGAGATGATTAATTTTTCATACGAACTGGAACAGGAAATTGTAGAAAATAAAGATGAACTGGCTGAGTTGAAAGAACGTGGTGAAGATGACACGCGCATCGAAGATATGGAAGAGCGTATAAGAAAGAGTGAGATATTGCTGCAAAATGTACAAAACGATATTCACAGGCTGTAGCGCCCAATTATTCGTTGCGTAAAAATCTGTAATTTGTTAAATGTTAAAATAAATAACTTTTTATAAAATTTCGGAGGAGAGTGTCACAAAACTACTTTCTTAGAGTAGTGAGCGACGCTCCCTTTCCCACATTTAGCCAACCATTCCGATAATAATCCGGTATCTTTGCAAAAAACTGCCGCACTATAAACTATTTAGCCTGTTATGCAACAGCCCTTTCCTATTTTTAGTTCGGGTGGGGTAGAATCCCCATCTGAAGTCCCGATGTTCAGCTTTAGCTGAAAGAGTTCACTGTATACCGGCTTTGGCCCGCTTTCTGCCTTTTTTGCCTTGTTGCGAAGTTGGTTTTCGGCTTTCCCCTGTCAGGTAACTATTGCCACAATGGGTTATAATATGTAATGATATTGTCCGGGGGGTGAAATTTTTTTGCAGAGTAGGATTAAGGGCGGCGATCATATGTGCTTTGGCTGCAGCCCGGCCAATCCCATCGGCTTGAAACTTAAATTTGAAATGGATGGCGATCTATGTCGCACCGAGTTTGAGGCCAGGGAAGAGCACCAGGGCTGGACAGGCTATATGCATGGCGGTTTAATTGCAGCCTTGCTTGATGAAACGATGGCCTGGTGGCTGTGGCTGAAGGATATTTCCATTATGACGGTTGAGATGAGTACCCGGTATAGCCTTGGGGTGCCGGTAAAAACCAAACTGGTGGTAGAATCATGGTGCGAAGATGAAAAAAAAGGCCGGCTTTTTATGATGGGCGGGCGGATAGTGCTGCCCGGCGGTAAAGTGGCCGTTAAAGCCAGTGCCAAGTTTATGAGAATTGACCCGAAGCAAATATAAATATGACTTGGAGGTGGTCAATATAACCAGAGGAAAGGCATATGCGCAGTTGGTTGACAAATAAACAGATAATGATATAATTAATAATTACCTGATGTTATTGGATGATACAAATTTAAGGTATTATTGATACATTAGCGGATTATTAAGCCCTCGCCTTCAAATAACGGCAGGGCTTTGATTATCGAGGTGATTATCATGTCGGCCAAAACCATAGTTAACCGCAAGGCGCGCCATGAATATCATATTGATGAAACCTATGAGGCCGGTATTGCCCTGTTTGGTACGGAAATTAAGTCCATTCGGGCCGGCAAGGCTAATCTGCAGGATAGTTATGCCCGGATTGAAAATGGTGAGCTGGTACTGTATAATATGCATATCAGCCCTTACGAACAGGGCAACCGGTTTAACCATGAGCCCAAGCGACCGCGCAAGCTGTTGATGCATAGGCGGGAAATCATGCGGCTCTACGGCCAAACCAGGGAAAAAGGTTTGTCTTTAATCCCCCTTAAAATGTACTTCAAAAATGGTAAATGGGCTAAAATTGAACTGGCTCTGGCCCGGGGCAAAAAGAAGTATGACAAACGGGAAGATATTGCCGCGCGGGATGCCAAAAGGGAAATGGACCGGGCCATGAAGGATAGGCAGAGGCAGTAATGTGACGAAGCTTTTTTGTGGTAGGCTTATGTCATATATAGTGTTGATCAATTTACGTTTATGTTTACGCTTATGTTAGATATGGCGCCATTTGTTTAATTATTTGAGGGTTGTTATTATGTCTGTCGTTGCTATATTTTTAAGGCAATATGGCAATTAATATATAATGTAAATGTTAAATATTTGGGGGCGAAATGGTTTCGACGGGGGAAGTTGTGGCAGGATAAGCGAGCCGGGGTCCCATCAGCCCGTAAAACGGTGGAACAGTTAATATAACTGCCAATAACGAAAATTACGCTCTAGCTGCTTAATTGCAGCTAGCATCCCACCCGCACTCGCCTGTGGAGCGGATCATGGGGTGTCATATTAGCAGGCTTACTCTTTAGCCAATTCTCGGAGGTTAAACGGGGACATTCATCGAGATAGCTCCGGCGAAGCCTGGTTGTGGGCGCCAACGGAGCGAATTCTAAAACACAGCCTACGCTCGTAGAAGGTCTTGTGGCTCTTCTTTCGGACGGCGGGTTCAACTCCCCCCGCCTCCACCACCCTTATAAGCATATTACCGCCGATAGGCGGTTTTTTGCTAACAAGAAGAAATGCGGTCTTTGACGTGGTTGCCGGGGACCGCTTATTTATTGGGTTTTGCATATTGGGACTATGAAACCTGCGTTTTCGTGGTGAATATCAATTAGCTGATCGTGTCGATCCTCATGAGCTCGGGCATTCTACGTAGCACACTTTCTCCAGGACAGGATCAGCATCAGGATCCGTATGAGGGATTGTAATGTCAATCTTGAACATGTTATTAGACCGGTCGTATTTAATTTCCTTAATATACTTGCGCAGAACTCGGGTCGCACTATCGCCCGCCGCGACTGCACTGTATTCCGTTTCCGCTGCACTATTTTCGCGGCGCGGCCGCACTAACTTTCCGATTTAGTCGCACTCAAGAGGTGTTGTAATCAGCTATGCAGCATTAAAAATCCGTTATATCCCGCATTTCGTTGCATTATGCGGTGCTTTGTGATATAATACAAAAAATGGTATTAAGGAGATGCGCTATGGATTATCTAACCATTAAAGAAATAAGTGCAAAATGGGGTGTTGGTACCCGGATCGTGACTCAGTATTGTAACGAAGGCAGGATTAAAGGTGCAGAGAAAAAAGGCGATCTCTGGTTGATTCCGAAAGACGCTCCGAAGCCTCCTGACAAACGGCGCAGAGAAAATAAATCTTCCGGCAGCTACTGACACCGGAAAACCCATAAAGAGCAAAAAATATGGTGCTGTTGCGCAAAGCATGGCAATATATGATATCTCACCGGTAAATTTAAGCGTATGGAGGGTCATCACATGAAAAAGAACAAAACGCTCAAAAGAGAGCGCGTCAACCGCGCGCTGGTGAGCATATTTGAATATCCGCTGACCATCGTGGAGGCCCCTATGGGCTACGGCAAGACCACGGCGGTGCGGGAGTTCCTCGCAACAAGCGGCGTGCGGGTCATGTGGACATCCTTTTATTCGGACAGCGATACACGGGAGGCATTTTGGGACAGGGTAGCGCTGGCGGCCGGCAGCCTGGACGAAATAGCGGGCAGGCGGCTGAAAGGCTTCGGCGTTCCCTCCGACACATTACATCTCAGGGCTTTCCTTTCCCTGATGAACGATCTTGATTACGTGCCGGATACGACCCTTGTCATAGACGACATTCATTACGCGAAAAATATCCTGCGCCCTGAACTTTTCGGGCAGTTTATAGCGGAGTTGGCCGATGATTTTCATATTGTTCTTATCACGCGCGACACCTCCTTCCTCGACCTCGCGGAGCTGAATGCCAAGGGGCTGTGCAACATCGTGTCCCAACAAACCTTACGTTTTACTGATGAGGAGCTTCGCGCCTACTGTACCCTGATGGATTTCCGTCAGGGAGAGGACGCTCTGGAAAAGGTCAGCAAGTACACGGGCGGCTGGATATCCCTCGCCTACTTGATTCTGCTGGGGCTGGAACAGGGGATACCCATCGGCCAAAGCAGCGCTATCAACGATTTGATCGAGAAGATTCTTTACAACGCTTACGATGATACGGTCCGTACATTTCTTTTGCGTCTCTCTGTGATGGACGTCTTTACGGAGAAACAGGCCCGATATGTGACGGAGGAAAAACATGCCGGCGAGATCTTAAAAAAGCTCCGTCAGGAAAACGCCTTTGTTTATTACGACGAAGCAAAGGGCGTTTACCGCATCCACTATGTGCTGCTGGCATTTCTGCGCGCCAGGCAGACCGATCATGCGGAGGTATCCTTGCTCTATCGGCGGGTGGGCGAATGGTTCCTTGAGATAAAAGCGTTCAAGTCGGCCTATGCCTATCTCTGTCGCGCCGGGGAGACCGAGCGCATCCTTGCTCTGCTGGATAACGAGGATACCATTACCAACGACTCCTCCGAGTTTGAGGGCGCGCCGGAGATGTTCGCCGGGGCGCCCCGCGAGCTGCTGTTCCGTTACCCGCTGGCCTATCTGCAATACATCGCCGCGCTGCTTTTAAGCGGCGAGTCGGAATCGGCGCAGGACGCCGCCAGGCGGCTCTCCGAACTCTACGCGGTCTATGAGCGGAGCGAGGGAATTCCCCTCGCCCGCCGCAACCGCGTTCTCGCGGAGATCAGCACCGTGCGCATTTTTGTCGTGTTTAACAACGCCGAGGAGATGGTGGCCTGCACCAAAGAGGCGCTCCGGCTGCTGGAAGGCGGCGTCTCTTGCCTGATGAAGCGGGAAAGCGAATTCACCTTCGGCTGTCCGCATTTCCTGTACACCTATTATCGGGAGCCGGGAAAGCTCAAGGAGACGGCGGACTACATGGCGCGTGAATTTCCCTCCTTTCCCGCGCTGGCAAGCGGCTGCGGCGCGGGCTGCGACAGCGTGACCTTAGCCGAATACGCGCTGGAAACCGGCGACTGGCAGGCGGCGGAGCTGAACGCTTTCAGGGCCATGTATAAGGCAAAGGCCAAGGGACAGACCGGCATCGCCCTGTGCGCCGGGCTGACCCTGATCCGGCTCTATCTCTTTCAGGGCAGAACCCAAGAGAGCATGGAGCATTTGCGGCAGCTCCGCGAGGATGTGGGAAACGAAAACAGCATCCTCTACAACACCACGCTGGAGCTTACGGAGGGGTATGTTTACGGTTGTCTCGCGCGGCCGGACCGCATCCCCCGCTGGCTGCAAAGCGGCGATATGTCCCTTGCCCGATTTATGTACCAGGGCATGGCCTTTACCTATATCGTCTACGGCAAGGCGGTCTTGCTCTCTAAAAATTACGTACAGCTTGAGGTGCTCACCGAGGAATTCGCGGCGTATTTCTCCATCCTGCAAAACCAGCTCGGCTTTCTGCACAACCAAATCCTTGAGGCGGCGGCAAAATACCGGCTGTACGGCATGGCGGCGGGCAGCGCATCGCTCGATAAGGCCCTCGATATGGCACGGGAGGATCATATCCTCCTGCCCTTCGCGGAGTACGCCCCCGCCATTATCGACATGCTGCGGCAGATGACCGCAAGCGCACCGCGAGACACCTATCGTAACGAAGTGCTTGCGGCCTGTGAGCAGTATCTGGAGAACCTGAAGAGCGCGGCCTCCCTGACCGGGCGGGAAAAGGAAGTTTTGATGCTTGCCGCCGACGGCTTAAAGCGAAACGAAATTGCCGACAGGCTGGGCGTGTCGGATGGAACGGTAAAAACCCATTTGCAGAACGTCTATCAAAAACTGAAGGCGAACGGCAAGACAGCGGCGATCAAGAAGGCCAAAGCACTGAACCTTTTTTGATTTTCACATGTAAAATACGCCATTTGGCAGATACCAATTTCAAAAAAAATCCCCTACACTTTATAGCGTGGGGGATTTTTTTATTGCCTTCCCCCTGAGAAGAAGGGAGGCGCGCTTTATGAGTAAAATGCTCAAGGTCACACCGAATGACGATTACACCCTGCTGGTGGAGTTCGAGCACGGCAACAAAATCATTTTCAATATGCGCAAGCTGATCGAAACCATGCCTTACACTAGCTTGAGGGATTTGAGCCGCTTCAAGGACATCACATTGGAGGAAAAGGCCATCCGCTGGCCCGACCCGACGCCGGGGGTGCCGACGATGTATCCTGTCCGGCTGACGGTGGACAACATGCTGTTTACCATAAGGGAATGAAGGGGAGAAGCTGTACGAATCAATTTTGAGAAGTAAAGGGGAATGAACATGAAAAAAGCAAAAAGACTATTGACGTTTTTACTGACCGCTTTCATGATATTTGCCCTGCTGCCGCGGCCGGCGCTGGCGGCAGCGGTGACAAGGCTTGAGGCGGAGGACGCGATCATGTCCGGCAGTGCCAGAGTTGCCACCGGACAGGCGGGCGCGTCGGACGGCAGCGTGGTAGGATATTTCAATTCCGACACGGCCGCTTCCGTTACCTTCGCCGACTTACAGGAAGCTGCGGGCGTTGTGATTGGTTATTCCAGCGTCTATACGGGGACGATCAGTGTCTACGTAAACAATACGCACATCCGGGACGCGGCGGTTACTTCTACCGGCGGCTGGACGGGTGCGGAGCAATTTAAAACGATTGCTCTTGATATCGGCATAAAGAGCGGCGATGACCTGAAGCTTCAATGTGACCCGGGCGATGTGGCTTTGAATGTGGATTACCTTGACTATTCGCCCTTCACGCCTATACCGGCGGACGGCGCCATCACGGCGGACGGCACATATAAGCTGTCCGCTTACGGCGGCGACAAGGCCATTACGATTATGGCGGGTCGTACCGTCACCTTGACGGGCGGCGGCACGACCTTCACCAAGTCCGGAATCAACTGCGGAACGGGCGTTAACCTGACGCTGAACAACGTGACCATAAATCATAATAGCTGCGCCCTCTCCTTCACCGGCGCGGGCAATACGCTGACGCTTGTGGGCGCAAGCAGCCTGCAAAGCGGATATGAGCAGCCCGGGGTTAAGGTGGAAGGTGCCACCGAACTAACCATCCGGGGCAACGGTTCGCTCTCGGCATACGGCGGCAAATACAGTGCGGGCATCGGCAGCCTTGGCAGCGGCGGAGTAATCACCATCGACGGCGGCACGGTAACGGCCACTGGCGGCGAATACGGCGCGGGCATCGGCGGCGGTTCCCTTGGCAGCGGCGGAGTAATCACCATCGACGGCGGCACGGTAACGGCCACCGGCGGCGAAAACGGCGCGGGCATCGGCGGCGGCTACCGTGGCAGCGGCGGCAAAATCACCATTAAAAAAGGCAAGGTAACGGCGAATGACGGCTCCTTTGCCGCGGGCATTGGCGGCGGCGGCAGCGGCGGCGGCGGGACCATCACCATCACGGGCGGTGAGGTGACGGCAACCAGCGGCAGCAACAGCGGCGGCGCGGGGATCGGCGGCGGAGGCGGCTCAGTCGGAGGCAACGGCGGCACCATCACCATCAGCGGCGGCAAGGTAACGGCCACCGGCGGCGGATACGGCGGCGCGGGGATCGGCGGCGGCCGGGGCAGAGGCGGCGGCACCATCACCATCAGCGGCGGTACGGTAAAAGCAACCAGCATCGCCCAAGGCTCGGGCATCGGCGGGGGCGGAGGCGGCGCCACCGCTGTCGCCGGTGACGGCAACATCATAAAGATCAGCGGCGGTTCGGTAAACGCGATCGCCGGCAGCGGTATCGATAAGATCGGCGGGGGCGGAGGCGCAGGGGCTACCCCCTCCGACGCGTTGAAAAACGGGGACGGCGTTGAGGTGTACCTCACCGCCGTACGGCTTGTGGGCGGCGACACGGGAAACACGGCGATAGCGTCGCTGGTCCCCGGTTTGGACGGTTATGACCTGAAGGATGTTTTCAGCGACAGCTCCGGCAAGCTGTACCTTTATCTGCCGCAGGGAACGCAGATCACGGAGGTGAACGCCGCCGGCATACTATTTGCGGGTAATGCGGTCACGGCGAGCCCGCCCACGGAGCATATTTTCGAGTGCGATCGCTCGCCTGACGAGCGGATTACAAACGACTTTAACCACCTTGTCTGGGAGGCCATAAAAGGCAGTAACAGCGAGCAGGCTGATGTGAAGGTCGCCTTAAACCTGCCCAAGGCAGGGGAAAACGGGACGACCATAGCATGGAGCGCATCTCCCGCGGGAATTATTAACACCGATACGGGTACGATAACCAGGCCGCTTGACAGTGCCCAAGGGGTGAGTTTGTCGGCAACGGTTTCCTATGCGGGCGGGACGGCAAAAACAAAGACCTTTAACCTGACGGTTCCCAAACATACGGGAAGATTTGAGGCGGAGGACGCGGTCATCGTCAGCGGGAGTATTTTCAGCGGCGCGGAGGCTGCGGGAGCTTCGGAAGGGAAGCAGGTCGGAAATCTTAGCGTAAAGGGAAGCAGCAGCGTCGAATGGAGCAGCCTGCCCGCGTCGTCTTCGGTCGAAATCCGCTACGCAAGCCAAAACAACGGAACGATCAGCATCTATAAAAACGGCACGCACGTCACGGACGCCTCGTTCACCGCCAGCGGCGGATGGTACGGCGAGGGGCGCTTCGCCAGCTTATGGCTCTCTTTGGAAATCGCTGCCGGTGACAGCATAACAGTACGGTATGACGACGGCGACGCGGTTTTGAATCTGGATTATATGGAGTGCTACATAAGCTCATTTGAAAACGCCTCCATCAGCCCGGCAAGCGGGACCTTTGACAAAACCCATCCGGCGGATGTGACCACGACCATCCAGTGGAACGACGCAGCCGCCGTGAAGGATGTAAAGGCGGGCACAGCCTCCATCGGCGCCGCGAATTACAACGTGAGCGGAAACACGCTGACCGTCAATAAGGGCTATCTTGCGACCCTGCCCATGGGCGAAAAGGTTCTGACCGTCGAGTTTCAGCGCGGGGCCTCGGCGACGCTGGCCGTCAACATCACAAAATCGTGGGGTACGACCATTGCGGCGGACGGCACATATAACCTGTCCGATTACGGCAGCAATAGCACCACTAAGATCAATACCGGACTGACCGTCACATTGGAGGGCGCCGCCGCGACTTACACCAATGTCACATTCTACTGCGAAGCGGGCGTCAAGCTGACGATTAACAACGTGAACATCGACAACAGCGCCTGTCATCAAGTCTACGCCCTCTCTTTCACCGGCGAAGGCAGCACGCTGACGCTCGTCGGAACGAATACGCTCAAGGGCGGTGCAAGAGAGCCCGGCTTAAAGGTGGAAGGCACCACACAGCTCACCATCCGGGGCAGCGGTTCGCTTACGTCAAGCGGAGGCGAATTCAGCGCGGGCATCGGCGGAGCCATCAACTGCGCCGGCGGCATCCTCACTATCGACGGCGGAACGGTAACGGCCATCGGCGGCAGCAGCGCCTCAGGCATCGGCGGCGGCCATAACTGCGGCGGCGGCACCACGACCATAAACGGCGGCACGGTAACGGCCAGCGGCGGCCAGTACGGCGCGGGCATCGGCGGCGGTAATACCGGCGCTGGCGGCAATACTATTATAAACGGCGGAACGGTAACGGCCGCCGGCGGCCTCGGCAGCGCGGGCATCGGCGGCGGTTACAATGCCGTCGGCGGCAGCACTGTCACCATAAACGGCGGTACGGTAAAAGCCACCGGCGGCAGCCTCGGCGCCGGGATTGGCGGCGGCGGCTCTAATGTTGTGGGTAATGTGCCCGGAACAGGTACCGTCACCATCTCCGGCGGCACGATAGATGCAAAAGGCGGCGGCAGCGGCGCGGGCATTGGCGGCGGCGGAGCTAACGGGACTTCCGCCGGAGGAGAAGGCGTCGTGACCATCAACGGCGGTACGATAACGGCCATCGGCGGCGGCGCGGGTATCGGCGGCGGCAACACTTTGGGGTCTGCCTTTTATAGCGGAGGAGCGGGCGTCGTTACTATCACCGGCGGCTCGGTAAACGCAGCCAGCACCGGCGGCGCCGCGAACATAGGCGGCGGCAAGGGCTCCAGCGGCAGCACGTTAAAGAACTCCACAGGCGCTGATGTGTACCTTACCTCCATACAGCTTTCGGACAGCGGCGCGAATAACGCGGCGGTATCGTGGCTGACCACTGATTTGGCGGATTATGAGTATGGCTTGAACGATGTATCCAGCGACAGCCTCGGCAAACTGTACCTTTATCTGCCGCAGGGAACGGTAACCACGAAGGTAGGCATTTCCAACGGAAATACATTTTCCGGAAACGCAACCACGACAGCCACGTCCGCGACGTTTGAGTTTCTACTTTCCGTCCTCACGCCCGACGTGCGAATCGAAGCCGACCTTGCCCTCCTTGACTGGAACGCCATAAAGGGCGGCAACAGCGCGGAGAATGATGTAAAAACGGCTCTTAACTTACCCAAAACAGGGGCGAATAGCACGGACATATCATGGAGCGCCTCCCCCGCAGGGATTATTAACGCCGATACCGGTGCGGTAACAAGGCAGCTTGCCGATAAAACGGTTGCTTTAACGGCGACGGTTTCCTATACGGGCGCGGCGGCAAAGACAAAGACCTTTAACCTGACGGTTCCCGCAACTACGGGAAAGTTTGAAGCGGAGGACGCGGTTACTAACGCGAGGATCTACGGCGATGTTCAGGCTGTGGGCGCTTCGGGAGGAAAACAGGTTGGTAGCATCAGTACAGTGGGCAGATACGTCCAATGGAACAACCTGCCCGCGTCGCCTATGCTTGAAATCCGCTATGCAAGCCCAAACGACGGAACGATCAGCATTTACAAAAATGGCGCGCATATTCAAGACGTTACATTCGCCTCTACGGGTGATTGGTACGGCGAGGGGTGCTTTGGCAGCCTATGGCTTCCTTTGGAAATTGCCAGCGGAAACAGCCTGAAAGTTCAGTATGACACGGGTGACGCGATATTGAATCTGGATTATCTCGCGTGTTACGCAAGCCTGATCAAGGGCGCCGTCATCAGCCCCGCCAGCGGGACGTTTGATCTGAACCCGGCTCATCAGGTGGACGTGGCCACGACTGTCCAGTGGAACGACGCAACCTCTGTGACCGATGTAAAGCTGAGCGGAACCACCATCGGGGCTGAAAACTACAGCGTAAACGAGAACACGCTGTCCATTAAAAAGGAGTATCTTGCGGCAAAATCCATCGGTCCCCTCGCTTTGACCATCATATTCGACAAGGGCGCATCGGTGACGTTGACCATCACGGTAACCGACACAACACCGAAACCAACAGTGAGCGCAAGTTTAAGCCCTGCAGAGGCAGTCTTTGATTTGGATGATCCGGGAGATGTGGCCACGGCGATTACCTGGAACGACGCAAAGACAGTCACAGGGGTGGTCTACGGTTCGGACTCTCTGGTGGAATCAACAGACTTTACCGTAGACGAAGCTACCCTAACCATTACAGAAGAATTTTTATCAGGCTTGAGCCTGTCAGACGGTGATACGGTCGAGCTTGTCATTTCCTTTGATAAGGGAGAAAGCGCAACGCTGACCGTCGAAGCACAGCAAGACTACGTTCCCGGAACCGATGCCACTTTGAGCGGCCTAACCGTGGGTGGAAGCACAGTCAGCGGTTTTGCGGCGGATACCTACAGTTATAACGTGGAACTGCCCCATGGCACTCTGCCCGAAAGCGTAGCAGCCACGGTTGGCGCTACAGTCAACGATCCGAAGGCTGCCGTCAGCATCACCCAGGCTGTAGAGCTGCCCGGCAGCGCCACAGTGGTGGTAACAGCCGAGGATGGTGAGACGAAACTGACCTATACCGTCAACTTTACGTTGGGAGAAGCGCCTGCCGGTACCTACAGTGTCACCTACGACGCCAACGGCGGCTCGGGCGGCGCACCGGCAGAGAGCGACAAAGCCGCAGGCGCAACCTTCGCGGCGGCAGACAATACCTTTACCCCGCCAAGCGGCAAGAAGTTCAAGTACTGGTATACCAATCCCCTCGGCACGGGAGGCGCCGCTTACGCCAAGGACACGCCGGACGCGACGGTGACCATGCCGGCCCACGACCTGATCCTCTACGCCATTTGGGAGGATGAAAGCACAGAGGTAAAAAGATGCTACCTGGAAGTCAAGACCCTGGCCGGAGGGACAGTGAAGCTGAACGACGATCCGACGCCCCTTTTGGCAGTATACAGTGAGCAGTATCGGATGGGCACGTCCATTCGGCTGGAAGCTGCGGCAAGCTCGGGATATACCTTTGCTTATTGGCTGAACGTTGAAAACTCAAGCATCATTTCCACTAGCCCGGTTTATGAAATCATTATGGGTTCGGGGATCAACGTAACGGCGGTGTTCAGCAAAGTTCCCGCTGCGGAGGATACCTGGTACACCGTTACATTTAAAGACAAGAGCGGAAAAATCCTGCAATCAACGAATGTAGCGAAGAACGAATCGGTAACTCCTCCCTCTGCTCCCCCGCTGTTCGGGTACAGCTTCTCCCATTGGAGCCATCCGTCAGGGAACGTTACCTCCAATATGGTTATCACCGCTGTCTATGTAAGAGAAGCGGGCACCTATACGGTAACCGTGACAGACGGAACCCTGTCCACAGGCGGTACAGAAGGTAGCTACAAATTTGACATGCCTGTAAGGGTGGTGGCGGGTGTCGCACCGGATGGACAAAAGTTCAGTCATTGGGAGCAGGACGGCAAAAAGGTAAGCACGAAACCTGAGTTTACATTCTTTGCCCCCATGAAGAACACCTCCTTTGCCGCCGTGTTTGTTGACAATGGCACAGTGCTTGACAATAAACCATTTATCACATTATCTAATGATGTGATGGTAAACGGGACAAACGGAACCATCATGTTCACGGCAATCAAAGACCTCCCGGTCGGCTACACCCTGGTGGAAAGCGGCGTGTTGCTGCTGATATCAACGACACCGGTGACCGAGTTGACGGTGGATACTCCGAACGTCATCCTTGGAAAGATACTGGATACCTCCACCGGCCAATTCTATATCATGAAGTCGAATGTCGGAGCCGGCGGCACCTGGTACGGAAGAGCTTACCTGATCTGCAAGGACAGCGAAGGCAATACGCTAACGGTATACAGCGATAATATTGAGAACGGAACGAGGTGAATGTCATGAAAAAGCCATACGAAAGCCCGGAAATCGAAATCACCGAATTTGAGATCACCGAAAACATCACCGCAAGCGGCGACGAGCCGCCCGGAGGGCCTATCGGCGGGTATTGACGGCCGCACAAAAACAGGCAGGCGGACATAATCTGCCCGCCTGTTTTGTCAGGGCCAAGCTGTTCATCTGTGCAGGAATAACGATTTATATAAAAGAAGGTATGATATGAGAAAGCAACTGCAAAACCGTCCAATCTGATTTGTTTTATCTATAGCGGTACTTTTTGTCATGACGGGCGCGGTATTTGCCGCAGACCAGGCAAGCGGCCCGCCTGCCACCGCGTTTGCCGATGTGCCGGACAGCTTTTGGGGTAAGCAGGCAATCGACACATGGAGCGCTCATGGGGCATTATTCGGGGTGATGGCGTAAACTTCTATCCCAACGGGAAAATCAGTTCCCTTATAGAAATGAAACCGCTGATTGGTGCCGTAGAGCATCCGATTGACCTTAATGGCGGAAACATAACCACATACTAAAGCGTAAAAATTTAGTGGCTGCGGAAAGGAGTACCCATCATTGATGTATAAAATAGCTGGTCTGAATGTAAAGATGGAATGCTCGGGAGAAACACTGCTTACACAGGGAGAACCCTACCGGACCGTTGCCGGCCGACCGCACATTATAATAGATATCAGCGATGAAACGCTGGTAAAGACAAAAAAGAGTTACCCTCAGTTTTGCTTTGACGAATGGGAGCATATCCATAAGGGCTTTGCCTTTTCATACAAGCTGCTGGAGCACTCCGGCTTCTGTCTTCATGCTTCGGCGGTGGCAATGGACAATAAGACCGTGCTGTTTTCTGCTCCCTGCGGGACGGGAAAATCAACCCACGCAGGATTATGGCAGCAGTATTTCGGCAAAGATAAGGCGGTTATTATCAATGACGACAGGCCCGCATTGCGCCTGATCGAAGATGAAATCTATGTATACGGTACGCCATGGAGCGGAAAAACCAATCTGAACGCCAATATTAAAGTACCTTTGCAGGCGGTTGTCTTTTTATCTCAGGCCAAGGAAAACCATATTGAAAGGCTTACCAATAAGGAGGCTTTAAAGCTCCTGCTTCGCCAAAGTATACGCCCCAACCACGACAACGGCAGAATGGACGTCCTTTTAACTCTGTTGGACGCCCTGCTGCAAAAAATAGCTGTATACCATTTAAGCTGCAACATCAGCATGGACGCTGTAAAGCTTGCTTATGACACCATAAATAAAAGGATGGGATGATTATGAGAATAAAAGAAGGATATCTCCTGCGGGAGGTTGCGGGAAGCTATGTGGTAGTGCCTACCGGCAGAGCAGCCCTGGACTTTACCGGAGTGATCACTTTAAACGAAACAGGCGCGTTTCTGTGGAAGCTGCTTGCCGGTGACAAAACCGAGCAGGAATTGCTGGGTGCCCTGCTGGAAGAATACGATACCACCGAGGCAAAGGCAAAAGAGGATATTAATATATTCATTGCCAAACTTAAGGCGGCTGATTTGATTGAGTAAAATAGTGACTATTTCAGAGCTTCACCCATTGATGGCGGAAACGCTGCAAAACGATGGAAAAGTAATTCTTACCATAACGGGAACCAGTATGCTGCCCCTTCTACGCCACAGAAAAGACCGGGTATGCCTGATGAAGCCGCAGGAGCAGCCCTTAAAAAAGTATGACCTTCCCCTGTTTGTACGGGAGGACGGCAAATACATATTGCACAGGATCGTTAAGGTTACACCGGATGGGTATGAAGTAACCGGTGACAATCAATGCTTTATTGAATATCCGGTACGGCATTCGCAGGTGATATGCGTAGTACAAGGTATTTTTCGGGGTGACAGATATATCTCCTGCGACGGCTTTTTATATTGGGGATATTGCAGGTTTTGGGTATTCGCATATCCCTTTCGGCGGCTGTATTTAATGGGAAAACAGTTTTTGTACCGGACCATCAGGCATTTAAAATACCGCAATGGGGATTGGAAAAATGAAGGATAAGCAAACGCTCCTTTGGCTTTATCAAAATTCAAAATCGCAGCTTTTTCCTATGCTGGCGATGATATTAAGCAACGGGCTGTTTGCGGCGTGCTCAATACTCTTTGCCCTTGCCAGCCGCGGCATAATTGACGGTGCTGCCGCAGGGGATAAAAATGCCCTGATAAGACAGAGCCTGTGGTTGCTGGCCGTAATTATGCTGCAATTTATGATGCGTATCCTCTCCCGCAGCCTGGAAATCCGTATCCAAGGCAAGCTGGAATTGAATTATAGACGTAACATCATAGGGAAACTTTTAACCAAAGACTACGCGCACACCATAAAACACCACAGTGGTGAACTGATGAACAGGCTTACCGGTGATGTTTCGATAGTCACCGAAGGGAGCGCAACCATTCTGCCTGAGCTTACGGCATTATTCACAAGACTGTTTGGCGCTATTTCAGTGTTGTATGTGTTTGATCCTGCCTTTACCCTTGTCTTTATCGCCAGTGGTGTGCTGCTGCTCCTGACCACGAAATTATTCCGTGGGAGGCTGAAACACCTACACAAAAGCATGCAGGAAAAGGACGGCGTGGTCCGTTCCTTCATGCAGGAGCTTCTGGAAAACCTGGTAGTCATTAAGACCTTCGGCGCAGAGCGTGAAATGGAATCGAAAACAGCGGGACTCGGGCAGGAGCATTATAAGGCGAAGATCAGGAAAAACACTGTCACCATTTTGGCAAATTCAGGTTTTTACTTTGTCTTTTCCATAGGTTATCTGTATGCTCTGATATGGGGAGCTTTCGGTTTGATGGCGGCGACCGTCAGCTTTGGAACTCTGACTGCCGTCTTGCAGCTTGTCGGGCAGGTACAGATACCTTTTGCCGGTTTATCCGGATTTATCCCGAAGCTATATGGCGTTATCGCCTCGGCAGAAAGGCTGATAGAGCTTGAAAATCTGCCCGATGAAACGGATAGGAACAAAGGGGAACTTCATGCGGCGGCTGTCTATTCCGCTATGCAAAGGATACGGCTGGAGGATGTTTCCTTCCGGTATGACAGGGAGCTTGTATTACACCATACCGAATTAACCATAGAAAAAGGTGATTTTGCCGTGATAGCCGGACGTTCCGGCATTGGTAAAAGCACTTTGATTATGCTGATGCTCGGAATATTCACACCCGTAAACGGGAACATCGGTATTGAGCTTGACACCGATGAAAGGATTCCGGTGGATAAACATACAAGAAAGCTCTTTGCCTATGTCCCGCAAAACAATTTATTGCTGTCGGGAAGCATCCGGGAGAATATCGCTTTTATAAATGCAAACGCCAGCGATGAACGGATCATGGCGGCCGCAGATATAAGCTGTGCTGCAGAATTTATTTGTGCTCTGCCTCACGGTCTGGATACGGTCATTGGTGAAAAGGGGCTGGGCTTATCCCAGGGACAGGCGCAGCGGTTAGCCATTGCCAGGGCGATTGCGTGTGACGCACCCATATTGCTGCTTGACGAGGCGACCTCGGCCCTCGATGAAGCCACAGAGAAAAAACTTTTACACAACATACGGCAGATGACGGATAAAACCTGCATCATTATCAGCCACAAAAAGGCCGCCTTTGATCTGTGCAACAAAGAAATCCGCATAGAAAACGGCAGACTGAAAACTAGAGAAAGGGATGGTTCCTTCGCCTATGATACTGCCTGAACATGACTATTTGATCCGCTTGTTATCCGCTGTCATTGATGGTATACAGCCACAGAACCCACCGGAAACACTGGATTGGGAAAAGCTGTATCAGCTTTCAATCTGGCACGGCATATCCAATATGGCCTGGTACGGCATCATGAAACTGATCCCTGAACACAGGTCGCCCCAGCATATTTTGATGAAATTCAAAAATGAATATAAGCTCGGTGTTGCAAAGGAAGCCACACAACACATAGCGGTGGAGCAAATCATAAAAGTCTTTGAAGAACACCGTATCTCCTGTCTGCCACTAAAGGGCTGCCTTGTGAAATACCTGTATCCACGGCCGGATATGCGGCAAATGGCCGACATTGATATTTTGATAAAGGACGAACAAGCGGAACAAATAAAAGAATTGTTACTGGATATGGGCTTCACCGTCAAGCATCAGGGAGGTAACCATGATATCTATCACCGGAAGCCATATATGAACCTGGAAATGCACCGCAAATTGATATCCGATGGTTCCCCCTACAGCGCCTATTTAAGCAAAACATGGGACAGAGCCGGATTAAAACCGGATTGCCAATATACATACAGGCTTTCAGACGAGGATTTATATATTTACCTGATTATCCACCTTACAAAGCATTACATAGGCGGAGGCACCGGCATCCGGTCTTTCATGGATATTTGCTTATATAACCGTTGGTATAAACAAACGATGGATTGGAATTACATATGGACGGAGCTTGAAAAAATCGGCCTCCGGGAGTTTGCGGAAAACATTATAGGGCTGTGCGGCGTATGGTTTGAAGGTGCTGAGAGTAAAGGGCTATATCATGAAATGGCTGACTATATCCTCTACAGCGGAGTTTACGGCACAAAAAAACATGCTGTAATAGCCTCTATGAATATAAAGACAAACAATAAGTATTCTATCAGGATCGCAAAAATCCTGTATGTCTTAAAGCTGTTTTTTCCCCCGCTTAATACGATGAAAATATTATATCCGTTCCTTGAAACGGTGCCGTTTTTATTGCCGGTCAGTTGGGTGCTGCGGGGTATCAGATGCTTATTATTTAAGCGTAAACATACGCTGCAAATGATACACGAAGTACATTCTGTATCGGAGAAAGACATGATAAAAATAGGGAGCCTGCATGAAAAAGCCGGGCTTAGCATGGTATCCCTATATAACCATGCTACGATACCCTGAATAATGCAGCATGAGTGTATAGGTATGAATGAATTTTTAAGGAGAGATGTAAACTATGAACATTGGAGAGTGATCCATTTTGAGCGGGTGGATGAAGCATGGTTGAAGTTTTATTTGCGCCTGCCGGAGTGGAAGAAGTATTACGGAGGAAAATAACTAAGGACACTGCCATGTGGTACAATCTCCATAAAAAGGGGAGTGGAAGAAGTATTACGGAGGAAAATAACTAAGTGAATGTCATACCTATCTTGAATATGATGTGGGTAGTAAAAAAGTTGTAGTTTCTTGTAGATAAGGAACTACAATTTTGTTTTTTATGTCGTAAGTGTTTATCATCTTTAATAGAAAATTGCCATATATTCAATACCTGAAGGTGGAACCGTAACAAAAGATATTCCGCCGGAAAAACAAGAACTGCAAGCGTTAGAGGATGAGAAAATCATTGAACTTGCGGAACTGGGTCAGAAAATTGAAAATCATTATGGTTCTGAACAGGACATTGAGTGGGGGTGCGCAGATGGTAAGTTTTATATTCTTCAGAGTCGGCCCATTACATCCTTATATCCTGTACCTCATGTTTCCGATGGGAAATTTCATATATTTGTTTCCTTTGGTCACATACAAGTGATGACCGATGCCATGAAGCCTTTAGCAATATCTTTAGTAAGCAACTTGACCAATTTCTTGAAGAAAGATGTTTCTTTAAATAATTTTTTTATCTACTCAGCCGGTGGAAGGGTATTTGCGGACTTTACGGGACCTCTTTTGCTTAAGCCTGCTCGACACATGCTGCTTAAAGTATTTAAAAATATGGATGAATTATTGGTATCTGCACTGGCTGAAGCTGTTAAAAATGAAGAATTTATTAAGTTGTCTCTGCCGAAGAAGAGACTTTTTAGAATACTACGGAAGACGGCTCCCATAATTATTCCGACTTTGATTAAAGTTCAAAGCAACTTATACTTTAAGAATCCTAATAGAGCTAAAGCAAATGCTGATTCATTGATAAAAAAAATTGCCGGGGAAAACGAAGCGTATATTTTAAAAGCCATAGGGGCGGAAAGAATTCAAACAGTATGAATTAAATCAAAAGCTAACGGTTCCTCGTGTTATGACTAGTGAAGGGGAAATCATTATTGGCAAAGGACGGGATGTAAAAGCACCGGAAGGGGCCCTCATTGGGATACCGGTATCCGCAGGTGTGGCAGAAGGAGTTGCCAGGGTTGTTCTTAAGTTAGAGGATGCAAAGCTTAATCCTGGAGAGATACTAGTCACATCTTATACTGATCCAGGCTGGACTCCACTTTTTATATCGGTAGTTGGTTTAATTATTGAAGTAGGCGGAATGATGTCCCATGGTTCAGTGATTGCCCGTGAATATGGTATTCCGGCAGTTGCTGGTGTTGAAAATGTCACCAATATCATTAAAGATGGCAGCCGCATAAGAATTAACGGTAGTTATGGATACGTTCAAATACTGGATTAGGTAGTTTAAACGCATCCATCTCATGGGAATATGAGGTGATTTCCATAATAACTTTTTCGGGTATAATTTGAGGCATGTTTGCCGTCAGCGTAATGCAATTAGTACTTGCCACCGCACTGTCTCACATTTGTGGGTGAAATCGGTGGGAGTAATTTATGGTAAGAATAATTCAAGGTCTCAGGCTGACTGCTTTAGATTTTACTTTGTATGGTGGAGCTTTTTTTTGGAATTTTGCTCCTTTGATTCTAATGGTAGGTGCAGGGATTGGTTCCGAAGTTTTGAAAGAAAAATATAAAGAAGATTAAATGGTATAAAAATAATTGAAGTGATTAGGACAACATAACGCAATGTATGTTCCAAAATCATTGATAACAGATGAAATTAGTAAAAAGAGGTTGAATTCCACTTTGTCGGTAAGATTTTGAACATAGCGGGAAGTTCGATGGCATCTATATTTACCTAACTTCTCATCAATTTGAAAGAAGCCTGCTGTTACGCAGTCGGCTTTTAATTTTTATATGGTAACATTTGATAATTTATTCAATGAACAGCATTATCTGCTGCAAAATATAGTGCATATTACTTGAAACGCACGATATATTATGGCATAATTAATTTATAGTTAAAGATGGAGGTAGTTCTATGGCTAAAACAATTAATGTAACAATACGACTTGACCGGGAAGTAAAAGAAAATGCTGAAAAGCTGTTTAGCGATTTGGGTATGAATCTTTCCACAGCATTCAATATATTTGTACGCCAAGCTCTGCGTCAGGGCAAAATTCCATTTGAAATTTACGATCCTTTCTACGGTGAAAAAAATCAAGCAAGGCTTGAGCATTCGATTAAGCATGCTGAGGCAGGTCAGATAACAGTACGCGAGCTGATAGAGGATTGATTATGCAAAAGGCATGGACGGGTGAAGCTTGGGAAAATTATATTTACTGGCAGACGCAGGGTGGAAAAATTTTGAAGCTTATCGATGAAATTTTAAAGGATATTAGCCGTGATCCTTTTTCTGGTATAGGAAAACCGGAGCAATGATAAATTAAAAAGAATTATTGGCGAAAAACAATTGGAGATTGAAATTTCCTGCATTCAAGACAAAGTAGTATGTTCTTGTGGTAGACAGTTTACGAGGAGGATGTTGATGTATATTGCTCGTATCCGGGAAGGAGACAAAAGGAGGCAAGCGTTAAAAGAGCATTTGCTCGAAGCCAAACGATTAGCAGAATTTTATGGTGCTAAGCTTGGGTTAAAACACGTAGCCGGTTTGGCGGGGATGCTCCATGATCTGGGGAAATACAGCGACGAATTCCAAGATTATATTAGGCAAGCGGCGTTTTATCCTGAAGCAGCCGGAGCAAGAAAGGGCCGGGTGGACCATTCCACCGCCGGAGGGAAACTGTTGTTTGCGATGCTACATAATAACTCCTGCCACGAGAAACTGCTGACCGAAATTATCGGCAATGCAATTATTTCTCACCATGCCAATTTGCATGACTATATTTCTCCTTCCAGTGAATCGGGCTATTTAAAACGTGTCCAGGACAAGGACCTTCCCCAGTATGAATCAATTGTTGACCATTTTTTCCAAGAGGTCATTACGAAAACAGAATTTAGCGAATATGTTGCAGCTGCTTTGGAGGAGTTAAGGCGATTTATCGACAAAAGCCCGGCACAAAGTTTTTTCTTAACAAAATTTATTTTCAGTTGTCTGATTGATGCCGATCGGACTGATGCGAGAAGGTTCGATGAGCAGACTTCGGAATCAGAACTGGAATTAGAAGTAGAGCCCTATCAGCCCCGGTCGTTGTTTAATAGCTATTACCAAAAACTCATCCGGCATCTGGCTGTGCTGAAAGAAAAAAAAGAAGCCGCCGAGCCCATCAACCTGCTGCGGGCTGCCATGTCCGAACAGTGTGAACGATTTTCGGAAAAACCCTCCGGCATCTATACGTTATCTATTCCCACAGGGGGCGGCAAAACATTGGCCAGCCTCCGCTATGCGCTGAAGCATGCGCAAGAACATGGAAAGCAGCGCATTGTTTATGTCGTCCCATTTACCACCATTATTGAACAAAACGCCCGGGAAGTCAGAGATATTTTGCATGATAACGAGAACATTTTGGAGCATCATTCCAATGTTTTCGAAGAGGAGCAAGGAAGCGGCGCAGAGGCTGATGAACAGTATGATTTGCTTACAAAGAAGGAAAGGCTGAAGCTTGCCCGTGATAGCTGGGACAGCCCGGTCATTTTTACAACCCTTGTTCAGTTTCTCAATGTTTTTTATGCGAAAGGCAACCGCAACACACGGCGTTTGCATAACCTAATTCATTCCGTTATCATCTTTGATGAGGTGCAAAAGGTCCCGACCAAATGCGTTTCGCTCTTTAACGAAGCCTTGAATTTTTTAAAGGAAAAGGCACACTGCAGTATTCTCCTTTGTACGGCGACACAGCCCACCCTTGAGTATGTTAAAAAACACCGCCTTTTAAAAGCGTTGGACGGAGAAATTGTCCCGGATCTTATTAGTGTTGGCAAAGCTTTTAAACGGGTAGAAATTATTGATAAAACGGACAAGCCAATGACGAATGAACAGTTGGCGGCCTGGCTTAGGGCTGATGCTCAGGCATGGGGCAGTACCCTTGTGGTACTGAATACTAAAACTGTAGTAAAAAATTTATACAAAAAACTCAAAGGCGGCCCCTTGCCGGTCTATCATCTAAGTACATCCATGTGTGCGGAGCATCGCCAGACCCGGTTAACGGAAATACGGGAACTGCTTAAAAAAGGCATCCCTTTTATTTGCGTAACCACCCAGTTGATTGAAGCCGGCGTGGACATCAGCTTCAAATGTGTCGTACGCTCCCTGGCCGGGCTGGATTCCATTGCCCAAGCTGCTGGGCGGTGCAATCGGCACGGGGAAGACGAGTTGCGGTATGTGTATGTCGTCGATCATGCGGAAGAGAAGTTGTCTAACTTGCCGGAAATTGAGACAGGCAAAGGAATTGCGGCCAATATTTTTGCAAGATTTAAAAAGAAGGCGGACAAATATGAAGGAAACCTGCTTTCCGAAAAAGCGATGCATGAATATTTTCAGGTTTTCTATCATAAAGCGGAAGCTGATTTAAACTACTATATTCCCGCAGTGGATAAGGATATGACAAAGCTTTTATTCGCCCAGGCTGCGGAAAACAGTTATATCACCTATTATCAAAAGAAAACAGGCAGGCGGTTTCCTTTGTTGCTGAATGGGAGTTATAAAACGGCCGCGGATTACTTTCATGTCATTGAGCAGAAAACAACCTCCGTCATCGTGCCTTATTGCGCGGGCAAGGAGCTTATTGTTGCGCTTAACAGCAGTGAACGAATCGAAGATTTAACTAAATTTTTCAGGAAAGCCCAGCACTATACAGTGGATCTTTATTCCCAAGGATTTAATCAATTAAAAAGGCAAGGCGCCATAATAGAGCATCTGGATGGAATGATTTATGAATTAAAAGAGAATTGGTATAGCAATGAATACGGGGTTGATTTACAAGGGGAAGGCGGGATGGAGTTTGCTTTAATGTAGAAAAGCCTCATAGGTGATCGGTTAAGGGAGTCCTGATACTAAATGCATGGCAATTATGCTTGTTTTTCCACAACATGCGGTAGATAAATTTCTTAACCGAACACTTAAGAAAAGCCTATCCATTGTTGAACAGGCTTCTCTTACTTGTACATACTTATTATTATTTCAATCCGCGCATTAAGCGATTTATTTTAAAATATGATTATAAAACATGAATTAGAACTCTTGGATGATTTTTATAACTATACAAACTAATATTTTGATGTAGGTTATCTCCAGCTGTATACTTATTTGTTTCGTTTTAGAGGTTTTCATATTCTTCTCCCTTCATCCTTTTTTATATATACATATTCAAGGGAGGTAAAAAGGGTACTTACTTCTTATTGAAAATTTTTAAATTGAAACTACTTTTCACACTAACCTCCATTTAATCGCACTCCGCAGTAGTGCGTGGATTGAAATTCCGCATTCAAGGTATTTAGGCAAGTTCAGATTATATTCATAGGTTAATCCCATTTTAAAGGAGGTGAATCCATAACATGAAAAATGAAATTCAATTTGAGCTGTACGGTGACTATGCATTGTTTACCGATCCGTTAACAAAGATCGGTGGTGAGAAACTCTCCTACAGTGTACCAACCTACCAGGCGCTAAAGGGCATCGTAGAATCTATTTATTGGAAGCCAACCATTATTTTCGTCATCGACGAATTGCGTGTCATGAAGCCGATTCAAATGGAGTCCAAAGGGGTGCGTCCCGTTGAGTATGGAGGCGGGAATACACTTGCCAATTACACATACCTAAAAGATGTCCATTATCAAGTGCGCGCGCATTTTGATTTTAACCTCAACCGCCCAGACCTGGCCTTTGACCGAATTGAAGGGAAACATTACAGCATCCTGCAACGAGCCCTCCAAGTAGGAGGGCGGAGAGATATTTTTCTTGGAGCCAGGGAATGCCAGGGATATGTGGAACCGTGTGAGTTTGGCAGCAGCACAGGATGTTATGATGAAGAGGGTATACATCACCTGGGGACAATGGTCCACGGCTTCAACTATCCCGATGAAACGGGGCAAAACCGTCTGGAGGTAAGGTTGTGGTCTGTGAAGATGGACAAAGGATATATCAAGTTTATAAAGCCGGAAGAGTGTAAAATTGTTCGTCCGGTGAAAGAGATGGAAGCGAAAGGGTTCAGTCCATACAATGTGCAGTCGGCGGAGCAGTTACTCCAAGAATTAGGTGGTGAGTAGTATGAGCTGGTTGTTTCACTTAAGTCAAACGTATGAAGCAAATCTTGATCAGGTGGGAAAAACGTTCAAGAAGGGAGGAAACCGGGAATACACGCTGCTGCCGGTATCCCATACCACGCAAAATGCGCATATTGAGGTAGCGGTGGATGAGGATGGGGATTTCCTGACGGCAAAACCATTAGAGAAAAAAAACACGGTAATCCCCTGTACGGAAGAGGCTGCCAGTCGTTCCGGATCGAAGGTGGCACCATACCCGCTCCACGATAAGCTCAGTTATGTCGCCGGTGATTTTGTCAAATATGGCGGCAAAATCAAAGATTCGGATGATACCCCTTTTGATGTGTATATACGAAATTTAGAGGCATGGGCCAATTCGCCGCATGCTACCGAGAAAGTGAAGGCTATTTACACGTACCTGCGCAAAGGCCGCTTGATCGAGGATCTAGTAAACGTGCAAGTACTCCATCTTGATGAAACGGGACAATTGATTGAAAAGTGGGACAAAAAATATGAAGAGCGGTTCGGAGGAAAACCGGCTATTTTTTCCAGCGGTGCCGCCGAGCAATCCAGCGCTTTCGTTAGGTTTAACGTTTATTCTCCCGAATCGATGGATGAAGTTTGGAAAGATAGAAAGATGTATGCGTCATTCATTGCTTTCTATAATGAAAAATTAAGCGGTGAGGATGTTTGCTTTGTTACCGGAGAGCGGCTGCCGGCCACCGAACGGCATGCCAACAAAATCCGCCATGCGGCGGACAAGGCAAAGTTGATCTCTGCCAACGACACTTCCGGCTTTACCTTCCGGGGGCGCTTTAAGACAAGCCGGGAAGCGGCAAGCATCAGCTATGATATTTCACAGAAGGCGCACAACGCGCTGAAATGGCTGATTCATCGCCAGGGTAAGACCATCGATAACCGTGTTTTTCTTGTTTGGGGCAATGACCCTGTTTCCGTGCCCAATCCTAATGATGATGCACTGGACACCATCAGGCACAGCAATAGGGAGACGGAACGGGAACCGGACACGGATAAGCACTATGCCGATGAAGTGCGTAAAGCCATTGACGGCTACCGGAATGATCTGACATATAAGTCACAGGTCAATATCCTCGTGCTTGACTCGGCGACCACCGGCAGAATGGCGGTACTTTACTATCGGAATATGGATAAGGAGCTTTATTTGGATCGACTGACACAATGGCATGAGACCTGCGCCTGGGAACATCGCTACCGGAAAGACCAGGATAAGGTTATCTCTTTTTACGGGGCGCCGGCCACAAGGGATATCGCGATTGCCGCTTACGGGCCAAGGGCAAGCGATAAAGTGGTGAAGGGACTGATGGAACGGATGCTTCCTTGTATTGTTGATGAACGTGCGGTTCCCAGGGACATTGTCAAAAGTGCTTTTCAGCGTGCATCCAATCCCGTTTCAATGAAACGGGAGGAATGGGAAAAAACAGTAAGCATTGCCTGCGCACTCATCAAAAAAATGTTCATCGGTGGTAACAGTGATAATAAGAAGGAAGGGGAATGGAATGTGCCGTTAGATAGGGATTCAGATGATCGCAGCTATTTGTTTGGCCGTTTGCTGGCTGTGGCGGATGTCTTGGAGAGGAGGGCTCTTGGAAAAGAAGAAACAAGAGCAACCAATGCCATCCGTTACATGAATTCTTTTTCAAAAAATCCGGGACGTACTTGGAAAACGATTCAGGAAAGCTTGCAGCCCTATCAGGCTAAGCTTGGTACAAAGGCAACATATTTATCGAAATTGATAGATGAGATTGGCGATCAATTCCGGAAAGGTGATTTTAATAACACCCCGTTGTCGGAACAATATTTGCTGGGGTTTTACAGCCAGCGCCGGGAGCTTTATGCCAAAAAAGAGGAGGAGGCTAAAGAATGAGCACACTTGATCACAAGATTGATTTTGCCGTTGTTTTGTCCGTGTCAAAAGCAAATCCAAACGGAGATCCGTTAAACGGAAACCGGCCGCGTCAAAATTACGACGGGTATGGGGAAATCTCCGATGTCGCCATTAAACGGAAAATACGCAATCGTCTGCAGGACATGGGGGAAGCGGTTTTTGTCCAATCGGACGACAGGAAAATCGATGGTTATAGAAGTCTGCGGGAGCGGGCTGATGCCAATCCGGAGTTGGCAAAGATGCTGAAGGCGAAAAATCCGTCTGCGGATGAATTTGCCCAAATTGCCTGCCGGGAGTGGATTGATGTGCGCAGCTTCGGGCAAGTGTTTGCCTTTAAAGGCTCTGATCTATCTGTAGGGGTGCGGGGGCCGGTGTCTGTTCATGTAGCGACCAGCATTGATCCCATTGATATTGTCAGTACCCAAATTACCAAAAGCGTCAACTCTGTCACCGGTGAAAAGCGCAGCTCGGATACAATGGGCATGAAGCACCGTGTGGATTTCGGGGTTTATGTGTTTAAGGGCAGCATCAATACTCAGCTTGCAGAGAAAACAGGCTTTACCAATGACGATGCGGAAAAAATCAAACAGGTTTTGGCCACGCTTTTTATGAATGACAGCTCGTCGGCTCGTCCTGATGGCAGTATGGAAGTTCATAAGGTGTATTGGTGGAAGCATTCGTCAAAAATTGGGCAATATTCATCCGCCAAAGTACACCGCTTGTTAACTGTCAAATCCAAAGCAGAGGAGCCCAAAAGCTTTGCTGATTATGAAATTGAGTTGCGTGAACTAGAGGGCTTGGATGTTGAAGTGATCGATGGTCAGTAATGAAGAAGATCGTTATTTGATGCTGTCGGGGTTGCAGCATTTCCAGTTTTGCAAACGACAGTGGGCATTGATCCACATTGAACAGCAGTGGGAAGAAAATGTAAAGACCATTGAAGGGCAGCATTTGCATGAGAAAGCCGACCAACCGTTTATGAAGGAAAAACGTGGCAACAAGCTTGTTGTCCGGGCCATGCCGGTCCAGTCGAGGAGATTGCGGGTAAGCGGTATCTGCGATGTTGTGGAGTTTATCAAAGATCCGGATGGGGTGGAATTGTTCGGGGTGGACGGGACTTACAGGGCGTATCCGGTGGAGTACAAGCGCGGAAAACCGAAGAAAGGCGATGAAGATATTATTCAATTGATCGCCCAGGCGATGTGTTTGGAGGAGATGCTTGTTTGCCATATTGACAGGGGCTACCTGTTTTATAATGAGATCAAGCGCCGTGTGGAAGTGCCGATTACCGACGAGTTAAAAGATCAAGTTATAAGAATGGCGGAGGAAATGCACCAGTACTATGAAAGGCGCCATACGCCCAAGGTGAAAACCGGACCTTTTTGCAGAAACTGCTCTTTGCAGCATATCTGCCTGCCGCAGCTTATGAAAAAACGCTCCGTAAAAAGCTACATTGAGGGGAGGTTGGGCGAATGAAGAAGTTGTTGAATACTTTGTATGTCACTCAGCCCGATGCCTACTTATCCCTCGACGGCGATAACATTTTATTATTAAAGGAGCAAGAAAAGCTTGGCCGATTACCCCTCCATAACCTGGAATCCATTATCAGTTTCGGATATACAGGCGCCAGTCCGGCACTAATGGGTTACTGTGCCGAGCGCAATATTTCCATTTGTTTTCTGACGCAAAGCGGGCGCTTTTTAGCTAGAGTTATCGGACAAAGTAGAGGAAATGTAGTTCTAAGAAAAACACAATACCGTATTTCTGAAAATGAAAAAGAGTCGATGCAGGTTGCCCGGAATTTTATTATTGGGAAGATCTACAACAATAAATGGATGCTTGAACGAATCACTCGAGAACATCCCCTAAGAGTGAATGTGGAGCAGTTTAAATCGGTCTCACGTCTTTTTTCGAATATCTTGCAAGAGGTGCGTGGTTGTGACAATTTAGAAAGCTTGCGGGGCTGGGAAGGGCAGGCGGCCACCAACTATAATAAAGTATTTAACCAGATGATCTTGCAGCAGAAAGACAGCTTTGCTTTTCATGGCCGTTCGAGAAGACCTCCCAAAGATAATGTGAATGCCATGCTGTCTTTTGCCTACACGCTGCTTGCAAACGATGCAGCGAGTGCGTTGGAAACGGTTGGTCTTGATGCTTATGTCGGTTTCATGCATCAGGACCGTCCCGGCCGTGCATCCCTTGCCCTGGATCTGATGGAAGAATTAAGGGGGATTTATGCGGATCGGCTTGTTCTTTCACTTATTAATCGAAAAGAAGTGGCTGCTGCTGATTTTTATCAGAAGGAAAATGGAGCGGTGCTTATGACAGAAGACTCGCGTAAATCATTTTTGAAAGCATGGCAGACAAAAAAGCAGGAAAAAATCACCCATCCTTATCTCGGAGAAAAAATTTCCTGGGGATTAGTCCCTTACGCTCAAGCTTTACTATTGGCGCGTTTTTTGCGTGGAGATTTAGACGAATACCCGCCATTTTTATGGAAGTAGGTGAAGATATGCTTGTTTTAATCACGTATGATGTTCAAACATCCAGTACAGGAGGTTCCAAAAGGCTTAGTAAAGTAGCGAGAGCATGTCAAAATTATGGTCAGCGGGTGCAAAATTCCGTTTTTGAGTGTATTATCGATGCAGCTCAATTGACAGCTTTGAAAATAGAACTTTGCAGCTTAATTGACGAAGGAAAGGATAGCTTGCGTTTCTATCGTTTAGGCAATAAATATAAAACCAAAGTCGAGCACTTTGGTGCCAAACCGTCATTGGATTTAGAGGAGCCACTGATTTTTTAATGGTGCGGATCCCAAGTGCACATAGAATCTCTGGGAGGATCGCACCCAAAACAGGGTGAGATATGTGAAAATATGTAATTAAATATAGCAAATATGTGGAAATATATAAAGAAAAAGCAATAAATTGCCTATTTCTAGGCTGTCATTCTCCTTTTTATAGGGATTTTCGCGATCGCACTCCACTGGAGTGCGTGGATTGAAATACTGTGGACACTTCCAGGCCCCACGCCTCCGCCGATCGCACTCCACTGGAGTGCGTGGATTGAAATGACTATGTCTTTGGGCTTTATCCCCAAAATGTTACATCGCACTCCACTGGAGTGCGTGGATTGAAATGACGAAGGCAGCCTACAGGCTACCGGCGACGTACCATCGCACTCCACTGGAGTGCGTGGATTGAAATTTAAGATTATCAGGAGAGGCAATTATCCATAAAAAATCGCACTCCACTGGAGTGCGTGGATTGAAATAAGAATTATATAGTGCTGACATAATTGAGTATAAAATCGCACTCCACTGGAGTGCGTGGATTGAAATTAATCTGAATGATACGTCTCCGGTTGCGCTATGATCGCACTCCACTGGAGTGCGTGGATTGAAATAACACCTGTCATAACAACAGGGGTAACTTCTTGACATCGCACTCCACTGGAGTGCGTGGATTGAAATCAATGCCCCCGTTTATAATCTCTACGCAGGCGCTTATCGCACTCCACTGGAGTGCGTGGATTGAAATCCAAATCTGTGAAAGAAGGTCTTGCCCAAGTGCAAATCGCACTCCACTGGAGTGCGTGGATTGAAATTCTTTACGTCGTTTACGAACCCTTTCACCAAATGATCGCACTCCACTGGAGTGCGTGGATTGAAATGCTTCATCTGCGCCACCCCGGAACGCTCCTGCCAGATCGCACTCCACTGGAGTGCGTGGATTGAAATAATCTCTTTCCCGCACTTATCACAAACAACAATATCGCACTCCACTGGAGTGCGTGGATTGAAATTAATCTAAATGATACGTCTCCGGTTGCGCTATGATATCGCACTCCACTGGAGTGCGTGGATTGAAATCACTTCCCAGGCCCGGCATTCTCGGGCGTATCCCATCGCACTCCACTGGAGTGCGTGGATTGAAATTCAATTGTGACAGTATTCGAACCATTAACAACATATCGCACTCCACTGGAGTGCGTGGATTGAAATTAAGTTATATGGGGCCGATGATGATTCCTTGGTTATCGCACTCCACTGGAGTGCGTGGATTGAAATCGTATACGGAATCAATACCAATCCAGACCGTACCATCGCACTCCACTGGAGTGCGTGGATTGAAATTCTAGGATGAATTGCTGCCGCTCTAAGCTTATCATCGCACTCCACTGGAGTGCGTGGATTGAAATTCGGGCAGCAAAATACAGTTATTGGCGGGTTGCAAATCGCACTCCACTGGAGTGCGTGGATTGAAATCGACTTGGCTGCCCAAAGCCATCACAACGGCCCGATCGCACTCCACTGGAGTGCGTGGATTGAAATATTTGGGATTTTATACAAACCAGAAATAAGGTTAATCGCACTCCACTGGAGTGCGTGGATTGAAATACTGCCTGTGACGGGCAATGTTGCTATTACTAATAATCGCACTCCACTGGAGTGCGTGGATTGAAATCTTGGTGCGGCAGCCAGTGCCGGGGAGGTTTTTACATCGCACTCCACTGGAGTGCGTGGATTGAAATATAACCCTGTCAGCGTGCCGGCAAATATGATACAATCGCACTCCACTGGAGTGCGTGGATTGAAATAAATTTGTCCCGGCTTACAAAACCAAGTTAAACATCGCACTCCACTGGAGTGCGTGGATTGAAATTGATTTAACCCTCGGCACACCCATAAAGCCAGCCGATCGCACTCCACTGGAGTGCGTGGATTGAAATTTCGTTACCTGGTCTTCGGGCTTCCCGGTAGCGACGATCGCACTCCACTGGAGTGCGTGGATTGAAATAATGAGGGTATATCAATTTTAGAAAACTTATCTAATCGCACTCCACTGGAGTGCGTGGATTGAAATTATTTCTAATGTTCGACATGAAAATATTATTACAATCGCACTCCACTGGAGTGCGTGGATTGAAATTTACAGACGAGACTAAAGTAGTGGAAGGTAAAACTATCGCACTCCACTGGAGTGCGTGGATTGAAATCATCAAAGGATCTGCATCCTTGGAGCAGCTCGGCAGATCGCACTCCACTGGAGTGCGTGGATTGAAATAATGCTACAAACTTATCTCCGCACACTTCACACGATCGCACTCCACTGGAGTGCGTGGATTGAAATTCCTGTCGGGGGTGACTTTTGGTATGAGGTTGTAATCGCACTCCACTGGAGTGCGTGGATTGAAATCAGAATAAATACAGCCTGACGGTGGACGGCATCGCATCGCACTCCACTGGAGTGCGTGGATTGAAATCTGCTGACAGGCTTGGAGACCAAGAGAAGTTGAATCGCACTCCACTGGAGTGCGTGGATTGAAATATCGTTTGTTTTGTACAGGTAAACGAGGCCGGCAAATCGCACTCCACTGGAGTGCGTGGATTGAAATCGGTGATAGGTATTGCTAAAGGAGGTGTAAAAATTGTTAAATCGCACTCCACTGGAGTGCGTGGATTGAAATCGGTGATAGCCAGCTATTACGGCGGTCGCATAGATCGCACTCCACTGGAGTGCGTGGATTGAAATAAATTCGAAACAGTGATATCGTACTGGCCGAGCTAATCGCACTCCACTGGAGTGCGTGGATTGAAATACTTCCCTGCCGCTGCACGGGTCACTCTCGTGGTGATCGCACTCCACTGGAGTGCGTGGATTGAAATGGCAAGTTTACGCGGATCAGTGCGAAAAAAAGCAGATCGCACTCCACTGGAGTGCGTGGATTGAAATGGTATCCCCGTCATGCAGGGGTAGCTCCAGCTTAATCGCACTCCACTGGAGTGCGTGGATTGAAATATCCCGAATCCCGCAATGCTCGGCTTGGTGACCAGATCGCACTCCACTGGAGTGCGTGGATTGAAATAAACCGGTGCCCCTCATTTGGCTGGTCAGTAGGGATCGCACTCCACTGGAGTGCGTGGATTGAAATATCCCGGGTCTCAAAGTTTACATCAAACGCTCGAGCATCGCACTCCACTGGAGTGCGTGGATTGAAATCAGTAGTTGTTCGCGGGTTGACATAAATTTGAACATCGCACTCCACTGGAGTGCGTGGATTGAAATGTTTTCGTAGTAGTCTTTGGAGATGTGCGAGTGACCATCGCACTCCACTGGAGTGCGTGGATTGAAATCGGCATACTATCCGGAGATTTTTCGGTGGTATGGATCGCACTCCACTGGAGTGCGTGGATTGAAATTGACAAAGTATTCTTGCTATCGCGTGTCGAGGCATCGCACTCCACTGGAGTGCGTGGATTGAAATTAGTGAGCTTGTGCCTGCCCAACTTATGGCCGTATCGCACTCCACTGGAGTGCGTGGATTGAAATAATTTCCGGTGACGATACCGGTGGTGATGAGCAAATCGCACTCCACTGGAGTGCGTGGATTGAAATAAAGGTGGATGGCATATACAAGATTATGTTAGGGAATCGCACTCCACTGGAGTGCGTGGATTGAAATAATCAGGTGAAGGCACTTACCATCTTGGATCAAAGATCGCACTCCACTGGAGTGCGTGGATTGAAATATCCTGGGTGTGTGTCCGACCTGCGGGTCAGAAATTATCGCACTCCACTGGAGTGCGTGGATTGAAATATCCCTTTTGCAGACTAGTTTGATGCTTTTATTTAATCGCACTCCACTGGAGTGCGTGGATTGAAATATTGGAGTATAGCACGTGACGTACGTACTGTAAAATCGCACTCCACTGGAGTGCGTGGATTGAAATTGTGGCCTTTGCGTCCGATATCGCCAATACTGTAGCATCGCACTCCACTGGAGTGCGTGGATTGAAATTCTGCCGGCATTTGTCAATGTTGCAGTCCACTTAATCGCACTCCACTGGAGTGCGTGGATTGAAATTTCTGAACACGTCAGATTTATTGATGACCAGACAATCGCACTCCACTGGAGTGCGTGGATTGAAATTACAACTACATCTAGAGTATATTTTAGTTGGACATCGCACTCCACTGGAGTGCGTGGATTGAAATACTTTCAGCGTTTAAATCACACCAAATGAGCCAGGATCGCACTCCACTGGAGTGCGTGGATTGAAATATCCGCCAGCCAGGCGATAATACGAGCTTCGATTATCGCACTCCACTGGAGTGCGTGGATTGAAATAGACGGTGGGACTATAACAACGTTATACGTAAAAAATCGCACTCCACTGGAGTGCGTGGATTGAAATACTGAATGGATGGCGGCATATAACAGTGATAACAAATCGCACTCCACTGGAGTGCGTGGATTGAAATAACGGTATGGGAAGGTATAAAGCAGATATTTACAATCGCACTCCACTGGAGTGCGTGGATTGAAATGGCCTCTTTGTTGCTTTTAAACGGCGATTTACCAAATCGCACTCCACTGGAGTGCGTGGATTGAAATCTGCATAATTGCCTCTTTCCACGCAGCCGTTCCATCGCACTCCACTGGAGTGCGTGGATTGAAATCCCTACTCGGAGAAGTAGATCTTGTCTGTCACCATCGCACTCCACTGGAGTGCGTGGATTGAAATGGATTATCCTTATTCCCTTGATCCGCTAGATTCTATCGCACTCCACTGGAGTGCGTGGATTGAAATATTCCTTTACCTGAAAAATACTCCATATAAGGAAAATCGCACTCCACTGGAGTGCGTGGATTGAAATGTCCTACCGGGTGATCCATAGTGCCCCCGCATTGGATCGCACTCCACTGGAGTGCGTGGATTGAAATCGTTAGTTAACCAGAAATTACGAAAGGAGGTGCCGATCGCACTCCACTGGAGTGCGTGGATTGAAATCGTAATTACGAAGAAAGCTTTGATGGTTACGCAATCGCACTCCACTGGAGTGCGTGGATTGAAATCACCAACCACATGATTTTCCGCCCTCGGGGCATCATCGCACTCCACTGGAGTGCGTGGATTGAAATGGTAATATACACATTACTAGACCGATGGCAAAAATCGCACTCCACTGGAGTGCGTGGATTGAAATCTCTGGATCATCAATGCTTACAATACCGGTAACATCGCACTCCACTGGAGTGCGTGGATTGAAATCTCGACGCTATGTTGCAGGCGCTCTTGGATGTCGGATCGCACTCCACTGGAGTGCGTGGATTGAAATACCAACTAAAACACCGAAACAGGATCCGGAACCGGTTATCGCACTCCACTGGAGTGCGTGGATTGAAATACCAACTTCAAGCCCGTTTCGGTAGGGAATAAAATCGCACTCCACTGGAGTGCGTGGATTGAAATTACGAATTTTACCTTCGGAAACCGCCACCATTGCTATCGCACTCCACTGGAGTGCGTGGATTGAAATGTAGATATTACCGATAACCTCAATAGCGTGGTTGATCGCACTCCACTGGAGTGCGTGGATTGAAATTCAGATGGGCCTGGCCATTGCTAACGGCGGTGCTGATCGCACTCCACTGGAGTGCGTGGATTGAAATCAGACTTGCCTACTCCAATTGTACCATATCATGCCCATCGCACTCCACTGGAGTGCGTGGATTGAAATATCGTAGTACACATGTAGCCAAGCAATGCCCTTGATCGCACTCCACTGGAGTGCGTGGATTGAAATAACATGCCAATCCTTTAACCGCACCGCTTCTAACATCGCACTCCACTGGAGTGCGTGGATTGAAATTTTTGTTTCCGGCTCAATGCCGAATAGCGAAGCCCATCGCACTCCACTGGAGTGCGTGGATTGAAATAACTCCACCCCGATGAACCGACGCCCCATTTTGAATCGCACTCCACTGGAGTGCGTGGATTGAAATGCTCCGTTAAGGTTTTAGCTGGCAAGCCATCAGAATCGCACTCCACTGGAGTGCGTGGATTGAAATACCTCCTACCTTACTGTCCATCCCAGCAGCCAAAATCGCACTCCACTGGAGTGCGTGGATTGAAATAATCGTTCGTTTTGTCTGTCGGCGGCGGTGTGTTTGATCGCACTCCACTGGAGTGCGTGGATTGAAATTTTCGGGATAAAACTATCCTTCGGAAGCGTAACATCGCACTCCACTGGAGTGCGTGGATTGAAATCGGGTGGAAATTTTGACTAGCGACGGGGACTGCATCGCACTCCACTGGAGTGCGTGGATTGAAATACCCTGTAAGATAAAATTTACGCCGTTATAGCGTAATCGCACTCTACTGGAGTGCGTGGATTGAAATCACGATGTCCTCCAGCGCGTCCAATTTTCCCCCATCGCACTCTACTGGAGTGCGTGGATTGAAATCCACAGTTGTTGTTTGGTCAGGGACTCAAGCTTTATCGCACTCTACTGGAGTGCGTGGATTGAAATATTTAAGCTAATAGACGCCCGGCCTTGGGTTTTCATCGCACTCTACTGGAGTGCGTGGATTGAAATATCCCTACGGGTAAATATAAAAGCCTCTCCTGCAGATCGCACTCTACTGGAGTGCGTGGATTGAAATAAGATATACTACAGGTGACATAGCCCCCAAACTACATCGCACTCTACTGGAGTGCGTGGATTGAAATACTGTTGGTCACCTCCGGTCGTGTCCGCCTCAATATCGCACTCTACTGGAGTGCGTGGATTGAAATCTCAACGATCCCATCACGCTGCTTCTCCAGGCTCATCGCACTCTACTGGAGTGCGTGGATTGAAATATGACGTACGGTTATCACGAGGGGTATTCCTTCGATCGCACTCTACTGGAGTGCGTGGATTGAAATACTAACTCCACCGGCACCTGATACCTTTCTGCAAATCGCACTCTACTGGAGTGCGTGGATTGAAATACATATCGAGAGCGGCCACCGGCACCGAGGCGTGAGGATCGCACTCTACTGGAGTGCGTGGATTGAAATCAGTAAGGATTGAGGCAAGGGCGTATTTCAGAAATAATGCATCGCACTCTACTGGAGTGCGTGGATTGAAATCAGTACCGGGAGGCGCTGAAGGAGCATCTGGAAAATCGCACTCTACTGGAGTGCGTGGATTGAAATAGAAAGAGGTAATATTGATGGCCAGGAATATGTTTATCGCACTCTACTGGAGTGCGTGGATTGAAATCTTACATCCTTATTAAACTTGTATAATCCCGGAGATCGCACTCTACTGGAGTGCGTGGATTGAAATAAAATAAAGGTTGTCCCATAAAACTTGTACCAATAATCGCACTCTACTGGAGTGCGTGGATTGAAATAATTACTTCCCAATCTATATGCACAGCTGAGTCATATCGCACTCTACTGGAGTGCGTGGATTGAAATGGCCATAACGTCGGTGTTAACGATTACGTCTGATAATCGCACTCTACTGGAGTGCGTGGATTGAAATAAAAGTGCGCCTGGGAGCGATTTGGCAAGGCAGAATCGCACTCTACTGGAGTGCGTGGATTGAAATTATGTCAGGGGTACCAATGTTGCCAAGCTTATTACATCGCACTCTACTGGAGTGCGTGGATTGAAATCATAATATTATACTCAGCCATTAATTCAATTAACGGATCGCACTCTACTGGAGTGCGTGGATTGAAATGTCACTGAACGCTGCAGTATAGTCGCTGTTTAAAATCGCACTCTACTGGAGTGCGTGGATTGAAATAGATATTACCGAATAATGACGCCGCCGATAACACATCGCACTCTACTGGAGTGCGTGGATTGAAATCGAAGTTAGCTCAAGCACCCACTCATTTTGGGACATCGCACTCTACTGGAGTGCGTGGATTGAAATACTTACACCCGCCAGGCCCTGGGCCTTGGCTCTGATCGCACTCTACTGGAGTGCGTGGATTGAAATCTTCTAGGATACGAACTTTTGTCCTTGTCATCCCAATCTCATTCTACTGGAGTGCGTGGATTGAAATTGCTGGGTGACGTCGTTCGGATTGCAGCCGAGTCCATCGCACTCTACTGGAGTGCGTTGATTGAAATCATCCCGGTATGTCGTTACCAGCCAAACACTCAGTCATCGCACTCTACTGGAGTGCGTGGATTGAAATTTCTAACATCTAATAGAGCGGGCCTTATTCCTTATCGCACTCTACTGGAGTGCGTGGATTGAAATAGCAATGTCGATAAGAAGTAAGATGAGCAATAGCAATCGCACTCTACTGGAGTGCGTGGATTGAAATAGATTGACAGAGATTTGATCAGGCCGGAGAATACGATCGCACTCTACTGGAGTGCGTGGATTGAAATACCTAGTCCTGATATAACGCAGCCAGCAGAAAAACCATCGCACTCTACTGGAGTGCGTGGATTGAAATCCCGCCTCTATCGAACCCTTCTCATAAGACCACCATCGCACTCTACTGGAGTGCGTGGATTGAAATCTGAAGGTGGATCCACCTCCCTGGGAGCATTTGACATCGCACTCTACTGGAGTGCGTGGATTGAAATCTGAAGGTGGATCCACCTCCCTGGGAGCATTTGACATCGCACTCTACTGGAGTGCGTGGATTGAAATTCCAAAACAAGCCGATCCGCCTGGATATGAACCCATCGCACTCTACTGGAGTGCGTGGATTGAAATACCTATAAAGACGGCAAAATACGCGATGAATTTAATCGCACTCTACTGGAGTGCGTGGATTGAAATTCTTATATGACGAGGAAAACGATCGGGAAATTATCATCGCACTCTACTGGAGTGCGTGGATTGAAATACCCCCTGCAGGCATTATAAAACCCCTGGCGAATTATCGCACTCTACTGGAGTGCGTGGATTGAAATAAATAGACCGCCTGTTTGGGTGGTAAAAAATATAGATCGCACTCTACTGGAGTGCGTGGATTGAAATTATGACAAGGGCTAATAGTGAGAAATACAAGGAAATCGCACTCTACTGGAGTGCGTGGATTGAAATCCTGACTTCTTGCCGCATATTTGGCACTTCAAGGATCGCACTCTACTGGAGTGCGTGGATTGAAATGTCCTGACTCTCAGTGAGAATATGTTCAGCAGCATCATCGCACTCTACTGGAGTGCGTGGATTGAAATGGCAATCGCACCATGTATTTTTGCCACTGTTTCCATCGCACTCTACTGGAGTGCGTGGATTGAAATCAGCAGAGGAAAGAAACGCTGGCAAGGTATTACATCGCACTCTACTGGAGTGCGTGGATTGAAATCAAATAAGCAGGTGATTATTTGGCAGTAAATGTAAATCGCACTCTACTGGAGTGCGTGGATTGAAATCATGAGTACCACGGAGATACGAAAGAGTTAAGCCGATCGCACTCTACTGGAGTGCGTGGATTGAAATTGGTTATGGTGGCCTGGCCTTCGCTGCCGTCCTCATCGCACTCTACTGGAGTGCGTGGATTGAAATCCGCCAGGGGAATTGCCAGCAATCTATCCGAACTATCGCACTCTACTGGAGTGCGTGGATTGAAATTGTGTGGTGGTGGGGGGCTTTGGTGGCTTTATATTATCGCACTCTACTGGAGTGCGTGGATTGAAATTTAAAGGCGGCTTGGGGCTAAACCCTGTAAAGCCCATCGCACTCTACTGGAGTGCGTGGATTGAAATAACAGGATATGGTTGAGGCTGGTGTACAAGCTCTATCGCACTCTACTGGAGTGCGTGGATTGAAATTACTATTTGGAGGGATGCCAAGTGAAAGTTAAAGATCGCACTCTACTGGAGTGCGTGGATTGAAATTAATCGAGGTATTCAATGGCGATGCTACCCCTATAAATCGCACTCCACTGGAGTGCGTGGATTGAAATTTGAAAAGGGCTGGCACAAGCTGAAGGTAGCTGGCAGGATCGCACTCCACTGGAGTGCGTGGATTGAAATAAAGCTGGCGGCAACACCCTGGGCGTTATTATTCATCGCACTCCACTGGAGTGCGTGGATTGAAATCGATTCTTGCAGCAGCTCATCCAGCTCCGCATCAATCGCACTCCACTGGAGTGCGTGGATTGAAATTGGGCAACGCCAGCAGTGGAAGCGGGGGAGACCATCGCACTCCACTGGAGTGCGTGGATTGAAATATCATAATCAAATATTTCCTCTAAAGTCATTACATCGCACTCCACTGGAGTGCGTGGATTGAAATAAATCCAGCCAAGCTAATTGCGCTATCTCCTGATCATCGCACTCCACTGGAGTGCGTGGATTGAAATCTCCATTTTTTGGCTCACCTCGCTAATGTGATTGATTATCGCACTCCACTGGAGTGCGTGGATTGAAATCATCATCGTCGGGACTAAGCCGACGTCCCGAACCGATCGCACTCCACTGGAGTGCGTGGATTGAAATTTTAATCCGTACCTGTAGCTTTTAGATTAGAAGGATCGCACTCCACTGGAGTGCGTGGATTGAAATAGTTCAGCCAGGTCAAATTTCTCTGTATTATTAAATCGCACTCCACTGGAGTGCGTGGATTGAAATCATCCGAACCAAGCTGGAGTTGCTTGTTGAAAAAATCGCACTCCACTGGAGTGCGTGGATTGAAATTAAAAGTACGGGTGACGGTCATATTGTAAACACCAATCGCACTCCACTGGAGTGCGTGGATTGAAATTCAACCCCTGATAGAACCTTTACACTGGGACGTTATATCTCTGGACAACTGTCGTTAAAGATGAATGCTGCCAAAAGCTATATTAATATCCGAGTGGCCGGGTTCTGGCTGGTTAGAAAGCTGGAGGCAATAAAATTTATGCGTGTTTGAAATTGCTTATATATGAAGTTTTACAACAGGAATTCAATAATGAAATCGCGAATGCTTTAAATATGAAAAATGCCAATAAAATGCCAAACTACAAGATCTTGCAGTTTAAGTAAAGTTTGCTGCGGGAGTCTTAAAGGCGGCAAGCGAGATAAAGCAGGTGGATTTTAAAATGAACCGATTTAAAGAACTAAATGTCATATGGTTAATCCTCTTAATCCTCTTAACTGTTACAAGCCCATCCTATGGCTATAATAATGATACAGAAATTCAAGCGGCTTTACTTGCAGAGAGTTTAAACGGCGAACCCTTTGCACAAGGGGGAAATACACCGGAGGAAGGATTTAATAGCACCGGGTTTATTCAGTATATATTTAGGGAGGAAGAGAATATAGTCCTCCCCGGATCGCCTTCACAGTTATGGAAACTGGGTAAACCTATAGAACGCAGTGAAATACAGTCTGGAGATGTTCTCTTCTTTACCGGAAGCGAAAACCTAATACCGGCAATATACAAAGGCGATGATATCATTATTGTTGTAGCGACTAATGAAGGCGTAGTAAAACGGAATATAGTAGAAGATTCCTATTGGAGGGATCGGTATAAAGGTGCAAGGCGTTACACAAATATAGCTGATGAATTAAATCCCATAGCCGTAAAAGCCCTTGAATTAGTAGGATCTCCTTATAAACTTGGAAGTAATGACCCAAATGGCTTCGATCATTCAGGCTTTGTGCAATACGTTTTTAGTGAAGTAAACAAACTGGATTTTCCCAGAACATCGAACGAACAATGGCGAGTAGGTATGGAAATAGATAAGGCTGATATTAAATCTGGTGATGTGTTATTCTTTCAAGGCAGCGGTGTACGACTACCGGGAATTTATATCGATAATGATATTTTTGTTATTGTTACAACTAATGGGGTTGCTGCAGTGGATCTCGAAACAAGTGATTATTGGAAATCCAGGTTGCTGGGAGCAAGACGGTTTACTAACAATATTATTGAAAAAGGCATCGTAAGCAATCCAATTGTAGAAAAGGCTGTGGATTTGCTTGGAACATCCTATAACCCGGAAGGGAATTCACCATTCGAAGGCTTTAATACGACTAATTTTGTACGTCATGTCTTTAAAGATACTCTCGGCATACAGCTACCTGTCTTTTCCAATAGGATCTATGAAATAGGCGAATCAATTTCTAAAGAGGACCTTCAACCGGGAGACTTGGTGTTTTTCCGGGGAAGCAGCCTTATACCCGGTATTTATAAAGGAAATGGTATGTTTATAGTTCAGACTACGGAAGGAGTTGCGGAAAGGGATATTGAGAGTGAGTATTGGTCGGATATATATGCAGGTGCAAAACGACTAACGGCGGCCGATATATATTATTCCCGGCCTGAGAATTATAGGGAAAATGGTAATTCAGTTATTCGAGAAGCAATGAAATATATAGGAACTCCTTATTTGTTAGGTGGCGAGACAACCGACGGTTTTGACTGTTCTTATTTAGTTCAGACAGTCTTTAGAGATGCTAAAAAAGTTTACTTGCCTCGCATAACCTATAAACAATGTGAAGTAGGCGAGACTACCGATTTCGAAAACATGCGCCCGGGCGACGTGATTTATTTTAAAGGAAAATTGCAGGAAGGAGTATCACAGGAAGGAATATCACATGCCGCTATTTATCTGGGAAATAATTATATAATTCATGCCTCTGGCGACGAAGGTATGACTACAATCAGCTATTTAGGACCATATTGGTTGGGCCGCCTTGCGGTAGTAAAGCGCTTTGACTCGCTTAGTTTGAGGCTGGACTCTAAAGTCGTTGAAGAGGCATATAAAACCCTGGGTGTGCCTTACTTAGCGGGAGGAGATACCAAAGAAGGCTTTGATTACTCCGGGTTTATACAATACGTTATGAAAGCAGGTTTAGATATTGATCTACCAAGATACTCATCCCAGCAATGGGCTTTAGGAACTGAAATAAAAAGGGAAGATATAAATATTGGAGATGTTTTATTCTTCGAAGGCTCCAGCAAGGTACTGCTGCCGGGGTTGTATATTGGAAATGGGCAGTTTATCATCGTAACAGAATCTGAAGGTGCAGCAATTCGTGATCTTAATATCTCGGATAGTTATTGGACTTCACGCTATGTCGGAGCAAGACGATATGAAAAAATCAATGAGTAGTCGGATTGACAAGTAAGGCTCTCAAACGAGGGCCTTCTTTTTCCCCTATTTGCTGTGGTACAATTAAAAAAAATTTCGAGTCTCAGGTACCTGTAATTGTTAAGGCACTACCAGAAGGAGGAAAGAGATGAACATAAGAGGACACGCCACAGCAATTAAGGTGTTCGCTTTATTATTCTTTTTATCGATAGGCTATTCAAGTTATATAAAATACGAAGGCGCAAAACTGGAAGATGAGAATAAAACACTAAAAAAACAATTAAATATTGCAAATGAAAATATAAAAGAACAAAAAAATGAACTTGATGAATTAAGAAGCTTATTGGATTCTCAAAAAGATATTGATTATGAAATTGAAGTTAAAGAAACAGATTCTAATGTTACAGTTGTGGCAATTCATGGAGGTAAAATTGAAAAAGGTACTACTGAATTAGCTTATGCTTTAGCTTCCCATAATAATTACAACTATTATTCATTTCAGGGTTTAAAAAACACAGATAATTTTGCCCTACATGTTCCTTCAGATAAATTCGCTGAAACATACGCACTGGAAATGGTTGCTAAATCCAAAAGGACATTATCAATCCACGGGTGTAACGGTGCAGAGGAATTTACATATATAGGAGGCCGGGACACGGAATTGGGAAACAGAATAAAAGAATCTCTGACTAAGTATGGTTTTACTGTAAAAAAAGATACTCCGAAGGATCTGGCCGGCAAATCGCCAGATAACATAGTGAATAGAGATATAGACGAACGGGGAGTGCAGCTGGAAATATCAGAGGGCTTAAGGACAAAGTTTTTGTCGGCTAATGAGGATAGCTTGAAAAGCTATGTTCTTGCAATAAGTGAGGCAGTCAACAATGTGTAAATGACATAGTAAAGGTAAAAAGGGAGTGTCGCAAAACTACTTTCTTAGAATAGCGAACGACGCTCCCTCTGCGTTTTAGAACAAAAAAATATTGCACAACGAACTAAATAATTCGTTGTGCAACAGCCCATTTTATTTTAATAAACGGAGACTGGAGACTGAGACTGAATAAACACCCGTGTAAACGGTATTCTTTCAGGTTTACTCTTCTGATACTACCTTAACATCTTGAATTAATTCCTTGGGGTTCTTTGCTCCTTTTTCCAATACTTTCTGGATTTTCTTATCGAAGTTGTGCTTTTCAGGGTTAAGCTTATTTAAAAACCCTTCAGAGTTATTATTAATCTTCTTCATGAGCTCAACTACTGTCGGCCAGCTTTCGCCTAGCGCTTGATTGATGGAGCTTGAATAATTGTTTAAAGTACCGGAATCAGTTGCGAGCTTATCTCTTAAACCTTTGGAAATAGCGATCTGAACGCCGCCAAGCTGATAATTGTCCTTAAACAATTGATTCTTATTCACTATATTGTTGTCCATAACTCCGGCAATGCGATCAGGAATACTTAAAGTTTTTACATTATATCCTTGGGCGGTAAGATGTAATCTAATCAATTCCGCCAACAACTTATTCTGACCGCCAATATAAGTAACCTCGTCATCGCCGGCAGCTCCGATAACAGAAACAGTGTAATCTGATCTATTAACTAAACTGACAGCTGTTGGTTCGTCAAAATTGATAGCCTTCATAAAAAGGCTCCCATTATCAGCCGCTTTAAGCCCTTCAAATGAATAAGTGTTATATTTACCGTATTCGTTCAATGCCCCGACTAATTCTGAAGTGCCTCTTTCAATACCGCCTCCGTGTATAGCTAAAATTGTTGTATCGCTTCCGATATCATCAGCTTTAATGGTATAGTCCGAAGGGTCTTCAGCTGCAGCTAGTTCAGAAAAACTACGATAGCCTGTTGTGAAGGCATATGCGCTTACACCCATTCCAAATGTAAGCAACATAACTAACGCCAGAATCTTGAGAGATTGTTTTTTCATACTTATCTTGCTCCTTTCTTAAAAAATCATAGTAACAGATAATCTGTAGCAATAATCAGCAGAGTTAATCCCATTAGCCCAATTACTTGAAAACCGGTATTTCTCTTGCTGACCTTAACGAGATACAGGCATTTTTCTTTCAATGTTAGTGTATTAAAAACCGCAACAGTTTCATGCCGACTTTTTTCTCCGATAGGTTCTGATGTGCTCATGTATTGTTTGTTATTTATTTGCCCGTATAAAGTGTCCATTTTACACCTCCTTTCTCATATACTGACATTTAACAGTAATGTGCAACCATAAGTCATTGCACACAGTAATCCGGTGCTTAGAAATGTTGTTGCTATACCTTGGCGCTGAATTGTGTTTGCTAATAATCCGGGCACAACAATACCAACTGCTGCCAGTCCGGAGATATAACGATAATCAAGGGGCAATATTGCATAGGTAATAAGCTGCAACACCACTGCCACTGCTATCATAGCTACAAATTTTCTTTTGCCGTATAGAATTGTAACTTTGCTCATTCCGAAATTAACTATTAAATAAGTCAAGAGGCTAATAAAGAATGTCAAAAATATAGCCTGGGGTAGATCTATAAGTAAAACTAAATATCCCGGGACAATCAGACCGGCAGGTAAGATTCCGGTAACTTCCGTAAATAACAAGCTCAAAATTACACCCAAAATTATAACTGTGCCAATAGCCGTAAAAAGCAACCGTTTACCCTCCCTTAATAGCTAAATTAAATAACTTGTGGTATTGATTCGTTTCCGGATTGAAGCAAGTTTTTTAATTCGGCGGGAAAGTCGTGAATTATCAATTCAACTAATTCATCGCCGCCGCCGTGAATGTTTCCAATGCCAAAAATTACTCTGTTTTTAAAATAATCCTTAATTGTTTTATAAACCTCATGAGGAGACAAACCTTCAACATTTATGTATTTCTGAGGAGATATTTTTTTACTGTTAACTCTTTCGGTAACTGGACTTACTGTCTGACCCATTGCAACAAGAATATCAATATCCATATTTGGCAACACCTCTTCTGCCAGCTGCAGTGTCCTGTCAACCCTATCAGGTCTGCAATTAACAATTACCATCGGATTTTGGGTTGGATAACCAAGAGCTGTTATATGCTCCCAGATCATTCGTGTAGAATTTGGATCATTGGCGGCAAAGCCATTGACAAAATATGTGGGGCTTTTGTTGTCTAAGGAATGGATCATTAATGCTCCCGGATCAGGATTAGCGTTTAACATTCCCCTTAAGGCAGTACTTTTGTCAATGTTTAGCGCTTTAGCCACAGCCAGCGCAAGAGCAACATTTTCCGGGAAAATCACATATTCAAATTTTTCCAGATAACCTTTCGGGATTTCTTTTTCATTGGCAATTAATATCCGGCAGTTTCTTTTCTCTGCTTCCTGAGTAAAATAGTCATTATATCTGCTGTCATCAATAATAAGGGTTCCGTTTTTGGGTATTGTAGCCGTAAAGGACTCTGCAATAAAATCCAAGGTTGGGCCGCACACATCCATATGGTCTTCACGAACATTAACGATAACCCCTATATTTGCTTTAACAAGCTTTTCCTGAAAAATGATCTGGTAATCGGGATTTACAGCCATACACTCTGTTACAAATGCAGATGCGCCAAGCTTGACTGCTTTCTTAACAACAGCTTTTTGTTCTATAATATTTGGACCTAAAGGGCCTCGTATGATTGGTTCTTCTTCCTCCTTGTTCCAATAAATAATTCTCGCACTGGTTCCCGTCGTTTTTCCAACAACCTTGACTCCTGCTTCCTTTAAAATACCGGTAATTAATCTGGTTGCGGTCGATTTACCTCTTGTGCCGTTTATATTAATTCTAAGCTTGATCTGGTTTAAGTTTTTATTGTGTTTTATCTGTTCATAAACACCTAAGATAAAAACAAAAATAATAAGCGCTATAGCAAACTGCACATTTATCCTATCCTTTCTTTAAAAAGAAAAGCTTGTCTGCTTTTGTGCTAAATGAAATATGTTTAATCTATGCTCCTCCTTTCAAGCCAATTATACTGAAAAAATATGAACCAATGTTTGCTGAAAGATAAACATGTTTTACGAAACTATGAACAATTGTTACAAGACAGGAATTTTTATCTCGTTAACCGCCGCGGGGACTACCGCCGTATAAGGAAAGGGGACATACCTGCTTGAAGCTTGGATATTCCTCTGGGGACAGGAATGTCCCCAACGTATGGGTCAAAACCCTACCTGAAAACGCTTTAATCATCTAACAATTCAACATTTATAATTAACATTAGATTTTATAGTTGGATGCTGCTTTCATTTTATTTATGTATTGAAAAATATTCTGACAGGGGATATCATGTACGGTAATAATTCAACCTGTTTATATTCCAAAAAGAAAAACCTGATCGATCTATTCAAGGATTCTTTGAAAAATGAAATAAAATTTATTGAGATGAGGAAGGGAAAATAATGGGGTCCGTGAAAAAAACGTTCGTAAGTTTCGAGCAACTGCAGGAGATTACCAAAAAATATCCCACACCGTTTCATTTGTATAATGAAAAAGGGATCAGGGAAAATGCGCGCAGATTAAAGCAGGTATTTGAGTGGAATAAAGGCTTTAAGGAGTATTTTGCGGTCAAAGCTACGCCAAACCCTGCCATCCTTAAAATTCTAGGAGAAGAGGGCTGCGGAGTGGATTGCTCTTCGCTTACCGAGTTAATGCTGGCCGAGGCTGTAGGTTTTGAGGGCAATGAAATAATGTTCTCCTCAAATATGACGCCGCCTGAGGATTTCATGCTGGCGCATAGGTTAAACGCCATTGTTAACTTTGACGATATCTCCCACATAGACTGCTTTAACAAGGTTGCGGACATACCGGAGACTATCTGCTGCCGTTATAATCCTGGCGGTAGGTTCCTGATCAGTAACGATATTATGGACGCCCCTGGCGAGGCCAAATACGGTTTCACCCACAGGCAGTTAATTGAGGGATTTAACACACTGCAAAAATTGGGTGTTAAACATTTTGGCCTGCACGCATTTTTAGCCAGCAACACCACCTCGCAAGAATATTACCCGGTGCTGGCAAAGCTTTTGTTTAAAACTGCGGTAGAATTAAACCAGGCGACGGGTGCACATATCTCGTTTATCAATCTATCAGGCGGCATCGGCATACCTTATCATCCCGAGCAGGAACCCGTTGATATAGTGGCCATCGGTGCGGGCGTAAGACGGGCATATGATGAGGTACTTGTCCCCGCGGGTATGGATGACATTGCGATATACACCGAGTTGGGCAGATTTATGTTAGGTCCGTACGGTTGCCTTGTTGCCACTGCCATCCATGAGAAGCATATCTACAAGGATTATATCGGCCTTGACGCCTGTGCTGCAAATCTGATGCGCCCCGCGATATACGGCGCATATCATCACATTACAGTTATGGGCAAGGAAAATAATCCTTGTGAGCATAAATATGATATTACAGGTGGACTGTGCGAAAACAATGATAAATTCGCCATCGACCGTTTGCTGCCCCAAATCCAAATCGGCGATTTACTGGTCATACACGACACCGGCGCGCATGGCTTTTCCATGGGATACAACTACAATGGGAAGCTGCGCTCCGCTGAAGTTCTGCTTAAAGAGGACGGCAGCACCGAGTTGATCCGCCGGGCAGAAACGCCCGCAGATTATTTTGCAACCCTTGATTTTACCGGATTGTTCAAATAAGTCAATGACTATAATGAATGCATGTCTATAATCGTCGAAATTAAAATCTACTTATTCAAAGAGAAACTCATCTCTTAATAATGAACTTATTGCAAGCGTAACCGAACTAACCGGCGAAGTATCGACAAAATTATTGTCATCAGCCACCTGGGCACTTGATTTTCTGCTCGATATCGCCAATGCCTCGTAGCAGACCTGATCGGGGGTAATAAGGGTACCTTCGCTGAGGAGAAGGGTGATGTTTTCTGCTAGGAATGAATATACCGGCGGGAAAAAACACCTTGGCCGCTGAAATTGAACAGTTTGACCGCCTAAGTTGAACACCTTCACCGCAAAGACTGTACATCTAATATTCAGGTGTAGAAAGCCAGGAGGGGCATTAACTAGATTTACTAATATCAATCATTTATCACTCTCTTTGGAAAACCAAAGCGATAAACCTCGGGAGTTTGAGGGCAGAGCCCTCAATTGCCATTAAACAAATTATTGAAAATGGTGTTAAATTTTGCCGGTAAGGGTGTTCAGTTTCAAACGGTCACACTATTCAATCTCGCCGGTCAAAGTGTTCAATCTTACCCGGCATACTCAAGGAAGTGCTTGTCCTTCTTTATTTTTGCATCAATATTCTGCTATGGGTTTGATTACTTGCCTTTGAATATTAAAGAATGGCATAAAAAAACACCTTTTTAAAGACGCTGGTGTTTTGTTTATACTGATTTTCTTTTCCCTTCTATTAATCTGGCTTTATTTCTTACTGACACGCATTCCCAGATTATCACTTCCTATTGGTGGCAATTTAAGATTAGATTAAACATCCGAATCAATAATTGAATAAAAATTATAAGGATCGGATAAGTGATATTCAATTTCTTTAACAATGAATCTATCATCGATATTTATATACTCAACTCGTACAACTTCTTCATTAGTCACTCTATGCTCGCTAAAAATCATGGTATTCTTTTTAAATGGTTTCCATAAAAATGAATAAGGATCTATTTTGAGAACTTCATTATAGTCACTTTTGTTTACGGTTAAATCTTCAAACATTTTATTTGTAGGAATATTTTTAAATTGCCAACTATCTTTAAATATCGATTCATGATAAATAGCAAATACCTTACTTCCATCTTTCATATTCCACATATCATAAGTATATTCATCTATTTTTTTTGTTTCTTGTGGTTCTCCATACTGTTCAATTACTTTTGTTCGTGGAATTGCAAATGATATTCTAGTTCTTATGGAAGGCGGGAAATTAGGCTTAATCATAATATCGATCTCCTCAGACTTCTCTGTGTAACTAGTCTTGCTACCTTTAGAATTGTCTATATAATTACTATTTATACCTCCTGTACTGTTAATTGCTATAAATGAAAACATTGTAAAAAATACTATATTCTTTATCATTAATTTCTCCCCTTGCGTTAACATTTATTGTTCAATTAAATTATAAAAGTTATATACTCAACTTTCCCACTTGCAAAACGACCTGTATCCCAATAATTAAGCGGCCTTGCTGGTAAATAAAATAACCCTTGAAATTTTTGAAAAGATACAGAAAGACACCAATCCTTTTGGTAAAATGGAATTGCCTAAAACCAAAATTACCAGACCAAGGAAAGTGTCCATGATCATGATAATAAAAAACTCAGGAGTTAAGCAACTACCAAAAAGACTTCAATCTTCGTTTTCAGAGTTAAAAATAGCAAATTACCTACGCAAAGCTGGCATCGTTAAAGGATTGGGATTCTCTTGTTTAACAGTTTTTTGTTTGATCTTCTCTATGGTTTTTGAAAATAAAAATTGGTTTAGATTGCTTCAGAGCTCTAAAAAAGAGGATCTGCCTAGTAAAAATGTAGTGTATCGGTTTTTGAACAATCCACATTATGGCTGGAGGAACTTTTTATTGGCTGTTAGCCAGAATGTAATATCCAAAATGGCCCGGCTCACATCTTCCAAAAGAAAACGTGTGCTAATCATTGACGATTCTCTTTATAGCCGTGGAAGAAGTAAAAGTGTAGAGTTACTTGCCAACGTCTTTGACCACACCAGCAGTAAATTTGTTAAAGGGTTTCGAATGTTAGCCTTAGGTTGGTCGGACGGGCACTCTTTTGTCCCAATTGATTTTTCCTTGCTCAGTTCAAGTAAACCCAAAAATCGCTACTGTGAAACATCTTCATCTATAGATAAACGTACACATGGTTATAAACGCCGCCAAGAAGCGATTCAAAGTACTCTGGAGGTTGTATTGTCCCTTGTTAGCCATGCATTAAAAGCTGGCGTTCAGGCGGATACAATATTGATGGATAGCTGGTTTATGTTAACACCCTTGATTAAATCCCTGCATAACGAAGGTCTTACTGTCATTGGGATGGTAAAGGATCTTAATCAAAAGTATATTTATGGCAGCAAATGGTTAACCTTGGTGACCTTAAAAGAAATCTATAAAAAATCGACTCCTGTTGCTGATTCCTCCGATAAACGCATATTATCTTCGGTTATCGTTGAAATCGAAATGGGTATTAGAGCTAAAATAGTATTTGTAAGAAATATACATCAAAAGCGTCAGTGGTTAGCTTTAGTCAGTACCGACTGTACTTTATCTAATGAAGAAATTGTTCGTACTTACGGCATGCGCTGGGATATTGAGACCTTTTTTAAGGTTGCTAAGTCCTACTTGCAGTTGGCTAAAGAATTTCAAGGACGTTCCTATGATATGATGGTAGCCCATACCAGTATTATTTTTACTCGATACATTGTATTATCCTGGGAGTCACGGTTAAATACTGACCCTAAGTCATTAGGGGAGCTGTTCTTCATGATGTGTGATGAGGTAAGGGAACTTGACTATCAAACAGCCCTTACCCAATTGTTATCGATAATGAATTCCATCTTGACTGCTAATACGGTAGAACCTCAAGCATTATCTGTTGCCGAAAAAGTTAAAACATGGTTGCAGCAATTGCCAATATATATAAGGGAAAAGATATTACCTGCTGTTGTTAATCCGTTCTGAATGTCAACATAAGCAATTAATTCCCCTGGCTCCAGGCTGGGCTTGGCTTAAAGTGCCTTTTTGTTATGGGAAAGTTGAGCCATTTAAAAGAAGACAAACAGGCACATCCCAAGCCGTTCCTGTACCCTCATTTTTTACCTTAAATTCACATGCTATTAATTCATCTATGTCGACTGAATCTGGAGAGACCGTAAAAGAGCCAGCAACAAGGTCCCGATATCCTTTCCATGTAAATGATTTTGTTTTTTCGTTATTATAAGGATTACTATCCGTGTCTGTTAAGCTAAAAACATTAAAAGTAATGTCATGCTCACCCTCTGGGACATCACTCCAAGTCATGTAACATGTGTAATGAAAGTATTGATGTATAAAATCTATTATCAAAAAGTTTCATCGGAAATCTGAAAATTCGTCTAAGGGCGAGTATATCTTCGGTCATCTGTTCGGCGCTATTGGCATTTTAGCAGGAACGCCTCAGAAATGGTTTTGTTTACCCTCGTTTATGAATCTGCAAGACGCTGTGAAGACGATCTTTGGTTGGGGCGAGCAATCTGGAGAGCGACAGAACTTCCATGTGATGCAAGTAATTGATCAGGCTTTTGAGGCTACTAAGGTATTTGGCAACGTCTTGCCTCTACTGGATCGCTATTTTTTTACCATTTCTGCTTTGTAGCGGTTAAAGGCTCTCAATCAATCCGGAACTGCCCACATGTATATCGTTACCAAGGCCAAAGCTAATGCCGTGGCGTACGAGCGACCCGCTACCAAGGAAAAAGGGGTGAAGTCGTCGTCGAAAAAGAGGGCAACCGTGAAGTTGAAGGAGTTGTTTAATACACGCGCAACGGAGTTTCAAACCGCTACCGTGACGATGTAGGGTAAGGAAGATGCGGTGCAATTTTTGTGTCTGGATCTTTTGTGAGGGCAGGGATTGTATCAGAAACTGTGCTTTGTTCTGGTCAGGATGGGCAACAAGCTTTCTATTTTAATGAGCACCGACCTGGCGCTTGCAGCGGTGAACATCATTTGCTTGTACAGCTATCGGTTCAAGATCGAATGCACGTTTCGGGAAATGAAGCAAGTGATTGGTGTATTCGGCTACAGCTTCTGGAGCAAATCAATGCCGAAGCTGTAGCGGCATCTCTGGAAAGGAGAACCTCATCCCCTGGAGCAAGTGCCTAAGGAAATGGACAGACAGCGTATTCGATTGGCTATTCAGGCTATCGAAGGATTTGTAATGTATAGCTGTATCGCGACGGGACTGGTGCAGCTGATCGCCTTGTGTTTTTCTCAGCGAACTCCTGCCTTGTTCTTTCGTTATTTGAGAACCCCGTCCAAAACTATCGTTTTGGAGGCAACTGTGACGGAGTATTTGTGAAAGTCCATTTTTCGCCTGTTAGCCCAAAACTCACATTTGCTCATAACCCAAATAATTCGTTCCAGACAAGATACTTCTGATGTTAGCGACGATTATTTGGCTTCTTAAGACTGGAGAACTTTTGACTGCCCAGAGTACTTACTTAATATTTTTTAAGACTAATATCCGCCTATACTGTAACATATGCAAAATTAGCCAGCAACCATGAAAATACATCATATTTTTCCTTTGGAGCTTATTAGGTTAATATTGCGCCTTTTTTCCGCAACTGTAGCATTTCCCCTATGGAGGCAATTATTTTTTTGCTTTTGGTTAAAAAAGCCAAACCGGTGGAAGTGAAAATCGGGGCAGTACAGCTGTTGATTCCGCAGACGTAATCAAAGCGGCGGCAGTCCTGGGAGACGGAGCCGGCCAACTGGAAGTCCGGGCCAGACCGGTGACTCAGAACCCAAACCCCACCACTTTCAGCGCGCCGGTAAATAATCGTGCTGCAGGTGCCGGTGGAAAAACGGGCGCATGCTGCGGATCTGATCATAGGGTACTATAACGAAGCGGCAAAAACCTGGAAAACCCTGCCCACCACCTATGACGCAGCAACCGGCACGGCAGCGGCCGAAATGAACCACTTCACCAAATACGCGTTGCTGGAGCGGTAAACCAAACCTTTGCCGACATCCAAGGCCGCTGGGCGCAAAAAGACATTGAACTCATGGTGCAAAAAAATGTGGTTCACGGTGTAACAGTGGACAAATTTGCGTCCAACGCCCCGGTCATCCGGGCCGAATTTGCGAGCATGCTGGTCAATAGCCTTAATCTAACAGATCCCGGGATTATCCCACGGGGCGATGTTAAAAAGAAAGTTTACTCCGCAGATAATTATACCAGTGAAATATTAGCCAACTTTTGTGAGATACCTTAAAATATTTTTTGAGAATATTAATAAATGTTACAAAAATTTAAATTTTCCAGAGTACCCATTAATAATTAGTGATATTTTCGTAACATATTGTAAAGGTTTGTTAAAAACTAGTTAACATTTCTCCGGTATAATTGCCTATAATAAGGAAGGTTTTTTGAAATTTCCGGGCCTGAGTAAGAAACCTGAAGCTCAAAGAAGTAACAGTTGCTCTTGACAATTTGGCATGATATATCCATTACAACCATCAATTTTATATGTTAAATTAAGTTGCTAGATGATATGCTCAATATAACTCATCCATCAATTGTTTAACCGGCTGCTATCCAACATACCCGCTTTTCCGGCGGGTTGTTTGTTGTCTAGACCACTCGCTGAGGGGGGAAATAATGCCGTATTTGGGCAAGGTTTTGGTAGTTGATGACGACCAAACCGTACTGGAACTTATCAAGTTGTACGGTGAAAGGGAAGGTTTTGAAATCATTGGGATAAACAACGGTGATCTGGTCTTGCCCGCATTCGACCGGGAGAACCCTGATGTGGTAATACTGGATATCATGCTTCCGGGTAAGGACGGGCTTATGCTATGTCGCAATTTAAGGGAGATCCGCATGATTCCCATTATCATGCTTACAGCCAAAGGAGAAGAAGCGGACCGTGTTCTGGGGCTGGAAATGGGAGCTGATGACTATGTTGCCAAGCCTTTCAGCCCCAGGGAGCTGGTAGCCAGAATAAAAGCGGTACTACGCCGTACCCAACCGCTTGATACGTTAATGAACTGGAAAATGAAATACCCGGGGCTGGAAATTCAGGCCGATATCAGGAGTGTTTTGGTTGACGGTAAAGAAACGGAAGTTACTCCCAGAGAATTCGATTTGCTCTATTATCTAGCTCAGAATCCCCGGCGGGTTTTCACCAGGCAAGAACTGTTAACAGCTGTCTGGGGGTATGATTACTTTGGTGATCAGCGTACAGTGGATGTACATATTCGCAGGTTGAGGACAAAGCTGGCACCCTTGCCCCATGAATACCTGACAACTGTCTGGGGTGTGGGATACCAGTTTACACCTCCTGTTAAGGAGGGAGAGAGCACATTGTGAATTCTTATCTCCAACAGGGCAAAGAAAGACTTCATTTGGTAATCCACGCTGCAGGCAGGCTATTCCTTATGCTCAGGCACTTGCTGCGGGAGCAATTCAATAAAAATATTCACACCAGGATACTGTTTACCAATATGATAACCTTTGTTTTCGGTCTGATTGTCCTGACGATGTTTTCCGGCTATGTAGTGAAGCAAATAGCCTATGATCAGGTCCAACAGGAGTTGTTACGCGAGGCCAAACGGGTAAACTTTGCCTTGCTCCAGCAAAAGGGCCAGGCATGGGTGGTGCCGCCTGCCGGACAAACAAATGATCAGGCTCAGGGTAGACAGCAAATGTTGCAATTCTTGGCCGATATCTTCGAAACCAGGATTACTGTCTTTGACAGGCAAGGAAATATTATGGGCACCTCAGCGGAGCAGGAAGTGGTGCCCGGCAGCCAGGTGGATGCGAAATTTGTCAACTTGTTCAGCAAGGGTGAAACTGCGATTACCCGGGCGGCTGATCAGGAAACGGGTCAGCTAATTTTTGCCGCCGTTGTCCCCATGGGTAACAACGATAATAAAGACGTTATTGAAAACGGTATCCTGCTGGAAACGAATCCGGTTAATCTTGACCATGCTTTAAACAGAATGCGTTTGTATCTGCTTATCGGAGGCATGACCATACTGGTGATTTTTATGTTTATTTCCGCTTACCTGGCCCTATCCATATCCAGGCCGATTTCCCGTTTGGCTGTCACCGTGGCGGAGCTTAACCGGGGGAATTATGTTCTAAGTGTTGAGGAGCGGCCTTTGGAGGAAATTAAAGACCTTGCCGGTCAGCTTAGCCACTTGGCGGTGAGGCTGCGGGAGATGCAAACCGAAAGCCGCAGGATGGAAGAAGAAAGAGCCCAGTTGTTTGCGGAGATATCACATGAGTTACGTACCCCCCTGACTGCTGTTCAGGGATTTGTTGAGGCTATTCGCGACGGTATGGTGCAGGATGAAGCTTTGCTGAACAGGTACTTGGACACGATTTACACTCAAACGATTCATATCACCAGGCTGGTAGATGATATATTGGCGTTAAGCCGCCTGGAAAGCGGCAATATCACCGTGGAAAAACTGCCGATGGACTTGATTGCCCTGGCCCAGGGTGTGGTCATATCCATGGAGGCAATGGCCGGCAGCAAGAATACCTCAATTCTGTTCGAGAAGAAAGCAGAAAACGCGGTCGTGCTCGGTGATGTTGACCGAATGGAACAGATTATCAGGAATTTGCTGAGGAACGCTGTCCGGGCCACCGAGAACGGTACCGTCGGGGTTGGGGTGGAGGTCCGTCAGGGTGAAGTTGTACTGACCATTGAGGATGACGGTATTGGTATAGCCCCCGAAGACCTGCCGCACATTTGGGACAGGTTTTACCAGGTGAAGAACCAGCGCGGCGGTTACCCGCAGGAAAAAGGGAGCGGCCTGGGGCTGGTGATTGTGAAAAAGCTGGTTCAGTTACAAGGCGGCAGCATAGATGTCACGAGTCAATTGGGGAAGGGGACGACTTTTAACATAAATTTCCCATCTTATAACCCGGAATAACTGATCAGGTGGGGTCGGACCCTTTTAGTTATTAAAAATCATTAGCTCAAATTTATTTACATGGATATAAGCTGATCCGGCTATATAAGCATAAATGGCATACTGATCATGAAAAACACAATGAGTAGTGACGTAAAACCCGGATTTTTTAATACTACTCCAATGCGGGCCAATGTTTGCGGTACTGTTCCGTTATATGGAAGATTGAATGTGAAATTGAATAGATTACTATGCCGGTTGGGGTGAAGAATCGCCTTAACCGGTGTTTTTATTTTTCAATTAAGAAGCATTATCAATAAAAACTTAATAAAAATTGATAATAATTTATTGTAAAACAATAAATTACGTGTTAAGATCAAATTAACAATAAATAAGTGAGGTGCTTTTTATGGAACGAGAAACGCTCTTTTTAAAGGTGGTTGTTATTCTTATCGGAATTCCGATTCTTGGTTTATGTATATTTGGAGTGCCTTCGATAGCTAATGAAGCAGCGGAACATTATCCAGCTTATTTGCTATATCCCGTTTTAATCGGTATGTATGCAGCGGCGGTCCCATTTCTTTTTGCTCTGTATCGGACTTTAAAACTTTTAATCTATATTGACAAGAACAAAGCTTTCTCGGAAGTATCTATAAAGGCTTTAAAAGATATAAAATACTGTGCAGTTACAATCAGTATTTTATATGCAGGACTCATACCACTCTTATTTCCCATGGCGCAGGCAGACGATGCTCCAGGTATCGTAGCACTTGGATTGGTCATTACTTTTGCTTCAATTGTGATCGCAGTCTTTGCTGCTGTTCTTCAAAAACTATTAAAAAATGCCATAGACATAAAATCAGAAAACGATTTAACGGTCTGAGGTGAATAACATGGCGATTATAATCAATATTGATGTAATGTTGGCTAAAAGAAAGATGAGCGTAACAGAACTTTCGGAGAGGGTTGGAATAACAATGGCTAACCTGTCTATATTAAAAAATGGAAAGGCAAAAGCAATTCGCTTATCAACTTTAGAGGCGATCTGTAAGGCTTTGGAATGTCAACCCGGAGATATTTTAGAATATAAAAGTGAAACCAAAACCAAATAACATTTAAGCGCGGAGGGCAAAAACCTTCCTAATGCCTTGCTAGGCGCATCTTCATTAGCCCAAGCGCCATTAATACGACAATATATTGAGGTATATATGAGAATAAAATTAATCTCCCCCAAAATGACATTAAGGCCGATGGACTCTGAGTTTAAAAGGGTTATGTCACCTTCCATTGCCTTATTAATCTTAGCTGCGTTAACTCCCAATGAACATGAAGTGTATATAGAAGATGAAAACGTCTGTAAGTTGAACTTAGAGGACAAGCCTGATTTGGTTGGAATTAGCGTAAACGTGGACACCTCTAAGCGGGCCTACGAAATCTCTAAATATTATCGCAAGCAGGGAATTAAGGTTATTTTAGGCGGGATTCACGTTAGTGCCAATCCGGATGAGGCCTTAGCTTCCGCTGACTCAGTTTGCATTGGGGAAGCGGAGGAGTTATGGGAACAAGTTTTAGCAGATGCCCAAACAGGCGATTTAAAGAAGAAATATTATAATGATAAGCCCACTAATCTAGCCAATACACCTATTCCCAAATGGAGTTTAATTAACCAATCAAAGTATTTGTACACCAACGTTGTGGTAACTAGTAGGGGATGTCCCTTCCGATGCGAGTTTTGTTATAATAGTTGTGAATACGTTCATAACAAGTTTAGAAATCGCCCCATGGCAAACGTTATTGAAGAAGTCAAAGCTTTGGGTACTAAACAGGTCATGTTTGTTGATGACAATTTTATTGGAAATATTAGCTGGACAACGGAATTCCTAAAACAAATTAAGCCACTTAATCTGAAATGGCATGCGGCAGTTTCAGTTAACTTAGTTCAGCACCTCGACCTCTTAGATGCAATGAAGGACTCGGGATGTGAAAGTCTATTCATTGGCTTTGAGACGATTAATCAAGCTTCCATTGAAAGCGTAGGTAAATACCAAAACAATATCGAGAGTTACGAAAAACTAATCCGGGAGATACATTCCAGGGGCATAATGGTCAATGCCAGTTTAGTATTTGGTTTTGATGCTGATGAACATACCGTATTTGAGGAGACGTTGAATTGGCTTGTTAAAAATAAAATAGAGACGATGACAGCCCATATTTTGACTCCGTACCCGGGAACTAAGATTTATCAAAGATTGAAATCCGAAAGCCGCATAATTGATTATGAGCCAACCCACTATAACACATCTTACTCAGTCTTCTTACCCAATAAAATGACCCGGCGACAACTTTATGAAGGTTATCTAAAAATATATAAGGACTTCTATTCAATTAAAAATATTATTAAAAGACTCCCCAATGAACGGAACCAGAGAGTTCCTTATTTATTATTTAATCTTTTCTATCGCAAATTCGGGAAGGTAGTATCAAAAATTGCAAAAATTGGCTTGATGAATTATTTAGGCAAATTAGCGCGAAGATTATCCTATGGTATTGATTAAGCGGGGATATTTAAACCCTTCGCTATTGGAATATTGTTAGCGATATTATGAAAGCCTCTCGTAATATCGCTTTGGTTTTCCGGAGAGCGATATACACAATATCAGGCTAAGGATATAAATATTTTGATTAGATAACCTTTCAATAGCTTACATGTATATTCAGCCAAACCACAGGACAGCGCAACCCGGTGTTCTGACGAAACAACGGTTTCCAACAACCTCCTCCGGGCAAATCGTTTGCGCAACTCTGCGGTACGCACGGTAACCGTTTCATCGGTCAAACTTTATAATATCTTCCGCGCTTGAATAACAAGACTAAGGTTATCCCTTTTATAATACCATAGTGATTTCTCGCTTTCGCCTGGCCTCTAAAAGGTGATTGTGAAGAGGGTTCCCATACCGGTGTTCTGAGCTTCAATTCTGCCGCGGTGCTGCTCAATAACTGACTTTACAATGGAAAGCCCTATACCGTACTTACCCCCGCTACCTTTGTAAAAACGGTCAAAAATATGCGGCAGATCTTGGTTCGATATGCCTTCACCATCATCGGCTACCGCAATGGTTATCCTGCCGTTGGCCTGACGACATGCAAGTATGATTTCGGTTCTTGCATATCTGATTGCGTTCGATATGAGATTGGAAAAGGCGCGGGATATGTGCTTTTCGTCGCAGCACATATTTACCGGCTGATCATCAAACTCAAAAACGAATTGGATATTTCGCTCCGCTGCCAAGCTTCTTTGACGCTCCACACAGTTGGAGAGCAGCTCGCGCAAATCATATTCCTCAATTTTACTGTCTGTCGTTATGCTGTCGATACGCGAGAGGTAAAGCAAATCCTCAACCATCTTTCTTAGCCGATCGGTTTCGCTTATGATCACCCTGCTTGATTTTTCGGGGTCCAGAATCCTCTGCTTGATGCCTTCAGCATTGCACTTGATGGCTTGCAGCGGAGTTCTAAGCTCGTGCGATACATTTTGAAAGAATTGTTTCTGTTCCTTGTCGTAGGCATCAAGCTGGACCGCCGCTTTGTTCATGCTCTCGGCCAGCTCCGCCAGCTCTATATCGCTATAATCAAAGGTGTTCCTCGAAAAATTCCCTTTGCCGATTCGCACGGCGAACCGCGTAAGCTCCCTAACGGGTTTGGCAATTAAACCGGACAAAAAGATAGAGATCGTCGCAGCCAGAATCCCGGCTATACCCATAACTGCCAGAAGCACAATATTGATACGGCCCGCAAAGGATTTGATCGCCGTCATATCTATATAGTACACCAAATAGGATACGCCGCCCAACGGGTTTGGCGGCATTTTCGCCGACATAAAATAGTACTCCCGTTCGGAGGCTTTTACCCGTGTGATTTGGTTGCTTTGCAGGTTTACTTGCTCATGCTTCAGCTGTGCGGCTAAAGCATTTATTTCATCATAATTCCGCATAAAAGACATGCTCGAATTGGGGAAGATGAGTTCATAGCTATCCGAGACAACCATTACCTCGGCCTTGTCCGCTGGGCCTCCCGGCAGCCTTCGCATATCGGGGATGAATTCAGGCCCCGGCACTGGCGGAGGTTGCCCGCCCGGCGTGAGTTTTGGCGGGATCGCTCCATCATGCACCAGTTGCCTTGCATCTTTAAGTTGCTCGTTTACACTGTTCTTGATATATTCTCCTACCAGCAGGTTAAAAACGGCCAGGACCATTAAAAAAATAGCTGCGATAAGTGACAGCATTATAACGAATATCCTTGTGCGGATGCTTATCTTACGCCCGCTGATGTTACTCACCGGCTTCACGCTCCTTGAGGCGAAAGCCAAAGCCCCATACCGTGTCGATCACCGTCCTACTGCCCGATAGTTTCTTGCGCAACCTTCTCACGGCATCATCCGCCGCTCGGGTTTCCACCTCGCTATTGTAGCCCCATATTTTACTGAGCAGCTCGTCCCTAGATATTGCCCTGTCTTTGTTTTCGATGAGGTAGCATAAGAGACTGTACTCGTTTGGCGTAAGCTCCAATGGAGCACCGCCGAGCACCGCGGTCTTGTGGTTCAAGTTGATTTGAATGTCGGCATAGGCAAGGACACTCGGAGAAGAATTGTCCTGACCTTTATCAAATTCTATCCTGCGAAAGATCGCCTTAACCCGCATAACCAGAGATAGAGCGGAAAAGGGCTTGGTAAAATAATCATCACTGCCGAGGTTTATCCCGGTAGCGTAATCTATGTCGCTATCACGTGCTGTGAGCATGATTATGGGTACCGTGTTTATTCCGCGCAATTTTGAACATATAGTAAAACCGTTGGATCCCGGCATCATAACGTCAAGAATTACAAGATCGCATGGATCTTCTTTAAAAGCGGCAAGAAGCTTATCACCGTTTTCAAAAGCGGTGACACGGTACCCTTCACTTTCCAGAAAAGATTTAATCACGTCACGTATGCTTTGTTCGTCATCTGCAATATATATATCCTTAGGCATGGCTGCATTCCCCCCTACTTCTTTTCATTTTAAACAAAGTATTGGGAATTAGCCAGCTCTAATATCTTCTGCGTTTGAACAATAAGGCGATGGCTAGCCCCACTGCAATAAGCACCCCCGATACTGCCAGCAGCCCGGTTAATGCATTTCTGTCAATGGATGATTGCTGCGGCCTGCCCATACCCATGGGGCGATTACCGGCGGCACCTTCCGGCGGGCGCATCCCGCCAAACATTATTTGATCCTGGCTGCGGGCCATCATTTCGAGCATATCATCGGGAATGCCCAGTCCTTCGGCTTTTTTACGCAGCTCTTCGGTGAGTTCACCTGCCTGCCTGATTTCCTGTCCAAGCGTCTCTACGGCTTTCATGTCCACACCCTGCAGTGGCAGCGGCATCTCGCCGGGCTGTCTCTCTCCGTTTTCTTGCTTCCTTATATCAATATTCCCGCCGGACTGTTGACCGGGCGGCCCCGCGGCATGATTATCGGGCATTTCGCCCACAGGTGCGCCTCTACCCATGCCCGTTCCGTTGCCGTCATTGGTGGAAGGTATTTCCCCTCTGAGTTGCCTTTGGATTGAATCGGATACGTCGGCAGCAAGCTTCAGGATACCGGGGGTATTGTTGCCAAAACCCCGTGCCCCGCCATTACGGGTGGGATCTTCATCTTCTTTTTTCTGCCGGCCCGCTATCACTCCCGCCGTTTCTTTATCTTCCAAAGCGTTGCCGGGATCAGTGCCGGAAATGCTTTGCTCAAACTGTTCATAGGTAAAAAAGGCCGTGGGATCGGTCCTGACATATTCGGAAATAAGCTCGTACAGCCGGTCGGTTTCCGCCTCCAAATAGCCGCCGCTTAAATACTTGGCGGCGACTTGTTCCAGATAGGCGTGATAGGCTTGCAAATACTTTTCGTTTGCTAATAACTTGGCTATTAGAGGCCTGTCGGCAAGCGCCCCCTGGGTCGGTTCGTCGATATATATCCTGGAAGTATCACCGCCGAAGCCGAACCCTCCAAAGGACATGTTCAAGTCCCACGGGAGTATTGTAAACACGCCGTTTTGCTCATAAAGATAGTAATTATGGCCAAAGTTGCCCAGATAGCTGTCGAAGTTGACCAAGGCCGTACTTACGGCAATATATTTTAGTGCCGCGTCGACGTCGAGGTATTTTTCAATGTCACCGCCGTTATTCAACACCTCAAGCATTTTGGTCAGCTTGGACCAATCGGCATTCTTTAGTGTACTTTTCACCTCCAGGCCTGAATAGTCTGATGGGCTGTCACCGCTATATTTAAGGGTATTACCTACGGATTTATACAGGTCCCCGGTGATCTCCCCGAAATTCCTTTCCAGATACGGCTCCAATATGCTCTCCACCGCCAAGTAAAGCCCGAAATACTCGCCATTTACGGATACCGCGGCATAGGAGAAGGCCGGAACGGCTACCCCCATTTCCTCAAAAATCTGATAGGAGAGATATTCCCGCATATAAGAGGGATCAGAAAAGCAATTGTTTAAGTTTAACTGGGTCAGCCCCGCCATAGTTTGGTTTTCAACTAAGTCATTGAAATTTATCTTAAAGCTGTACCGGTTGCTGTCGCTGCCGGCAACCGAGCTGAGACTGGAATTGCCCTTGGGTCTTATTCTCACCGACGGATAGACATCGTCGTTTATAGTAACCGTGGCTCTCACAAATTCCTCCGCAGTGGAGTTGTCCATTATATGGTTCCAATCAGTCTCATCAACTTGAATGTTTATTTGCATGACTTTGTCCCTTTGCAAGTACTTGGTTACATATTCATCTCCATAGACCTTAACGGCGCCGGTACCGAATACTGTAAAGGCACCAATAAACAGGGCTGCAAAAACTACCAGCATCAGGGATAGTAATATTAGTTTGGTGTTTGTCATAACCATCCGCTCCTTTAGGATGCGTATTCTCCGTTAAAGCTTACCAGAGCGGAGTTTGTAATGCCTGGTATGGCCGACAGCTGGTTAATAAACTCTGTCTCCCTGTTCTTTAAGCGTATCTCATATACCAGCTCAATACCTTTTTCCGCGGTAATGGTTTTAGACTTTACGCGGTATTTGGAGAATACTTTTTTCATGAGGTCCACGGCACTGCCTTCAGCGCTTTCGTCCGCGCAGTTGATGATCACAATGTAGGGTGTTTCAATCACATTCCGGCTGACAAAGGCGATAAGTATAATGCCGATAATTACCGAGCCCAGCACGGCCAGGGGTATCAGGCCGGCGCCAATGACTATACCTGTAACTATGGACCAAAACAAAAACACTAGATCCATCGGATCCTTAATAGGGGTGCGGAAGCGAACGATGGACAGTGCGCCCACCATGCCCAGAGCGATGATTACATTGGAGGTAATGGCCAGAATAACCAAGGTGGTCAGCATGGTCAGCAGCACAAGCGAGATATTGAATGCCCGTGAATACATTACACCGCCAAAAGTCTTCTTGTAAACGAGGTATATGAACATGCTTACCAGGAAAGCGGCTGTTATGGCCAGAATCGCATCGGTGAAAGAAAAACCGGATACCTTTTCCAGAAAATTAGTGTTAAAAATATCGTTAAAGTTGAATTTCATATTAACCCACTCCCTTTAATGCCTAGTTACAGTGCTTACATAATGCCTCGGATGGATGTATTATACAGGCGGCAGGCCGCATATTTGGAAAACGCGGTTGAGGTGCAGTTATTCAGCTGCACAATGTCTTGGATAAACTCAGGTAAAAAACCGTCGTACTTAACCTCAAGAATGCATAGGCCGGAATCCAGGGCCGTTGCGTTTGGCAGGTCGGCATCAAATAGGTCGGTGGAACTTATGGACGTTCTGACACTGCTGTCCATGGTCACCCTTACATTGCCGGCCGGGTAATGGTAAGCCTCCCGCATATAATCCACTATCGTCTTGGGCTCCAGCCTTTCCGTTCTCAGCTTCAGGTAAAACTCCCGCAACAGCGGCTGACCCGACTTTTTCAGGAAAGTGATACTGCCGCCGAGAATATCCTGCACCTCACCTTTGGTTAAAGTTGTGCTAAGTTTGGCGGTTTTGCTGTAGTGTTTTACTTTTTTTTCCAACCGAATAAAGCCGTGATTGTGATTGTAGAAGCGAATGCGGAATTTTTCTTTTATCGGCAGCCCTTCCATCTTTTCAAAGAGGGCCTTATCCTCCGGAGTATCGAAATACAAACTGCGGATATGATATCCGCCGTTGGGCCCGGCGTTTTTATCGGTACGCAGCATGCAGGATAGTCTGCTTCTGGTCACCAGCGCATCCGCCATAGTAACGATGTGTTTTAACTCATTGCGGTATTTTAAGCCAGTCATTAATTATCACCCCGCTTTCTTTTTCCGCCCCATACATACTCGCCGGTATTGCCGGTGGCCATTGGCAATACCGGCAGGGGCACTTGTTTTTTTATCTTGCCATTCTTAATTTTAGCCCGGGTGAAAGTCGCAAACCACCGAAAACAAGCGGTAAAAATGATGCAAAACTGCCGCAAAAAAGAAAACGGCTTCGGGCTATGTTCCGGTTTTTAAATTAGGTAAAGATAACTTTCATTTCTCCGTTTTACATAATTTAGAGAAGTAAGAACGGCGGGATATGAATGCATATTTTTGGCCGGGATAACATGACAGTTTGCTGCAATTGTAGACTTGCCGTATTCAACCTTATACAAGGTTTTCGGTCTAAGTTTTTGCTCCATCGCGTGGCTCGGCGGAAAGGCAACGTCCAACTGCTCTAACAGCGGCTGTTCGTTTAAGTCCGCAAGATTATCGATTCTCGTGCATAATAGAATCCATGACTCCTTACCGGTTTGCCAAGGGTTATTTGCACGTGGCTCGATTTATACTGGACATGTTTTAAAAATAATGTTAATATATGCAATAAATTAAGTAATTAGTTCAGGTTCCTCCGGCCATGCCGGGGGTGAAGAGGGAACCGGGTGTAAATCCCGGACGGTCCGGCCACTGTAAGTGGGGAGCAGCTCCCAAAAGTGCCACTAGGTTTTGTAAAGAGCCTGGGAAGGCGGGAGGTTGCTATGAGCCGCGAGTCAGGAGACCTGCCTGAACAAAACACGATAACCTCCCGCGGAGAGGGTTGGTGTAGTTGCCTTTCTAAACAAGTAAGGTAACGTACTAGCTTATTAACCTTAGCTTATGGGAGTTAAGGTTTTTTTATTTGGCTTCTCTGGGAGAATAAACAAAAGGAAGATAAATTGAATTTAGAGGAGGCGCATAAATTAACCAAACAAAATTACTTTCCACCGGATTCAAATTAAAAAAGAGAGGAGAAAATAATGGGAAAAATTCAGAAAACAACTATTGCTTTATTTCTGATTACGGCATTGCTTATCTCCCTCACCGGGTGTGGCGCATCAGTAAAAGCGGGAAGCTTTACGGGCACGGCGACAGGCTATCACGGACACCTTGGCGTAACAACCGAAATCGGTGAAGACGGAAAAATTACCGATATCACCGTAGACAAGAATAACGAAACGGAAGGTATCGGAACTGTTGCTATGGAGAAAATTCCCCAACGTATTATTGAAGCACAGTCTTTGGGTGTAGATGCCATTTCCGGCGCCACCCTTACAAGCAACGGTATCATCAATGCCGTTGCCGATGCATTGAAGGTTGCCGGCGCGGACCCTGCAAAATACGGATATGTTCCCCCGCCTGAAGAAGAGAAAGCGACAGCTGTAGCAATAAATAAAGATGCCATGCCCGTAAAACAGGAAATCACAAGCTCCGTAACGGTAACGGATGCCAAAGGCAGGGAAGTTGCCATTGACCTGCCGGTTTCCTCCTATGCGATAAGTACCATGGATGTTATTGACTATATCATACCCCTGAAAGGTGAAGACGCCTTTAACATGCTGGCAGCTTCCGGACAGGACGGCGGCAACGGCATACAAAAATATGAAAAGCTGTACACGTCCACCGTGGGGAACTATATGGAACATGTGGGCCAGATATCCGAACATAACGCTCCTTTTGACCTGGAGATGATTTTGGCCATGGATCCGGATGTTCTCATCGTCAATTCGGCCATGTCCGCCCATAAATATGCGCTGGAAATAGAAGACCAGCTGAAAGAAGCGGGAATTCCCATCGTTTTGGTCAATGTTCCAGGTAAAAAATTGGATAAATCAGTTCAGCAGACCATGAAACTGCTCGGCCAGATATTCCAGGAGAATGAAAAGGCCGCGGAAGTATCGGCTTTCATTGACGAACAATATGCCTTGATCGCTTCCCAAAACCTTTCCCAGCGTAAAGACAAGCCGACGGTATACTACGAAAAATCGGGGTATTCTGAAATCTATGGATCCACAGCAACCAGTGTTTCAGGCTGGGGGTTGCCCATCAGCATTGCCGGCGGAGAAAATATTGCCGACGCGCTTCTTTTGGACAGCGCGGCCTCCGGCGGGAGCGGCAATCAACTTGACCCCGAATATGTGCTTGAAGCCGATCCCGATTACATCATCCTCAGCGGCGTCAACGACGGCTGGCTGGATTGTATCAAAGAAACGAAAAAATGCAAATATGACATTGTTAGCCGGCCCGGCTGGAATAATCTGACGGCCGTCAAAAATGGCGATCTGTACGAATTTGCCCACGCGACAAGCCGCTCTATCTACGCCTTCTATCCCTGTTTGAAAATGGCCAAGATATTCTATCCGGAAGAATTTGCGGAAGTTAATCCGGATGCGGTTCTGGACGAGTTCTTTAACCGGTTTATGCTCCTTGACAGCGATATTACCACTTGGTTCTACAGCCTTGAAGACAGCAAGTAAATAATGCGGCGGAAGGGCTGCGGAAAGAACAGCGACGATAAGCGGGTCTGCGTTACCAGCAGGTTTCTGTTCCAACCATCCGGAGCCCTTCTCTTTAAATTTACTTTACCGAAAACATACTGGAGTAATATAAATAATGAAATTCCAAACAAGGCATGAACAAAACGCAAACCGAAAACTGTATAACAGTCTAATTAAAAAAAGGATTGTATTAATCGCAGTAATCTTTGCCGGCTTGGTCCTTTTGCTATTAATGAATATTTCAATCGGTTCCTCTTCCATAACCATCCGGGAAATATTAAGAGTCTTGTTTACGGGCGAAGGGACCGGGCATAATCCCATGATCATCATGGATATTCGCTTGCCCATGGCTCTTATGGCGGTTGTTGTCGGAGCGGCGTTAGGTATCGGCGGCTGTGAAATTCAAACCATACTGCGCAATCCGATAGCGAGTCCATTTACACTGGGCATATCCGCCGCAGCTTCATTCGGGGCGGCTATGGGACTGATATTGAACGCCGGCCTGTTTCATGTGCCGGATACGCTGGCCGTGACGGTAAATGCCTTCGCCTTTTCACTCCTGGTGGCCGTAGCTATATACACATTCTCACGCCAGAAGCACATCGGCAAAACAGCAATTATCTTATTCGGTATCGCGCTGAACTTCCTTTTTAACGCTCTCACCATGATCTTGCAATACATTGCCGATGAAGATGAACTGCAAAGCTTGATTTTCTGGACCTTTGGCAGCCTGCTGAAAACCACGTGGAGTAAATTTTTCATCGTCTTTATTGTACTTGCGCTGTGTTTCCTGATTATGTTCAAAGATGCGTGGAAGCTAACCGCCATGACCCTGGACGACACCAAAGCAAAAAGTCTGGGCGTTGATGTTGCTAAAGTAAGAAGGAAGGTCATTTTTGTGACCTCCCTGCTTTCCGCCGTAGCTGTCTGCTTTGTAGGGACGATTGGATTCGTAGGGCTTATAGCCCCTCATATCGCCCGTCAGTTAGTGGGTGAAGATCAACGGTTTTTTATGCCCCTCTCGGCATTAACGGGAGCTTTTATCATGTCGTTTGCTTTTGTCGTAAGCAAGATTATTATAAAAGGAGTCATTCTGCCCATAGGCTTGGTAACGGCTGTAATCGGAATTCCGTTTTTTATTACCATCATATTCAGTAAAATGAGGAGTATGCAATGATTACAGTAAATAACCTGAGCTTTTCCTATAATAAAAGCAAAAGATCTCATAAGGTATTTGATAATTTAAACCTTACTTTTGCCAAAGGCCTCAATGTAATTCTCGGCCCCAACGGAGCGGGAAAATCCACACTGATTAAATCCATTTTCGGATTACTGCATTATCAAGGAAACATATTATACAGCCATGAAAGCATCACTGCCATGGATACGGAAGACAAGATAAAACTCATGTCATATTTACCGCAAATGGATGTGGAGATATCCACACTCACCGTTTTGGAAATGGTTATTCTGGGGAGATTGCCCGAACTCGGCCATAAAGTATCGGATGAAGACTTGAATATCGTTATGGATACGCTGGAATCACTAAATATCGCCGCGCTAGCCACTCGTAACTTCAGCGAATTAAGCGGAGGGCAAAAAAAATTGGTTTTTATTGCCCAAACCCTGGTGCGAAAGCCGAAAATTATTTTACTGGACGAACCCGTAAATTCCCTTGATTTGCAGAAACAATTGGAACTGTGCCAGCTTCTGCAAAAGATCGTGGATACACAAAACGTGGATATTATTGTTGCCCTGCACGACATCAACCTTGCGGCAAGGTATGCCCGGCATATCGTGGTTATGAATGAAAACGGCTCGCTTTATAATTCGGGCCTGCCGGGTGAAGTCATTACTATGCGTATGCTGGAAGAAGTGTACGGCGTGGTTGCGAATGTAACGCATGATGAAAAAGGAATCCCCATCGTCTCACCGGTTTGTTCCGTACGCAAGGTATGACAGGCGCAGTAGGGATAGTGCCCGATAAAGAGGTTGTTGCGGTGCTGGAGAGAGTGAAACCATGACAAATGGTACTGATAACATCCAAAGTACTCGAGGAGGTTAATATTGGTGCGGCGCAAGAGTCTTCGCGAAAGGTTCCTAACCAAAAGAAACTTAATCATTCTGGCGGCGGCGGTATCTATCGCGGGAGCCGGCGGCGCGGCTGTGTTGAGAGCCGGTGAAAACCCTTCTTTCTGCACCAGCTGTCATATTATTAAACCATATTACGAGTCATGGAACGAAGGATCATTATTAGATCACAAGCATGCCCAGCAAGATGTAAACTGTCGGGAGTGTCATAGCCGCTCCATTCTCGACAAGGCGCAAGAAGGTTTTAATTATATGATCGGAAACTATACCCTGCCTCTGGAAAGCGAAACAGGCGGGCGGGATTTCTGTTTGGAATGCCATTCTGAAGAAGGGGCCGGCACCGGCTGGGACGAGATAAAGGCGGCCACAAATTATGAGCGCTACAATCCGCATGATTCACATGAGGGCGAACAGAAATGCAATCTGTGTCACAAGATGCACCAGCCTTCCCAGTTTGTCTGTACCCAATGTCACAGTTTAAGCTGGACTGACGGACTGGATGAAAGCTGGGAGTGTTCCCGCTAGCTTCTCCACAAAAACCGCATAATCAAAATGAAGGGGTTAAGGCTTCCTTCATGGGTCTAATCGGGAAGGGTCAAAACTATGGGCGCCATGCGGCGGATATACAAATTCATTTCCTCCATGCAAACCGGACTGTCCTTATTGTTTATGATAGGCGTGGCTTCGGCGGCAGGCGCCTCTCTATTGCCGGGCACCTTTTTTAAAGCGCCGCTTTTCAGGCTGCTGTTGCTTTTGCTGCTGTTGAATATGATTTTTTGTACCGTCAACCGTCTGCAAAGCACTTATCGCATACTGTTAAAAAGGCCCTCCCGGGTCTGGTTGCGGCAGACGGGTACTCTGCTTTTGCATCTGGGAATAATATTGGTCCTGCTGGGAGGCGCGATGTATGCTGTCCGTGGACAGGATAGCCGCATCCAACTGTTTGCCGGCGACCGGTTGGATATATCCCAGGTGCTTGATATTAAGCATCCTTTTACCGTGCGGCTCAACAAGTTCAGGATCGATTTCAACAAGGACGGCTCTCCATCCCAATATATATCCGAGGTCAGCGTGTTGGAGCACGGACGGAAGATTAAAGATGTGCCCATCAGCGTAAACAATCCTTTGCACCATGCCGGCGTCAAGGTTTATCAAGGCAGTTTCGGCTATTCGATAAAAGCAAAATATACTGATAAAAGCGGAGCCCGGCAGACAGGCCGCTTCATGGCAGGCGATCTTTTGGAACCGGCCAATACCAACCGGGTGGTCAAAATATATCGCTATATACCGCATTTTAATCCGGTCTATGGCATAGACTCGGTGACTATGCGTCCCGACAACCCGCATATTATATTTTCGGTCTATGAGGGCGATAAGCTGCTGGGAATCGGGGCGGCCAAATTCGGCGAACCTGCTTGTATTGATGAGGATGTGTATCTGGTTTTCAGCGGCGTGGAGCCTTATACCATACTTCAGGTTAAATCCGATCCCGGACTGCCCCTGGCAATGGTTGGCGGGATGGTTCTCATGCTGGGGATATGCCTGGCTATCCCGGCCGCCCCGGTCAAAAGAAACTTGGTTGTGAACGACCTTTAGCCCCGGGAGCTGATATTATGAAAGCAATGCTGGCAATTTTAGTTCATGTGGTGGCTTTTTCCTATTGGGCGGCGGCCCTGCTTTACTTCGGGGGATTAAAGAAGGAGCGGTTGCTGAAGGCGGCTTTTGCCCTGGCAGGCATGGGATGTATATTCCATCTCGCGGTTCTGGCTGTTAGAACGTTGCTGGCCGGCATGCTTCCCTTGACTAACGGGCTGGAATTTTTGTTAAGCTTTACCTGGTTTACGGTTTTCATGTACTTGCTATTCACGTTCCGTTGTCGGATTAATACTTCCGGCGGGGTGGTGATGCTTTTCGCCGCTATGCTGGTATCTTCGGCGGTGGTGTTTATGAAAGACCGGCTGGGCGCGGTTGCTCCTCTGGCGCCGGCTTTGCAAAGTCCCTGGTTAACGGTTCATGTTGTTACCGCGGCGGCGGCCTATGCTGCTTTTACCCTGGCCGCCGGACTGGCGGTGATGCAATTTTTTAAAGCGGGCCACGCGATCAGGGATGAGCACCTTAATCTGTTGGTGGGCGGCGGATTTGCTCTGCTGTCTTTATCCATCGTGCTGGGTGCCGCCTGGGCGGAACAGGCCTGGGGCAGATACTGGTCCTGGGACCCCAAGGAAACCTGGGCTCTGGTAACCTGGATCATCTACGCTCTCTACCTGCATCTGCACCGCAGCCGGGAATGGCCGGGCAATCATGCCCGTTTGATGGTCATAGCCGGTTTTGTCCTGGTGCTGTTTACCTTTTTCGGCGTCAACTATTGGCTGCCCGGCTTGCACAGCTATGCTTGAGCCTTGCCGGTTCGCGCAATCGCATTAGCCTTTGCAATATCCAAAGAAAAGCGTGGTAAAAGACATCCCACCACAGTTCAATATGCGCGGCCTAAGGACTATTTGACCAGGGAATTCCGGTGGGCATAAATGGCCGCTTGGGTCCGGTCTTCCACCCCAAGCTTGTACAGGATATGGCTGACATGCGTTTTAACGGTTTTAATGCCGATGATCAGAGCATCCGCGATTTCCTGATTGTTCTTTCCTTCTCCAATCAGACGCAGTACATCGAGTTCCCTGTCCGTCAGATCTTCATGCGGCAGTTTCCGGTCCGCTGCGCGCATGCGCTGGATCATTTTTCCGGTCACTTTGGCCTCCAGGATTGATTCTCCTTTGTAAGCTGCTCGAATGGCTTCGGCAATTTTGGGTGCCCGTGCTGTTTTTAATATGTAACTCATCGCTCCTGCTTCGATAACCGGATAGACTGTCTCATCGTCGATAAAACTAGTGAGCACAATGATGCGCGCCTCGGGGTTCTCCTTGATAACCCGGCGTGTTGCTTCGATCCCGTCCATACCTTCCATGACCAGGTCCATCAGTATGACATCGGGACGCAAAGACGATGCCAGCCGGACCCCTTCCGCCCCATCCGATGCCTCGCCGATCACTTCGATTTCCTCATCCGTGGCCAGATAAGCAGCCAGTCCCATGCGGACCATTTCGTGATCATCAATTAATAAAACGCGAATCATGTGTTGTCCTCCTCTTTTAATTGGACCAGCGGTACCTTGACATCGATTTGTGTTCCCTTTTGAGGCCACGAAAAAACATCCAATACCCCGCCTATTTCATTGACTCGTTCGTACATGGTGCGCAGTCCGTACGATGAATGCTTATCTTGCCCGGAGCTGAACCCAATGCCGTCGTCTTGAATTTTCATTCTGATCTGGTTCTGTACAACCGCCAAATTCAACTGCACTGTTTTTGCTTTGGCGTGTCTGAGCACATTGGATATGGCTTCCTGAATAATCCTGAAAAGATGATCCTCAATTCCTTTGGCCATTTGAGGCAGCGGTTCAACAGACCATTTGATCAACAGGTCATGTTTCTGCTCCAGTTCCTGCAACAGGTCTTCAATGCCTTCCTTCAATCCTTTGCCCTCAAGATGGGCGGGGCGAAGATGCAGTAGCAAAGCGCGCATTTCGGATTGGGCAATGCCTGCCATTTCCTCGATCATGGCCATCTGCCCGGCAGCTTTTTGCGGTTGTTGTTTAATTGTTTTTTGTACCGCTGAAGTCATCATGGATATGGCAAACAATTGTTGGCTGACTGCGTCGTGCAGTTCACGTGCGAGCCGCTGCCTTTCCGCCGTCACGGCGGCTTGTTTCAGCGTTTCGTTCCATTCCGCTTTTTCCGCTGAAAGGCGCTGCATGGAAGCAATTTGCTCTTCCACCCGGCTGCTCATATTATTTAACCTTTGGCCTACAACGCCGATCTCATCCGTGCCCAAATCAGGCACACGATATGAAAATTTTCCTCTTTCATAGGCCATTGAAGCTTCCTCCAGCTCAACCAGCCTTTTTTTCATGCGTTTGCCGGCCATGAAGCCCAGCATCGTTCCAAGCAGCATGATGATGAACATCAGCACCAACAGCAATGGAATCCCCAACACGTTTTGAAAGACGATGGCCAAGATGCGCCGTCCTTCAACCATCCAAAATAATAATAGCAGTACTGCAATGTTGATCATGCCGAATCCGATCGTATATCGAATCCATTGCCACTGGATATTGGACAGTTTCATGCGATTCATCAGACATACCTCACATCGACGTCGCCTATCCCAAGCGTTACAAAAATATTGACACGCTTGGCCGCCTCATCATAACCGGCAGATTTGGTTTGAGTCCTTCTCGTAAACCCGTTCTGCCTAAAATTTAACACATCCAGGGTACCGATCAGAACACCGGCTTGCACATAAACATCCAGGTCGTATGGAACATATAATTGTACGTCACCCAATCCCGCAAATATCTCAATCGTTGTATCACCGTGCGCAATAATGGCCTGGGACAGATCAATTTTTACATCGCCCAAACCGTTGTTGATTTTCATATCATGCAATTCAAAGCGATGACGGAGAATAAAATCGCCCAATAGGCTGGACACTTCCTGGTGGTAAGAATGCCGTTGTTCTTGATACTGTTGCTTATATTGTTTCCCCTGGTAATTACCTTTATCGTCATATTCCGCCTGTTTTTCGTGCCGCTCCTCTGTTCCCGGATGATCGTCCCGGTAACTTGCGGAGCTGTGCTCATGATCTGTTCTCTCCCCGGTATGCCGGAAGTGTGTTTTTTCGGAATATCCGCTGGATGCGGAAGAAAAAGTTTTCTTCATTTTATAAATTAATTTTTCGATCTCTTCGTCAATGTCGTCTTCCAGTTTCCAGGTTCTCCGGTGCGCATGATGATGGTTTTTCTCTTTTCTATTCATTTTTCCTTTCTTTTGTTTCTTCTCCCTAACCTTTTTAACTTCCGCATTCGTGTTTTCCTGGAAATCATCTTCATGCCATTCTGCCCATTGTTCCTCTTTATCCTCCTTGTTTTCACCATGGCGCAGCAATCGAAACCCAATGTAGACCATGAAAACAGCTATAATAATTCCGGCGATATCAATATTCAAAAAGCCGTTGAAAAAAATGATGGCCCCCAGGGTTACAAGTGAGACACCTCCAACTTTATGGTCGTTGCGCCATAAATACATGCCGAAAAAAAACGCGACAATCGCAACCCCTAAAGAACCTAAATTTAATACGCCGAAAAGAACGACAATGCCGGCGCCTAATATGATCAAACCCGTTAAATTGCGGCCTGATAGTTTCATGTCGGTTTCCTCCAATATGACGAATACACTTGTCATCAGGTCCCGGTTTACTGTTCAGGGATCTTTATCTAAATAATGCTTACGATCTTTGCTCAAGATATGTGCTCGTAAAAAATATCAAGCGGGTAACAGAGCTTTTGCTACCCGCCGGCCGGGAAAAATCACGCTTGTGTTTTTTCTTTTTGCAGTGTAAAATCACTTACCCCTGAGATGTCGGACTGATCCTGCGCAGCGTTAACGGCTTTAATGGCAGCTAGCTCCTTTTCCACTTCCTCATCCGGTTCCAGATCGGCCAGCTGCTGCAGGTAGCTTTCATTGGGTCTCACCCTGCGTACTTCCGCCTCTGTTTCCCATTCCATAATGCGCTCTTCCATACGTTTAAACCCTTTCAAGGCACTTTCGCTGTTAAACTTGGTCAGGACGGTGTTCATTCGCTTTTTCGTTTTGGCGGCGTTGGCCCGGGAAATAAGTTCAATCTTGCGGTCACGCAGCTGGTAATATTTTTCCTTCATTTCTTTCAACTGCTCTTTTAATTCCAGCACTTTCTGATGTGCTTCGGTACTCATTCCCACGTACTGTTCCGCTCTGTCCGCATATCGCTTTTTGTCGCGAAGTGCCCGGCGGGCCAATTCTTCTTCACCCGCTCCTACGGCCAGCGTTGCCTGGCGCATGCGTTTTTCCGATATATGCCTGGCATTGCTTTGATACTCGTTAAACTTCTTTTCAATCATGATTTGCTTGACAACGGCTTCCTGCGCTTTCTCAATTTCTTCCTCCAAATCCCTTAAATATTGATTTAACATGGAGACCGGACTTTCCATTGCATCCAGCCCGTCGTGGATCGTTGCCAGGGTAATGTCTCTGATTCTCTTGAAAACCATCGTGATTCCTCCTTTTAAGTATAGCCTTTCAGCCATGGTTTTGTGTACTTGATTTTAAGCTTGTCCCCATTATATTTTGGCGGATTTCATCAATCGCTCCCATTCCTCGTCAAACGGATCGTCCAGCCCGTTATCTTCGGTGTATCTTTTGCTTTCGTTCCTTGTCCCGCATGAGCCTCCGGAATTCTCGCTACCGGTTAACATCTGGTATGCAAAATAAAGCAGCGCCGCGGCGACAAGCATACTGACGGCCATCGGTATGGAACCGATGAGGAACAGAATGCCTAGCCCCAACAAGACGGTACCGGTAATCCTGTCTTCCCGACGCCGCTTTTTCCAGCCGTAATAGACCAGTAATATGCCAAGCACAAGCGGAATAAGCCCCCCCACCGAAAAGCCCAGAACACCCAATGAAGCGACGATGCCAAGGACGAGCAGAACCAAACCGAAAGACTTTTTAGCAGACATGTTTCATCCCTCCTTCAGCGTTGTATGCTATCAAAACGTAACATTGTTACCTGGCTTATCTAAATTGTATCCCTGGTGAAAATAAGCTGCGACGAGCTGCAGTTTGATTTTTGATCCGTCTTGAGTCTGATCCTCCAATCAGTCCTGCAGGGATGTATGCTGATGCTGCGCCAAAAAAAAGAAAGGCTGCGGATAGCTCCAGTGTGGTTTGATTAGCGATTATTTATTAATTTTTTCATGGAATGAGGATTAAAGGATAACCGCCCGGGAAGTTAGAACTGCTATAAAGGGTATGCAAAAAAGAGGTATATTTAAAGCGTCTACGTTTTCCGGTCAAGAAAATTTCATAATTGCTGTAACATTTTCCCCAGCTCGGAACACTAATAACCAGGAGCGTTTTTTTATATGGCCATGTCGACTATAGAAAAACTTTATCAGCGTTATAGAATATCGATCTTTCGATATTTATACCGTATGGGCGGAGATTATCACCTGGCGGATGAATTGACCCAGGAAACCTTCTGCCGGGCATTGGTATCCCTAAAAAACTATCGCGGTGAATCCGCTATGTCTACTTGGCTGTTTCGCATGGCTTATTATGTATATACAGGGTACCTGCGAGGTCGTCCCGGGGAACGCAATCTGCCGCTAAACCAGGATATTCCGGACATGAATATTGCGGGTGACCCGGCCCGGCATCTGGAAAACGCGGAGAACTGGCGGCTGGTACGGCTGGCTCTTGAACAGCTGCCTGTGGACTATCGCATGGTGATTATTCTAAGGGAACAGGAAGGATTATCTTTTGAGGAAATAGGGGATATACTGGGCAAATCCCCGGCAACGGCGCGGGTAACCCTTTTCCGGGCCAGACAAAAATTTCACCAACTATATAAACAGCTAGAAGGTGATGACCATGACTAAGTATGAATGCGAAATAATTAAAGATCTTTTGCCTCTGTACGCGGATGGAGTGGCCAGTGATGCCTCTTTTAAGATGGTGGAACACCACCTGGACGAATGCGCATCCTGCCGGGAACTGTTAAATGAATATAAACAGCCTGTTCTAATCACACCGGGAGAAGGCGGGCCTTCCTCCATCTCAGGTATAGACAAGGCGTGGGGACGGCTGCGCCGGGTGGCGGCGGCTTTTATGGCCTGTATAATCATTACCGCTTCTACCATTGCCTGGGCCTCATACCAGGCGGGGCGGAATATGGCGCTGCGGGATCCGTCGTTCAAACAGGCCAAGCAAATGGACCTTTTTACCGAAGTGAACCGGTCCCAAAAGGTAGGTCCCTATACCGTTACCGTGGATAAAATATTGCTGGATTCCGCCCGGACCACTGTTTTTTATAGTGTCGATCCGCAAGTGGATGGAGACTGCAATATCCATATTGACATGGCCGACGATAAAGGTGTGCAATATGACCCCCGGGGCGGCAGGGGCATTCAGGGTAAATACTTTGTATATGATCTGGAACCGGTTAATCTGGATGCCCAAAAATTAATCCTATCCTTTAATACCGATGCAATACCGGGGGAAACGAAGTTTGAAATACCGGTTGACCCTACCATAGTAGCCCAGAATACCCGGGAGTTTTACCCCAACCAGACAAAAACTATAGAGCCGGTGGAACTGGCCCTGGACCGGGCAGTGCTGGGCCTTTCCGAAAGCATTGTCTTTTTCCGGGTGCGCTGGCCGCAGGACCCGTCCATAGCCGGTGTAGGCATTGGGCAGGACCATCCCATGTATACCGTTATGGGACCCGATGGGCCTACCAAGCTGGAGAGCCGGGGCAGCAGCACCCCGCCGACGCCGATGATCAAAGAATACGGCGCCTTTTTACCCGGTCACTGGGCCGATCTAATTGACGAAACTAACGGTAAAAGAATCAAGCTCAATGAAACCCGCACCCAGACCGACCCGGTAACGGGTGGAATTACGGGTACGTTCCATTTTGAACCGGTAGACCCGTCGGCCAGGGAATTAAAGCTAACCTTACCGCCGCTGTACCTGTATCACTTTCCGGCTAAGGAACAGACAATGGAGTTCAGCCGTCCCCACCAGGGAGAACAAGCATTAAACGGGGTTTTTAATTACGGGGCGATTGCTTACAGCCTGGAAAAGGCAGTTATAGAGGATAAGCAGCTGGTTTGCTACTTCGGTTTTAAAGGAAGCGGGGATAACCCGTCTCATTATTACCGTCCTGAATTTCGTATTAAAGATAAAGAATACTGGCATAAGCATATTCGTATGGAATGGCCTGATGAAAATCACGTCAAAATATCTTTCCCCATGCCCGAGAATGACCGGGTTACTTTACAGTTGAGAAGTGTGGGAGAGAAGATGCCCAAGGCTGATTTTGAACTTGATGTGGCACGTTAACAGCCACAATGGGCATACATTTCGTAATGATGAAACAAAGGGGAATTATAGAAAGCCATGTGCCCTAGATTAAGGAGCAATGGCTTTCTTTTGTGGTGTGTCGCCTTTTATAAAAACTTTCGACTAATATCTTGACTACAGCCGCCAAGGGCTGTTGATAAAGCATTGATAATGTCACCGGCAGGGCAACTGCCGGCGGGAAATAGGTTATAGCCAGGACCACGCCAAGGGCGTTGTTTCTCATACCGATATTATAAATCATTGCAACCATCTGTTCGCGCTTGTGTCCCTTTAGGATATAAGAGCTTAAAAATCCTAATATATAGCCGCTGCACGAAACTATAAGAATTACCATTAAAAGTTTGATTATGGAATGGTTCCAGTTTATCTCCGGGGCAATGGCACTGGCGTTGACATAGATAACTACCGATATGCAGAGCTTAGAGGCGAAGTTGCCTATTGAATGGGTATATTTGTCGTAAGCTCCTTTAGTAGTATCATGAATGATCATTCCCAGAAGGCCGGGAATGAAGACCATCCAGAGCAGGTTAGCTAGCAAGCTAACGGTGTTTATATGAATGGTCTTACCAACTACCGCAGCTATAAAGACCGGCAAAAGCAAGGGGCTGATCAGAGTGTCCAGGGTAACTGTAACCATGGCTAAGGAAACATCGCCACCCACCATTTGCGACCAGAGAATAGAAGTCACACCCACCGGAATGGTTGCACCTAAGATGAATCCCAAACGCAGGAACTCATTTTCCGGACCCGGGTAAAATACCAGACCAATCACAAGGGCCAGAAACGGCATAACGCCATGTATAAATAAAAGCTCGTAAATGGGAAGCAGCGGGTTGGACAGCCTTTTTACAAAATCCTTTAGACTTGTATCCAGAGATGCGTTAAAGGTCATATAGGTAAAACACAGGGTGGCAGCCATACTCCAAGACTTGGTGGTTTCTATGGGATAAAAAAAACCGATAAATAAAGGTATCAATACCACAAAAAACATCCGGTTGCCAAGAAATTTGTTCCATTGGCTAAAGAGGTCGAGCATAAAATTACATCCTTTTTTGTATATATATATATCGATTTAGCTGCGTAAACCTATGTTTAAACCGACTCTCCAAATTGTATCAATGTTTTCGACACATTTGTGGCAATACCTTTAAGCCATGGCAAAATACCTAATATTGTTTGTGCTCATTGCTTTATGAACTTCATGTGTTGCTTTACGCCGCTTCTTTAAGGTAAGATATTTTTGATAAGTGGCATTAATTGTATTGCCTGTATTGAGCGGGTTATAACATGGTGAGGTGAATGAAGTGGATAAAAATATAAGAATTGCCATTCTTAATAATGAATTTGAGGCGCAATTGCTTGAAGCTGCCTTAAATGAGCAACAAATAGCCCATCATTTCGAATGCTACCGTGACTTGGCTTATGATGGGATTTTTCAGCTACAAAGAGGTTGGGGAGCGGTATATGCATCAGAGGCAGACAGATCAACCGTTCTGCAAATAATTGAAGAAATTAGAAAGATACCACAGGGAAATAACTAGATTGCAGCAGGAGGGCAGTGCCGACGCCGGTACCGGGGCAATAGCGGTACTTAGGGGCCACTTTCTCTAAAAAAAAGGATGGTTGGAATGAAAAAACTTGTACTTGCTGAAAAACCGTCGGTGGCCCGCGATTTGGCCGCGGTGCTTGGGGGTTTCCGGAAAAAGGACGGCTATCTTGAAAATGACGATTATGTGGTCACCTGGGCCATAGGCCATCTGGTGGAGTTGGCCGAACCGGAGGATTATAATGACCGGCTGAAAAAATGGACTTTAAATACGCTGCCCATAATGCCGGCTGATTTTAAACTTAAAACCAACCCGAGAACAGTAAAGCAGTTTAAAATCGTTAAACAACTGGTTAACAGATCCGATATCGGGCAGCTTATCTGCGCAACCGACGCCGGGCGGGAAGGCGAGCTTATCTTCCGTTATATTTATCGACTTACCGGCTGTAAAAAACCTTTTATGCGGCTCTGGTTATCGGAAACCACTCCGGCAGCAGTACGGCGGGGCTTTGTGGAACTTAGGCCCGGTGATCAATTCAATCCCCTGGCCGCAGCCGCGGAAGCACGCAGTCAGGCCGACTGGCTGATTGGTATTAACGCTACCCGGTCGTTTACGGTTAAGCACAACACATTATTGTCCATTGGCCGGGTACAGACTCCCACCCTGGCACTCATTGTCAACCGGGAACGCGAAATAAAGAACTTTGTGTCCGAGCCCTACTGGGAACTATGGGCCGAGTTTACTAAAACCAACGGGCAGGCATATACCGGTAGGTGGTTTAACGGGGAACAAAATCGGTTCCATGCCCTGCAGACGGCTCAAGCAGTGCAAGCCAAAGTTAATAACCAACCGGCTAATGTGCTGGAGGTAGAGGAAAAAGACGTGGCGGAGCTCCCGCCGCTTTTGTTCAATCTCAACGACTTACAGAAGGAGGCCAATAAAAAATACGGTTTGGCGGCAGCCAAGACATTGGAATTAGCTCAATCTCTGTACGAGACCAGGAAACTGCTGACGTACCCCCGTACCGATAGCCGCCACCTGACAAGGGAGTTGGCCAAAACCATTCCCGGCCGCCTGTCCGCACTAGCCGGCGCAACCGAATATGAGCCATATACTAGCACAGCCGGGGCGGCGGGTATTCCGGGTAAGCGATATGTGGATGACGGTAAAGTGAGCGATCATACTGCGTTGATACCCACGGATACAAAGCCGGTTTTGGCCAATCTGCCGCCGGACGAACGTAAGATATACGATCTGGTAGTGCGCCGGTTTCTGGCTATTTTCTTCCCGCCGGCCAGGTATAAGCAAACTAAAGTGATAACCGAAGCCGCCGGTGAAACGTTCCTTACCACCGGCCGGGTGGAGCTGAATAAGGGCTGGAAAACGGTGTACGAAAGCGTAAGAAATAATCCCGAGGACGGTGAGGATAGCGGTGTAATACCCGGATTAACCCGGGGTGAGTCAGTCCGAACCACTAAAACCGAAATCAGGGAAAAAGAAACCAAGCCCCCCAAACGCTATACCGAAGCCAGTCTGCTGGCAGTCATGGAGGGAGCCGGTCGGTTGTTGGAAGACCGGGAGCTAAAAGCGGCTATGAAAGGACACGGCCTGGGTACTCCGGCTACCAGAGCGGCTATCATTGAGCGCCTTCTCAAGGTGGGCTATATTGAGCGCCAAAAGAAAACCTTAGTACCCACCGTAAAGGGTGAAACACTGATCGATCTGGTACCGGGAATAATTAAAAACCCGGAGCTTACCGGCCAATGGGAAAAAACACTGGCCGATATAGAAGCCGGGACAACTGAATCCGGGGAATTTATGAACGGCATTAAACAGTTAACCGCTGAGATAGTTGAATCAGCCCGCAGCCAGGCAGCCAGTAATCAGGTGCAAACAGGCCGTGAGGCATTGGGCAGCTGTCCCCTTTGCGGCAGGGCAGTGATAGAGGGCAAAAAAGGCTACGGCTGCAGTGGTTATAAAGAAGGCTGTAAATTTATTGTTTGGAAGGAAATAGCCGGTAAGCGGATTACTCAAAACCAGGCTAAAACATTACTGAAGAAAGGCAAAACCGGTGTCCTAAAGGGCTTTACCTCAAAGGCCGGCAGAAAGTTTGATGCTGCATTACAAATTAATAACGGTAAGGTGGAATTCTTATTCACCGATAACGATAACTTTAAAAAAGTGAGCTTGGGTCAGTGCCCGTTATGCGGCAAAGAAGTCGCCGAAACACTCAGAAGCTACAGCTGCAGCGGTTGCAAGGAAGGCTGTAAATTCGTTATCTGGAAAGAGATAGCCGGTAAGCGCATTAGTGTTCAGCAGGCCCAGAGGTTATTGACAAACGGTAAAACTGCTTTAATCAAGGGTTTTAAATCCAAAGCCGGTAAGAGTTTTGATGCCGTTTTAGCGCTTGGACAGGAGGGGAAAATAGAGTTTCAATTCACAGCAAAGGAATAAATTAATGTGTCGGAAAAATAGTTTTGTGCAATAAAATTAAATAAGATATGCTTACTTTTTTGCAACAGGATAGCGATGTTGCCGAATTCCAGTAAATTTAATGCGGATACATCGCTTTTTCAATGCACATCAAAAAGAATATTTGCATATAGTTATAGTGGCGCCATGCAGCTGCAAGCTCGACCCCTGGTTCTGGTGTAATGCCGGCCGGGGGTTGGGTGTTTTTGAGGAGGGTTTTAAAATGAGCACTAATAATTTTTGGTTCCAACCGGCAGTGCCGCCGGGCGGTCACCGGTTGCCGCCGCTGCCTTATCCCTATAATGCTTTAGAACCTGTCATTAGCACCGCTACTCTGACTATTCATCACGATCGCCACCATAGGTCCTACGTGGAAGGGTTGAACAAAGCGGAATTAGAGTTGGTGGAAGCGCGGCGCAACAGAGATTTCAGCCTGATTAAACATTGGGAGCGGGAGTTGGCCTTTAACGGCTCCGGCCATATTTTGCACAGCATCTACTGGACGGTGATGACTTCCCCCGGAACCGGCGGGCAGCCCGGTCCCCAAACGCAAAACCAGATCCTCAGCTATTTTGGCAGCGTCCCGGTTTTCGTGGAACAGTTCAGCGAGGCTGCAATAAAGGTCGAGGCATCCGGTTGGGCGGTGTTGGTCTGGCACCCGGCTTGGGGCAGGCTGGAAATCCTGATGGCCGAAAAGCACCAGGACCTGACCCAGTGGGGAGGGATCCCCATTCTGGTTGTAGACACCTGGGAGCACGCCTATTACCTGGATTACCAAAACCGGCGGGAAGACTATGTTAGAACTTGGTGGAAGCTAGTTAACTGGACTGAAGTAGAAAGAAGACTCCTGCTGGCTATGCAGGGTAAGCTGCCGTTAGTGATGGGGGTATAGCCCGGAAACAGCAGATCCGCCATATAAGGCGTACCTCTTTCGTAAGATGGGTTTGAACCGCTGTCGGGAAAGACATCAGTTGTTTAAGAAGTCGGGTCTGCAATATTTAGTTACATCTACTTTTAGCAATACCAGATTTACTTAGTTGCTTTTAGAAAACATACTTTCGACCAAATTCCTAGGTGCGTTGCCATAAATGATTTAATCTTTGCTTCTGATATTGAACCACGTTTGCGGAGGATCGTCGTCAATTGTAAACTGGAAATAAAATGGGGTAAAATGGAAGTTAAGTGCTGCACTGTTATATTGCCAAACACATCAACTGGTGTAAAAATTGCATTTCGGGTTATAATTGGGGTAGCGAATTACTTAGGGTGATTAATGCCCAAATCGTTTCCGCTTCCTACCACCACTGTCCTGATGTCTTTTTCGCTTATAATCTAATCCGGCTTTATATTTGTTTTTTGACAAGTTAATCATTTAGTTGCTTCAAATCACAGAAGATTCAAATTCTTAGGACAAGTATACACTACTAAAGCGGGGGAACTTGGTTGACAAAAAATAAAGGATATAATCGCGCCATAAAACTTTCAATAAGTTTATAGTGTTGACCCAATTAGTCATAGGGTAATTGCTACTCGGGAGGAATAGGACAATGAAACAGGATCTTGAAATTACTTTTAAAGCCATGATAAATTCTATCGGCGATGGGATTTATATGACTGACTGTAAAGGCTACTGCATGGCTTATAACGAAGCTTTTCTACGCATTACAGGGATTACCAACGAGATAATGGGTCAGCATGTCAGTAAATTGTTGATAGCTAACTTAATTTCAGATTCCGTGACCATTGAAACAATTCGTTCTGGGCGGCGTGTGTCTAAAGTGATCATTTATCCCAGCGGGTGTGAGGCCCTAGTGACCGGTAATCCAGTGTTTGATGAACATGGCAACTTGGTAAACGTGGTGTGTGTGGTGCGAGACTTAAGCGAGCTTAATGCCTTGAAGGATGAGTTGAAACTTACTAAGAAGTTAAACAGACAATATCAGGAGATATTGAAGAATTTTAGTCCTATTTTTAACGCAGCCCGGGAAAAAATAATTATGCGCGATCCTAAAATGCGGAGCATTCTTGATATGATACCCCGGATTGCTGCTTCAGATGCTACCGTTCTGATTTATGGTGAGTCTGGGGTGGGTAAAGGGTTAATTGCATCCCTGCTTCACGAACATAGTAGTAGGGCTGGAAGTGGTCAATTTATCAAAGTTGATTGTGCAGCTATTCCGTCATCTTTGTTGGAGTCGGAGTTATTCGGTTACGATCGGGGGGCTTTCACCGGTGCCAGACGGGAAGGCAAGCCAGGGTTATTGGAGATGGCGAATAATGGTACTGTTTTTCTGGACGAGATCGGAGAGTTGCCTCTGTTTATGCAGGTAAAATTGCTTAATGTTCTGCAAGATAGAAAAATCCAGCATGTTGGGGGTACACACCCGGTATCGGTGGATATCAGAATTGTTTCAGCCACTAACCGTGATTTAGAAAAAATGGTTGACGAGGGGACTTTTCGGCAGGATCTTTTCTACCGGCTAAACGTTGTTCCGGTTGTGATTCCGCCCTTGCGAGAGAGAAAAGAGGATATTTTAGTTTTGGCATTATCCTTTTTAGATAAGTTCTGTCAAAAGTATCAACGCAGTCTAAGTTTGTCCCCCGAAGCAATGGATTGTTTATATGATTTTTCCTGGCCGGGAAATGTGCGTGAGTTAGAGAACACCATAGAAAGATTAGTGGTGCTTAGTTCCAACGGTTTAATCGAAAAGAAGGATTTGCCGGAAAAAATCCGTCAAGCCTTTCCAGTAGTGCTTGTGAATGATCCCTTTCGGCCTGTCGATTCGGGGGTGCTTCCTCTAAAAGCAGCTGTAGCCATCACGGAGCGACAGTTGATTATGAGGGCCCTACTGCATAATGACAGACTGGGTCCTGCTGCGAAGTCTTTGGGTATTGACATCTCAACTCTTCTGCGAAAGTGTAAAAAACTCGACATTAAACGCACTAAAACGTAGGCTAAAATGCCATGATTGCGCAAGAATGCCTAGGCGATGTTGCCAGTACCCATCCGCAATGCTATTTCAAATAATAGTTATGGCGTATAAAACGTATGCTAAAATAAATTTTCAGTCAATTCATTGATGCGGCACAATTCTTGCTTTTCTTAATATTTAAAAAGCAGGAAGGGGGTGCCGTATTTTTTGTCTTTGGGGAAATAAAGGTTTTAAATAGGAGGGTTATGTTCATGGAAAACAAAGGAAGGTTGCGTTGGTTTATCCTTGCCTGGCTGTTTATATTAACTTTAGTATCATATATGGATCGGGTTAACCTGTCAATGGCGGTTCCGCTTATAATGGAGGATTTTCATCTTAATGCCGCTCAAATCGGTGTTGTAATTAGCGGCCTTACTATTGGTTATACGATTGTAAACTTTCCCGGTGGCTTCCTGGCGGACCGCTTTTCCCCGAAGACTATTTTAATAGTTTCCCTCACCTGCTGGTCTTTGTTTACAATCACCACAGGAATGGTTGGAGGGTTAACTGCCATGATAGTAGTGCGAATCTTGTTTGGGGCTTCGGAGGGACCGCTTGCTCCGTCGAACACAAAGATAGTCTCCAATTGGATGCTGCCTCGGGAGCGAGGCATGGCCTCCGGTATATGGCTTTCCGCCATGACTCTGGGAGTAGTGGTTGGTGCTCCTCTTGCTGGACTGATCATTGAAAACATGGGCTGGCGAAGTGTCTTTTACATATTTGGTGCAGCCAGTCTGGTCCTTGTTGCTTTTACCGCTTACCTTATCACTTCTAAACCGGAAGAGCACCGTTGGATTAGCAAAACTGAATTGGACCTTATAAAGAGTCATAGTAATTCACCCAAGTCCGCTAAAGAACCCTTTTCTGCGATAATGAAGGAAATCTTGACTAATCCTACTACTTGGCTATTGGCCTTTATTTATTTTGGTCTCACTGCTCTCTATTGGGCCAACATGGGCTGGCTGCCAACCTATTTTGTTAAAGCCAGAGGTTCAAGTATTCTTGCTTCCGGCCTATACTCGGCTATACCAAATATCAGCGCCTCTTTAGGTGCGATCTTAGTCGGCATTATATCTGACCGTTTGCTTAAGGGCTGGCGTACACCTCTACTAATTGTTACTTCTCTTATAACGCTGCCGGCAACTGTCATTGCCGTTAATACGTCATCAATTCAATTATCTTTATTGGCTTTCAGCATTGCGGGCTTCTGTGACTTTGCGGCTATCGCTCTGATGTGGGCTATCCCGATGGAACTGGTACGCAAAGAACGAGTGGCGGCAAGCAGCGGATTCATGCTGGCATGGGGCTCTTTTGCCGGGGTCTTATCCCCAATTATTATGGGTGTTGTCCTTGATAAAACATCTAGCTTTAACAGTGCTTACTATATGTTTGCATCAGCGGCCTTGATGAGCGCAATATTAGCTATTCCGTTATATCTGAAAGAAAAGTCGGTAAGGAACGCAAGTTCCCGGGTCTCAGGTGTTTTAACCCAATAGGACTCATGCGAAGTGCGTACATTAACAATTGGACTAAGAACAGGGCTACTTCGTTGACCCCATTAGGTATCCGCAGCGGCGGAGAGGAGGTATGTAAATATGCAATATCAGAACATCCGGGAAGTTTTGGAAAAGACCGTGGATCGCAGTCCGGACAAGGTGTATTTGCTGTTTGAAGAACAAAAAATAACCTATAGTGAAATGAACAGATTAATTAACCAGACTGCTAATATGTTTCTTGAATTAGGTATTCATAAAGGGGACCGGGTAGCCCTTATGATGCCGAATTGTCCAGAGTTTATTTACGTGTGGTTTGGCTTGGTTAAAATAGGAGCTTCGATGGTACCTATCAATACCTTTTTCCGGGGAAAGGAAACGGCCTACATCTTGCAGCATTCTGAAGCCAAAGCGGTGGTGGCCACACCGGAATACTGGGAAATCGTCCAAAACGCCATAGAAACTGAAAACATTCAGATTAGCTGTCGAGCGTCAGTTCGGGGGGATTTTGACGGCACTATAGCTTACGAACGGGTTCTGCCGCAATTTTCCGGTGTACTTGCCGATATATCGATTAGCGTCACCGATGAAGCGGCCATCTTATATACTTCCGGCACTACCGGCAACCCTAAAGGCTGCCTTGAGAGCCAGGAATATTATCTGGTGGCTGGTAACCGTTATTCTGAGCACTTGAGTCTCACTGCTAACGACCGCATCTTGACACCGTTACCGTTCTTTCATATGAATCCTCAGATCCTTTCTACCATGGGGACGTTGTTTGTTGGGGGCAGTCTGGCTATGGTTGATCGCTTCCATCCCAAAAGCTGGTGGCAGGAACTGCGGGCTAAGGAGGCAACTCATTTTCACTATCTAGGTGTAATGCCGGCGATGCTTATGGGTATGCCCGAGCAATCGGACGATGGAGATCATCGGCCCTGGATTGGCATCGGCGCCGGTGTGCCGAAAACAATTCACCAGCCCTTTGAAGAGCGGTTTAATGTAAAGCTTCTGGAGGTGTTTGGCATGACGGAAACCGGTTTAAATTTCTGTTGTCTGCCGCAGCCTGACCGAAACGTAGGCACGGCCTGTTTCTATAAGCCGTTCGTAGAGTATGAGGCAATGGTAGTAGATGATAACGATCAAGGGGTACCACATGGCACTGTAGGGGAGATGGTCCTGAGGGGCAGTGACCCGGAAAACCGGCAGCGGGGCTTTATGTCCGGCTACTACAAAGATCTGCTTGCTACTGAAAAGGCCTGGCAAAACGGCTGGTTCCATACCGGTGACTATGTGCAACGGGACGAAGAGGGCCGCTATTATTTCGTGGACCGTAAGAAAGATATAGTACGCCGTAGCGGTGAGAATATTGCAGCGTCTGAAGTGGAAGGGGCGATTCATCTTCACCCGGCCGTAATGGAGGTTGCGGTGATTCCGGTGCCGGATCCGATTAGAGAACAAGAAGTAAAAGCTTATGTTGTGTTAAAAGAGGAGTATTCGGTTGATTCCGAAGAACTGCTGGACGATTTAATAGCCTGGGCGGTAGACAACTTAGCCTACTTTAAGGTGCCCCGATACTGGGAGTTCCGTGAAAGTTTGCCTGTAACTCAGACTGGCAAACTTCAGAAACAGAAGTTAAAGTCGGAAAAAGAGGATTTAACCACTGGCTCTTTTGACCGTTTGAAAAACAGATGGGTAAGCTGATAAAAAACACTTATTGCTATGGTAGACTCTTCCGAAGCTACAGACCTCAAAACATGATAGGAGGTATAGTACATGAACATTACTTCTCCGATGGTTGGAAGACTAATATCAATTGATGTAAAAGTGGGTGATAAGATCAAGGAAAATGACGCGGTAGCAACTATTGAAGCCATGAAAATGCAAGTTAAGGTTTTTGCTCCCGCTGACGGCGAAGTTGTGTCTGTAATTTCCACTATAGACACTGTGGTTAATCCTGACACTGTTATTGCAGTTTTGAAATAAGTAAACACTTCAGGCGCTGTTTTAAGTAGCCGGCTTTGATGTGGTTTCTTTCAGTATCAATAGTTTTGTAAAATTTCGCAATTTTATGCGAATTCTCTTTAGGCCGTTGGGAAAACAGATGGGTTAGCTGCTAGAAAACACTTATTTGCTCTGATAGACTTTTCCGAAGCTTTGACATTGTCAAAGCACGTTTTTCCCTACACCGTTGCAAATAAAAAGATAGGGAGGACTTATATGTTTGAAAAATATTTTGATGAGTTAAATATTGGTGAGCGTTGGAATTCCAGAGGACGAACTATTACCGAGGCCGACCTTGTCTTGTTCTCCGCTTTCAGCGGTGATTGGTATCCCTTGCATACCGATAAGGAGTGGGCGGCGCAGACTTCCTTTGGACAGCGCATTGCTCATGGAATGCTGGTTCTTTCTGTTGCCATGGGGCTGCTTGATATGGTTCCCGGCCCGATAGTAGCATTTTATGGCATAGAGCGGGTACGCTTTATTAGCCCTACTTATATTGGGGATACTCTTTACGCTGAGGTGGAAGTAACCGGTAAGGAAGGGAAAGATGCTGAACGGGGTGTGGCCGGTTTCAAAATTAAGGTTAAAAGCAAAACGAATGAAATTAAGGCAGTTATGGACATAAAAATTTTAATGAAAAAAAACCAAAATGATTGAGATGTTAGATTTCTATAAAATATAGCACAGACCTCAAAAACAGACCTCAAGACATGAAGGAGGGTATGATATCTTGGAGGAGATCAATAACAAAACCACGAGCGAGGAGCTTAAAGAAAAAGAATCGGAAATTAAAAAGGGCGGAGCAAAAAAATACCACGAAAGCAACGCTAAAAAGGGCAAGCTCTTTGCCAGAGAAAGAATCGAATTGCTGCTGGATCCCGGGTCAATTATAGTGGAGGACGGCTTATACGCCAACAACCTGGCGGACGGGCTGCCGGCGGACGGCGTTATTACCGCGGTGGGTAAAATACACGGCGGAACAGTGTGTTTAATGGCCAATGACTCTACAATCAAGGCGGGCTCCTGGGGCTGGCGTACAGTTGAAAAAATTATTCGGATACAGGAAACGGCTATCAATATGAAAGTGCCGATGCTATACCTGGTAGACTCAGCCGGGGCCAGGATCACCGACCAAATAGAGATGTTTCCCGGACGCCGCGGGGCCGGCAAAATCTTTTATAACGAAGTAAAAATGTCCGGCATGATTCCGCAGATATGCTTGCTTTTTGGCCCGTCAGCGGCCGGTGGCGCCTACATTCCCGCCTTTTGTGATGTTGTATTTATGGTGGACGGCAACGCCAGCATGTATCTCGGATCACCTAGAATGGCGGAAATGGTGATCTTCGAAAAAGTTACTCTGGAAGAAATGGGCGGGGCCAGGATGCACTGTACTGTCAGCGGGTGTGGTGACCTGTTGGTGACAACAGAACAAGAAGCCATAGCAGCCTGCCGTCGTTACCTCACTTACATGCCCCAAAACTACAAAGAAAAGACACCTTTGGCGGAGGCACGACTCCCGATTGAGGGGCGTGGTATAGAAGAAATTGTGCCTGCTGAAGAAAACACCCCCTTTGACATGTACGAAGTAATCAACCAGATAATCGACAGGGACAGCTGGTTTGAAATAAAAAAACTATTTGCTCGCGAATTGATCACGGGGCTGGCCCGTATTGACGGGCGGGTGGTTGGCATACTGGCTAACCAATCTATGGAAAAGGGCGGGGTACTATTTGTGGATTCGGCGGATAAAGCCGCCAAGTTTATGAACCTGTGTGATGCTTTTAATATACCCCTGCTGTTCCTGATGGATGTGCCGGGCTTTATGATCGGCTCGGCGGTTGAACGTCAGGGTATCATCCGCCACGGGGCGAAAATGATCTCAGCCATGTCCCAGGCTACAGTTCCCAAAGTATCAGTAGTAGTACGCAAGGCTTACGGAGCAGGGCTTTATGCCATGTGCGGCCCGGCCTTTGAACCCGATTGCTCTATGGCCCTGCCCACGGCCATGATCGCGGTGATGGGGCCCCAGGCAGCTGTAAACGCAGTGTATGAAAATAAAATTATGGCCTTGCCGCCGGAGGAAAGGCCGGCATTTATACAGCAGAAGCGCGATCAATATGCCAAAGACGTAGACATCTGCCGTCTTGCATCAGAACTGGTAGTAGATCATATTGTGAGCGGAGCAGGATTGCGTGATGAATTAATTCGCAGATTTGCTCTTTATGAGTCTAAAGATAAACAGTTTGGTGAGCGTAAACACCCCGTGTATCCCGTTTAAAAAAAAAGGGGAACCTTGAGAACCTTTGCCAATAAGCAATGTAAATGTATCCGCATTGATGCCCCAGCTTATAGAAAGGACGTGCTAATAATGGAATTTGAAAATATTAAGCTGGCCAGAGACGGGCATATTGCTGTAATGGCGTTTAACCGCCCCCGGGCCATGAATGCCATCAGCACCCAAACAGCTCGGGAGATCTTGGCTGCATTAGAAGAGCTGGAACAGGACGACAAAGTTTTTGCCGCTGTTCTTACAGCTGAGGGAGATAGGGCTTTCTGTGTGGGAGCCGATTTAAAGGAACGAAAGACTATGACGCGTGAGGAAATGAAAAAGCAGAGGGCTTTATTGGTTAAGACTTTTACAGCTCTAGCTGAGTTTTCCAAACCCATCATAGCTGCCGTTAACGGGTTTGCCTTGGGCGGGGGCTGTGAATTTGCCCTCTGTTGTGATTTTATCATTGCCTCGGAACAGGCCACTTTCGGGCTGCCGGAAGTGGGCTTGGCAATCATACCGGGTGGCGGCGGCACCCAACTGATGCCACGGATAATTGGACGCAACAAAGCCAAAGAATTAATCTTTACCGGCCGGCACATTAGTGCCAAGGATGCTTATGAGATAGGCATGGTCAATCATATTGCCCCAGCTGATAAGCTGATGGGAAAAACAATGGAAATTATGCGGGAAATCACCGGGAACGGGCCGGTGGCGTTACGGCAGGCCAAACGGTCAATTAACCTGGGCTTTGAGCTGGAACTGCATACAGCGCTGGCGCTAGAGGCAGAGTGTTATAAGGTTTGCCTAACCACTGAGGATCGCGACGAGGGCCTGCTGGCATTCAATGAAAAGCGTAAGCCGGTGTACAAAGGCAGGTAACTCCTAAAACATTTAAAAACATCAAGGAGGCATGTGTATGTTTCAATTAAAATATCCCAATAAAGTTAGAATTGGCGAAATTACCGTCAGGGACGGTTTCCAACATGAGGATTTTACTATTCCCACCCGGGCTAAGTTGTGGGTTTTAGAGGAGCTGATTCTGGCCGGCTTTAAAGAAATCGAGGTTAGCAATTTGGGTAATCCCAGAGTGATGCCCCAGTTTGCAGATGCTGATGAACTCTTTAAAATGCTGTATAACTCCAGAAGGGTTAAGGAGAAACTGCCGGAAGTAGAACTTACAGCCATAACCATTAGGGAAAAGGCTGTGGACCGCGCCATTGAGTTAAAGCAAAAAGGCTATGGCCCAACTCGTATTGTGCAAATGGTGTCAACTTCGGCCTCACACATGTATAGAAACTCAGGGCTGGATCACAAGGGCTACTGGAAGATGACCGAAGAATCTATCAAGAAGGCTCATGATGCGGGAATTAAGGTAAATGGCACCGTTAGTACCATCTGGGGCTGCCCTATTGAAGGGCCGACAGAATTGAAAAAAGCCGTGGAATTCACTAAAAGGTACCTGGATTTGGGCGCTGACGATATAGAACATGCCGATCACGACGGCTCTGCGCCGCCTAATAAAGTATATGAATATTTCTCAATGATTCTTGACGCTATGCCCGACCCCAACTTACACGTGGCTCACTTTCATGTAACCAGGGGTTGGGGGCTGGCCAATGTGCTGGCTGCGCTTCAAGCCGGAATTACCCGTTTTGAAAGTACGATGGGCGGCACCGGCGGCCAGCCGGCTAACTTTGTTGACGGGGCTCCTGTTGCCGGAACCGGTGCTTATTACTACCAGGACCCCAATATTGTCGGGTTGGTGTCTACCGAGGACATGGTGGTAATGATGGATGAAATGGGTATTGAAACAGGGGTTGACGTTGACAGGGTATTAGGAATAGGCCGGATGATGGAAAAGATTCTTAACCGCAGGCTGCGCAGTGAGTGTATTAAGACTGGCCGTATTCCCAAGGAGGTCACCGGATTTTAGTTTAAATAGTGCTTACGCAAGAAAGATGTGTCATCCCATTAAATAATAAGCGTGAGGTTATTGACTATTGCAACTCAAAAGAGATAGGTACGGCGACATCGGTATTATTGACGTTGTCCGGTGCAGATCAAGGAGGAATTAGAGTGCATAATTTGCTTTGGTCACCGTCTGAAAAACAGGTAAGCGAAGCCAACATAACTGCTTTTATTAGATTTATCAATGAGAAGTACGGAAAAATTTTTAATTCCTATAGCGAACTATATGACTGGTCAATTACTGACATCCCCAACTTCTGGGCCGCCATGTGGGAATTTGGTGAAATCAGGTTTTCTAAGCCTTATTCCCAGGTGGTGGATAACCTGGATACTATGTTGGAAGCTAAATGGTTTGCCGGGGCTAAGCTGAATTTTGCGGAAAACCTGCTGCGTTACCGGGATGATCAAACCGCTTTAATTTTTAAAAGCGAAGCTTTGGAACCTATGAGGATAACCTATGCCCAACTGTATGACCGTGTTGCCCGCCTGGCCCGCTCATTGCGGGATATGGGTATTAAGACCGGTGACCGGGTTGCGGGTTTTATGCCCAATATGATCGAAACGGTTATTGCCATGCTGGCCACTGCCAGTATTGGCGCCATCTGGTCGTCCTGCTCCCCTGATTTTGGTATCAAGGGAGTATTGGATCGTTTTGGCCAAATCAGACCCAAAGTTCTTTTTACCGCCAACGGTTATTATTATAACGGAAAAGCCCATGATTCACTGACCCGTATTTCCGGAGTTCTGAAAGACATCTCTTCCATTCAAAAAGTAGTGGTGGTCACTTACACTGAAGAAAAACCTGATATCAGCCAAGTTCCCGACTCGGTGTACTTTGACGACTTTATTTCTAAAGAATCCGGTCTGGAAATTAAGTTTGAACAACTGCCATTTGATCACCCGCTTTATATTATGTATTCCTCCGGGACAACCGGTATCCCCAAGTGTATCATGCACAGTGCCGGCGGCACTCTGATCCAGCACCTAAAAGAGCTGCTGCTGCACACCAACCTGAAAAGAGAGGATAAAATGTTCTACTTCACAACTTGCGGCTGGATGATGTGGAACTGGCTGGTAAGTTCCCTGGCAATTGGAGCCACTGTCCTGCTCTTTGACGGCTCGCCCTTTTACCCGGACTCAGGAACACTGTTTAAGCTTGTCCAGGACGAAGCAATTACCGTATTCGGGACCAGCGCAAAATATCTGGCCGCTGTTGAAAAGAGTGGTATTAAACCAGGCGGGGAATACGGCCTGGGCAACCTAAGGGCGGTTCTCTCAACAGGTTCCCCCCTTTCTATTGAGAGCTTTGAATTTGTTTACAAGGACATTAAGAAAGATTTACAGCTTTCTTCCATCTCCGGCGGCACGGACATTATTTCCTGTTTTGCACTGGGCAACCCAATCGGGCCGGTGTTCGCCGGTGAATTGCAATGCCGCGGTCTGGGCATGAGGGTGGAAGCATTTGACCTGAACGGCAAACCGGTTTTAAACCGAAAGGGTGAGTTGGTCTGCACTGCACCATTCCCCTCTCAGCCTATTGGTTTCTGGGATGACCCGGAACAAAAAAAATACAAGAGTGCGTACTTTGACGTATACGATAATGTGTGGCGCCATGGCGATTATATTGAAATCAATGATAAAACGGGTGGCGTGGTCATTTATGGCCGTTCCGACGCAACCCTCAACCCCGGAGGCGTCAGAATCGGTACCGCGGAAATCTACCGGCAAGTAGAAACTTTGTCCGAAGTGCTTGACAGCTTGGTGGTAGGGCAGAACTGGGACAACGATGTTAGGGTTGTCCTGTTCGTTAAGTTAGCCGCAAGCGTGGAGTTAACAAATGAACTGATGAAAAAAATCAAAACTGTTATCCGTGTAAACACTACACCCCGCCACGTTCCGGCTAAAATTATAAGCATTAAGGATATCCCATATACCATTAGCGGCAAGAAGGTGGAACTCGCGGTCGGAAATCTTATTCACGACCAACCCGTGCTGAATAAGGATGCTCTGGCCAATCCCGAGGCGCTTGAATATTACAAGGATATTCCCGAGCTGCGGAACTAACAGATAATAGCTGAGTGCATTCGGAACAATAAACCCGTCGCAACTTACCGGTCTTTCGGTTGAGTAAATGGCGGGTTTTATTGTGGCTTTGCAATTAAGTCTTTGTTTAATTTCTAGATATACTATGTTGTAAAGGTGATCGTTTAACCTGTTGCCGGCCGAGTCTTTACGTTCGCCATTTACGATTGGGGTAAGGTCTTATGGCAGGATTCAAAAGCAGTAATTAAATTTGGTGTACCGCTAATTCTGGGGATGGTTGTTGATAGAAACGTGATTGATACGATATAATTGACTAAAATCAACTTGACAAATGACGACAGGATATTGGGAAAACTGCCTTAACTGAAAGGAAATTGTTCATGACTGTTCCACAAAGCGCAAACAATATCATATTTGCCCTGGATATTGGCACAAGGACAGTTATCGGCCTTGTCGGGAGCATGGAGGGTAAAAATTTTAAAATTATCGCCCAGGAATGTATCGAACACGAGGGACGTGCCATGTACGACGGTCAGATTCACGATATTCCCCGGGTAGCCGAGGTAGTTGCCGCCGTTAAATCCCGTCTGGAGCGCAAAACCGGCCTAATATTGGATAAAGTGGCGGTGGCCGCGGCCGGCCGTTCCTTGAAAACCGTTCGCTGCCGGGGGGAAATGGAATACGGCGTAAGCCGGGAAATCGAATCTCTGGACATCCGCGGGTTGGAACTGGCGGCTCTGCGCCAGGCTCACCAGGAATTGGAACGGGAGGGTGACGGCGCTCCGGATTATTACTGCGTCGGGCATTGTGTGATCACTTACCTGCTCGACGATCTGCCCGTGTCGAACCTCCTGGGACACGTGGGAGATCGGATAGGCGCTGAGATAGTGGCCACATTCCTGCCGACAACGGTAGTCAACAGCCTGTATACCGTATTGTGCCGGGTTAATCTGGAACCCGTTCACCTAACTTTGGAACCTATCGCTGCCATTGATGTGGCCATCCCGGAAAATTACCGACTGCTCAACCTGGCTCTAGTCGATATCGGCGCCGGTACCTCGGACATCGCCATTACCCGTGACGGCACTATTATTGCCTACGGCATGGTGCCCCAGGCAGGCGACGAAATTACTGAACCGATCGTGGAAAACTTGCTGGTGGAGTTTAACGAGGCGGAAAGAATCAAACGCCTAATTGGCTCAGAGAAAGAGATCACTTATACGGACATTATCGGCGTGACCGATACGGTTACCCGGGAAAAGTTAATACAGGTTATTGATCCGGTCCTGGACAGGTTGGCTGACGCCATCGTTAGCAACATATTGGAATTGAACAGCGGTATACCTCCCAAGTCGGTTTTTTGTATCGGTGGCGGAGCCCGGATTCCCACCTTAACTGAAAAACTGGCCGAACGCTTGCAATTGGATAAAGGACGGGTGGTGATCCGGGACAGAAGCTTTGTGCAAAATTTGATCTACGAAAACGCTGATGATTTGCTGGCCGGCCCGGAAGGGGTCACGGCATTAGGCATCGCCACGGTGGCCCTAACCAGATTGGGTTATGAATTTATGCAGGTCAATATAAATGGTTGCGGTTATAAACTCTTTAACTCCAGGGATATCACCGTGTCCCAGGCCCTGGGATTGATAGAGTATGATCCCCACTATCTGATTGCCAAAAACGGCCGGGACCTGAAATTCTTCTTAAATGACCGGCCGCATACCGTGTTTGGCGGCCTGGGACAGCCAGCCCGTATACTGCTTAACGGGCGGGAAGCCAATTTGCAAAGTACCGTACAGGACGGTGACGAAATCTTGGTCATCAAGGCCGTCTCCGGAGCGGATGCCTTCGCCCGGGTGGCTGATTTTCTGTCGGAGAAAAGAAAACTTATCATCCATTTAAACGGCCGGGATGTAGAATGGACAGCGCGTCCCTTGTTGAACGGGCAAGAAGCCGGCCCTACCACCGGGCTGCAAAATACCGACCGTTTGGTTATATCACAAACTCCCACGGTGGAGGAAATCGCCGGCCTTTGCGGGATCGACCTTGCCGGTTGCCAGGTTATGGTCAACGGGCACCGGGTCACGGTTCAAGACACGCTGAGCAACGGAGATAATGTGGAAATACCGGTGCTTAAGCTCCGGGAAAAAGATGACCAGCCGCCCAGCAAAGGCAACAAAGGCGATATACCCGGCATAACATTGACTGTTAACGGGGAAGAAATCAAACTGTTGGTTGAGAGCGCTATTTTTATTGATATTTTTAATTATATTGATATAGATACCAGCAAACCCCAGGGCATGCTGGTTATGACAATCAATGGTAATAGGGCCCAGTACACCGATCCCGTTCGGGATGGAGATCGCATCGATATTTACTGGGACGAAAATGAAGAAAAGACAGTCAATAGGCATATGCATAGTTAAATGCTAAGACTCGAAGTTCGCAGGGAAGAAAGGTAAGCCCATGGATCACTCGGTTCTCGATCTGTTTCATCCGCTGATCGGCAAATGGTTTATCGAAAAGGTGGGCTTGCCTGCCGATATTCAGGCCCAAGCCTGGCCCCGCGTTGCCAAAGGCGAGCATGTTTTAATTACGGCTCCTACGGGCAGCGGTAAAACTCTGACCGCCTTTCTCTGGTCATTGCAGAAGCTAATTACCGGTGATTGGCCGGGGGGACTGGTACGGGTCTTGTATGTTTCGCCCCTGAAGGCCCTCAATAACGATGTGCAGCGCAACCTGTTGAAGCCCCTCGAAGAGCTGCGGGCTTATTTTGCAGAGGCAGGTGAAAGGTTTCCCCCGATGCGGGTACTCACCCGCAGTGGAGACACCCCGCCAAATGAACGCCGGCAGATGCTGCGCAGGCCGCCCGAAATTCTAATCACCACCCCCGAAAGTCTTAATCTATTGCTTAGTTCCAAAAACAACCGCCTGATTTTAAACGGGGTGGAAACGGTTATTCTGGACGAAATCCATGCCGTCCTGGACAGCAAACGGGGCACCCATCTGATCACGGCGGTGGACCGGCTGGTTCCTTTGGCGGGGGAATTCCAAAGGATTGCCTTATCCGCCACGGTCCGGCCCCTGGAACCGGTCGCTGAATTTGTGGGCGGCCTCAGAGTGCGGCAAGCCGGTGAGGATTACCGTTATGAAAAGCGGCCGGTGGTTATTCTGCAGTCGATTGTCAAAAAACAATATAACCTGACCGTGGACGCTATTAAACAGATTAACGACGGGGCGGAGGGGGAGCAGGATGCTCTCTGGCAGGCATTGGCCGCCGCCTTGACGAAGGTGATTCGCGAGAACAATGCCACCCTGGTGTTTTGCAATAACCGCCGGACAGTTGAAAAACTGACCCGTTACATTAATGATGCCGCGGGCGAGCCCCTGGTTTATTCCCATCATGGTTCACTGGCCCGGGAACTTCGCCTGGCGGTGGAACACAAACTTAAATATGGTGAATTGAAAGGGATTGTAGCTACCAATTCTCTTGAATTAGGCATTGATATCGGCGAACTGGATGCGGTGATTTTGGTGCAAACCCCGCCCTCGCTGACTGCCGCCGTCCAAAGGATTGGTCGGGCCGGTCACGGGGTGGGCCAGGTGAGCCGGGGGACGTTGTACCCTGTTTTCGGACACGATTTTTTGGAAGCCGCGGTGACTTCACTTAACCTGCCCGCGACTGAAATTGAACCCATCGCTCCTATTGAAGCGCCTTTGGATGTGCTGGCGCAGGTGCTGTTATCCATGACCGCCGTTCAGACCTGGGACGTGGATGAGCTTTATGCCTTTCTTAAGACCAGTTATCCCTATCGCCATCTGCCCCGTAAGAGTTATGACCTGCTGTTGGAAATGCTGGCGGGCCGCTATGCGGATACCCGTTTGCGCGAACTCAAGCCCCGCATCATTTGGGATAAACTGGACCATACGGTCAAAGCCCGGGACGGGGCGGTCCGCCTGGTTTACCAGGGAGGCGGCACCATCCCCGACAGGGGTTGCTATGACCTCCGCCTGATGGACACCAAGGCCAAGATAGGTGAGTTGGATGAGGAGTTTGTTTGGGAGCGGAATGTGGGCGAAAGCTTTATGCTGGGTAACCGGGTATGGCGGATTATGCGTGTTACGCATAATGATGTGGAAGTAGTGCCCGGTGACCGGACAATTAACATCATACCCTTTTGGCGGGCGGAAGAGCAAAACCGGGACTTCTATTTTGCTGAAAAAATGGGCCTCTTTTTGGAAGAGGCGGATCGAAATCTGGCAACAGAATGGTTTGCGCATCAGCCGGTGTTCAAAAACACCTGGTCCCCGTGCGCCGTCGAGCGGCTCATGGCATTTCTCAAAGGGCAAAAAGAAGCGACGGGCCGGCCTTTGCCGCACCGGCATCATATACTAATTGAACACTTTGCCGATCCCCTGAACACGGCGGACAGCAAACAAGCTATTATTCATACCCTGTGGGGCGGTAAAGTCAACCGGCCTTTGGCCATGGCTTTGGCCGCCGCCTGGGAGCAAAAGTTCGGCTATCCCCTGGAGACTTATGTCGGCAATAACAGCGTCATGTTAATGCTGCCCCATAGTTTTGCGCCGCCGGATCTTTTCTCCCTGGTTTCACCCTCCAATCTGGAGCATCTTTTACGAAGCAAATTGGAGAGTTCAGGCTTTTTCGGCGCTAAATTTAGGGAAAACGCGGGACGTGCCCTGCTGTTGCCCAAGGCCGGTTTTAAAAAACGCATGCCTCTGTGGCTCAACCGCCTCAGGGCTAAGAAATTAATGGCGGCGGTCACTGCATATGCTGATTTTCCCATTATGCTGGAGACCTGGCGCAACTGTCTGAAGGATGAATTTGATTTGGAGACAGTCAAACAGCTGCTGGATGAAATAAACGATGGCCGGATCATGATCAGCGAAACAGTTACCCACCGACCGTCTCCTTTTGCGTCTGATGTAATTTGGAGCCGGACCAACAAATACATGTATGAAGACGACACACCTCTCTCCGACCGGCGGTCGGGTTTGAGCCGGGAATTATTGAAAGAGCTGGTGTACGCATCTCATTTGCGGCCCGCAATCCCGGAGGTTTTAGTCCGGGAATTGGACGGTAAGCTTAAGCGGACCGCGCCGGGGTATGCGCCCCCTGACGGGGAGGAACTATTGCTTTGGATTAAAGAACGCCTTTTTATTCCCGCTGATGAAGCGGCCTCCCTTTTTGCCGCCATGCTAAGGGATAACCAGGCCGCTGATCTTAATTTAACCTTAGATAAAATTAAGCGCACTTTAGGGGATAAGGTGGCCTGGCTGCACCTGCCGGGGACGGAACAGCCGGGCTTGTGCGCTCTGGAAATCTTACCGAGGATTGTCGCCTGCCTGGGTGTCGGCTTTTCCGACCTTGCCCTGCGTCCCTTAACTCCTCAGGCTGCGGACGAGCTGTCGGCAGGCTTAAATAAAGCTTTGGCTCTTTTTGAACAGGAGACGGGTACGGAGTCCGGGGAACTCGGCAGCGATACCGCCTTCTTTGTGCATCAGTGGTTGTCCTATTACGGTCCCGTGCCGAGGGAGTTTGTCGGTCGGTGCTTCGGTCTGCCGGCTGAAGTTTGCGCGGCCGTTTTTGCCACTCTGCTGGAAGAGGAATGTATCGTGGCGGATATGCTTCCTGAGGGAACCGGCCAGGAAGAGATATGTGACCGTGAAAATTTGGAGCGTCTGTTGGCGATGGCCAGGCGTGCCCGCCGGCCGGAATTCAATCCTCTGCCGGTGACGGCATTGCCCTTATTTTTAGCGACCTACCAGGGGGTCGTTGAAAAAGGAACGACTATGGAGGATTTAGAAGAGCGTTTTGAACAATTGTTTGGCTTTATCAGCCAGGCCCAGCTATGGGAGGAAGCCATCCTGCCCGCACGCATGGAGTCTTACTATACTGCCTGGACGGATAGCCTGATGCAGACAAGTGATTTAATTTGGTTTGGCCGTGGGCAAAAGCGAACGGGCTTTTGCTTTAGCGACGATTTAGAGCTGTTCCCTCCCGGCGCAGAGCCTCAGGGAGAAGAAGACGAAGCGCGGGCACAGGCGCTTTTCCCGGATTTGCAGGGCAAATACGATTTTTTTGCGCTCAGCCGGCATACGGGTTTGCCGAGCGATGCTTTGACGCAAAAGTTATGGGAACATGTTTGGCGGGGCAGTGTCACCAACGATAGCTTTGCCGTACTGCGCAGAGGCATTCTGACCAAATTTAAACCCCTCCAAGCGGAGGACAAACGGGGCCTTAGCCGCCGCGCGGGGTACAGCCGCTGGTCCGCTTCGCGTCCTCTACAGGGCGGCTGGTATATCTTGCCGGAAAGTGAAGAGCGGGATCTCATTGAGCGGGAGGAACTGGTCAAAGACAGAATACGCCAACTTTTTTTTCGCTATGGGGTGCTTTTTCGTGAGCTGCTGCACCATGAATTGCCCGAGATGCAGTGGCGGCAGATATTCCGTACATTGCGCCTCATGGAGTTTTCCGGGGAGATTTATGCCGGGTATTTTTTTGAGCAGATCACCGGTTTACAGTTTGTTTCCCGGGAAGCCAACCGTTTCTTAGGCCGGGGATTAAACGAAAAAAATATTTATTGGCTGAACGCGACCGATCCGGCATCGCCCTGCGGGCTTAAGCTGCCCGGTATGGACGAAGACCTGCCCGCTCGTTTGCCGACTAATTTTGTTGTGTTTCATGGCACTCAATTGAAAGTAGTGGCCAGACGCAACGGCAAAGAACTCTTGATCAAAGCCGGACCCGATGATCCGGTTTTACCTGCATACTTTACTTTTTGTAAAACTCTCTTAACGCGTGATTTTAATCCATTAAAAAGTATAGTCGTAGAATCTATTAACGGCCTGCCGGTTCTGAAAAGCCCCTACAAAAAAGCTTTGCAAAGTATTGGTTTTACCGGTGATTATAAAAGTCTGATATTGAGACGGCAATATTAGGCCGGGGTGTCAGAGGAGACCGGATATTATTATTTAACCTTAAAAACCCACCAGGAACAACAAGTTGCGGGTTAATGGAATATTGGACTATGTGTTAAGATGTTGTAGAACATGAAGAAGCTTTTGCTCTCGTGCATAATTCTGAGGGGCAATATCTCAAGTCTTGCTTCAGCTTTACTTCATAGCTTTGCAGCGAATTGTTGATTCCGGTCAAACGGTGGCCCGACCGTGCCGGAACGGAGTTTTGTTTCCAACTCTTTTCTCAACTTAATCGTCTTGGCCAATCTTTTGCCTGCTGTTACGGATTTATCCAGTATACCGGCATTTTCTGAGACTTCACCCGGTTTTAAAAAACCGACCGCTTTTACAGTATCAATAACCCTATATCCCAGGTCCACGAGAGGCTTTGTTAATGCCTCCATAGTAAACCCCATGTACTGTTCGTCATGCTGTTCGCAAACAGTCAGGGCAACAGCATACTTACCGCCCATAGCCTCGCTTATCCCAACCCAGCAGGAGCGGTCATCCTTGGCAAAGACTTCCATGCTGTAGCACCGGTCGATGAATTTCTTCATGTCCGCTGACACGTTATAAAAATAAGTGGGCGAGCCCAGCACCAGGCCATCAGCTTCCAATAAAAGAGGATAGAGCTTTTGCATATCGTCATTGATTACACATCGGCAAGACTCACTGCACTTTTCACAACCCCGGCAGCCGGTGAATTTATAATCGTGCAAAAATACAAGTTCGGTTATCGCTCCTTCTTTTGCGGCCCCCTGCAGTACTTCCTTTACCAGGCGAGAAGTATTGCCGTTTCTTCTTGGACTCCCTACAATCCCAAGTATTTTCAATTTTAATTCCTCCGGTTGATTTTTTTAAATCATATAACAAACCATTACATAACGATCACTGGACCGGAAGAGGTAGGCTGCCATGAGCCTACCTCCGTCCGTTTGTCTGATTAAACGGATCGCACGGTTTTCCCGTAATCCGCTTTCCTCAATTGATGTCGTGAATTTACTTTAAAAAGCCGAAATCAGGCTTCAACATATCTTGCAATGTTGAAAAATCAATCGGAAATTCCTGAATGCCGGCGGCATACGGGAAATACTCGTACTGTTGGAAATAAACTACCACCGCATTGCCGGACAGATAGAAGTCCTGATCGTCCTTAATGGCCTGGAAGGGTGTGAGTTCATACAATGTCCCTTCCTTGACCCCCTCGGTGATCCTGTTTCCGACGATATTACTGATATATAAAACATAATCCGCATCACTGTTGAACAGGTCTTGAAGATTGTATGCTTTGCCCGTTTTCAGGTCGAAAGTATAAGAGCTTTGGAGCGTCATACCGTGAGCGCCCCCGGTATACTGGTAATCCAAAAATATTAAGCTTAACAGTCCGTTTTGATTATATTTCAGCTTGTAATCAAAATAACTTTCACATTTATTGGGACTGCCTGAATATCCGGAAGCCATGTCTTTTTTCATTTCGTCCGCATTTTGCAGTCCTTCATTTCTGGTAGTGTCAGCCGCTTTTTTGAAAACGGAGTTTATATTTTCCTGTACGGCTTGGTCAGGCAACCCGTTAATTTGCGGATATTGCAAGGTCATTTTAATTTCCTCGTTTTCCGAAGCCTCTTTTATTGTTTTAATGGTAATTTTGTTTTCCGTTGTTTTTTCAAGTTTGACCTTTTCGTTTGACTTGTCCCACTGAGTTTTAAGTGCTAGGTTTTCGGAGAAAAAGTTCGCTCTCATGTAGATAGTGTTTTCGACGGTTGTGTCCTTATTGGCCGCATTGTCTAAATAATCTCCGCTCATATAATAAGTATGGTCATTTGCGGTTATTGTATAGTTTTTCAAATCGATCATAATATTTTCCCCGGTCTTGGAGACAGATATCGGATTATCCTTTCCCGACCATCGTACTTTATAGCCGAGCGCTTCACTGACAGCCCGCAGCGGCAGATAGATATTCCCTTCGTCAATATAGGCGGCAGCTTTAATCTTAGTACCGTCCAGCTCAATTGCCGTCTGATCGTCAGCTGCCGCAAAGCTGTATGCTTGCATAGACAAAAACAATGTTAAAATAACACCCATTAGCAAAACCTTTTTAGTCATGACATTGATGCTCCTTTACCAAATGTAAATTATAATATATATTTGACGTTATAATGCTGTTACTTGTTCCATAGCAGTGAAGGCCAATAAATATTTGATGATGAAAATGTGCTTTAAAGGGGGATACAAAGTCCCTCGTTCATGCGATACATTTCATTAAATGTAAAATTGGGGAACTTGACGATATGTAATTTCGTCTATTAAATAAATAACCGGTTTGTAAAACCCACAGGGAAATAATTTTCAGGTAATCTTAACTTTTCCGAAAAGAAATAGGTTTACAGACTGATTACTCGGTGCAGTTGCTATGGTAGTATTGTTATTGTAATGAATTTAAAAATTTAGTTTTTTCATGTGCATGGTCAATTACTTCGTAAAAAATAATAAATTTTTTAACTGGTTGCCAGAAACCGGTCTTTTGCTGTGTCTAAAGTATTAGGGGGAATATTTGCAGGGGGCGGTGATTAATTAACCTTATATTATTATAGCAATATTCAATGTTAGTTGTAACTTGTTATAAAGGGAGAGATCAAATGTTGCCATCGTTAAAACAAAGGTTGACTAAAATGTCGTGGAAGAAGCTTTTGGCCGGGGTGCTAGTCCTTGGCCTTGTTGCGTCCGCTGCCGCCTTCTTCATCATCAAAAGCAAAAAGCCTTCGGGAATACCGGTAAAAACGGCCCAAGCGGCAATAAAACCTGTTCAGGACAATGTTTTCGCCACCGGGCGGGTGAGACTGGTGGAAAAACAGGAATTTTACAGCTACGAAGAAACAACAGTCAAAGAAATTAAAGTTATGCCGGGTGAAACAGTACATAAAGGCCAAGTGCTCGGACTATTGGATGTCGATGATTTAGGGGACAGGCTCAGCAACGCCAAATCCAACTATGCGGTACAGCAATCCAACCTGGAAGACGCGCTCAACCCCAGGCCGGAGGAGATAGCCCAGCTTAAGGCCGACTACAACAAAGCCGAAGCCGACTACCAAAACGCCCAAAAAAATTACGAGCGGACCAAACAGCTGTATGACCAAGACGCAGTGAGCGCCCAGGAACTGGAGACGGCGCAGCTTGACCTGATAGCAAAAGAAACGATGTATAAAAACGCCGGCGCCAGCCTCAAAATCAAAGAATCAGGTCCCACCGGCCCGGAACTGGCCTCCCTTAAAGCGCAGGTGGAGCAGGCCCGCATCCAAACGGAACTGGCCCAGCAGGAGCTTGACAGAACCACCCTCACGGCGGAAATGGACGGCGTTGTCATTGCTGTAGAAGTGGCCGAGGGTGACCACGTCAATCCCGGCACCAGGCTTATTACCATCGGCAACACCGGCAAAGTGGAAGTAACCGCCGGTGTCAGCGAAGCGGACAGCGGCAGCTTAAAGACCGGGCAGCAAGTTATCGTCACCGCCGCAGCGCTGCCGGACCGTGAGTACGCGGGAGTACTGCACAGTGTTTCCCCCGGCGCTTTGGTGCAAGACGGCAACCAGGGCAGCCAGATCGAAGTGCCGGTAGTTGTCAGGATAACCGGAAACTCCGAAGGGCTTCGCACGGGCTATACCGTTGATTTGACCATTACCACGGTGGATATAGAAAAGGCTCTGGTCGTGCCATACGAAGCTGTAGTGGAAAAAGAAGGTAAAAACAAAGTTTATGTAGTGGAAAACGGTATTGCCAAAGAGAAAACAGTGGAAATCGGCCTGAATGTTGAACTATACACGGAAATTAAATCCGGCCTTAAAGAAGGCGACACCGTGGTTGTGAGTCCGGGTGACTTTATAACGGATGGCGCTAAAGTATCAGCATTAAATAACGCGCCTGCAGCCGGAGGCGCCATATGATGATTCGAGTGTCCGGTCTAACTAAAATATACAGCACCGGAGCGCAGCCGGTGGCGGCCTTAAAAGACGTGAATCTCGAAGTCAAGGCCGGCGAGTTTGTATCCATAATGGGGCCGTCCGGTTCCGGCAAATCAACCTTGATGAACCTCCTGGGCTGTCTGGATACTCCGACCTCCGGCTCCTATGAACTGGACGGCATGGAAATAAGCACTCTTGATGATACCGGTATGGCTAAAGTGCGCAACCGTAAAATAGGCTTTGTTTTTCAGAACTTTAACCTGCTGCCCCGGATGACCGCCTTGCGCAATGTCGAGCTGCCCATGCTATATGCCGGGATAGATGCCCGGGAAAGAATAAAAAAAGCTACCTCGGCTCTTCAGCGGGTGGGGCTGGCCGAGCGGCTTCACCACCGCCCCAACCAGATATCCGGAGGCCAGGTGCAAAGGGTGGCCATAGCCCGGGCCCTGGTCAACCAACCGGCGGTATTGCTGGCCGACGAACCCACGGGCAACCTGGACACCCGTTCCGGGGAAGAAATCATGGCTATTTTTCAGGACTTAAACCGGGGCGGAGCCACCATCGTACTGGTCACCCACGAGCTGGACATAGCCTTGCATACCTCCAGGATTATCCACTTCAGGGACGGCAGGCTGGTAGCCGACGAGAAAGTGGAAAAACCTCTGGATGCCGCGGAACAGTTAAAAAATCTGGGACCGGGGGAACAAAACAAAAGCCGGGCCGGTGAAAAATCCGCGTCCACCGTATCACCGCCCCCTGAGATTGCGGCAATCCCCCATCCCCAAACGGTATCCGGCTCCGATACCGGGAAGGGGGAAGCACAGTGAACCTGTTGGAAAGTATCCGGGTGGCCCTGGAAGGTATCCGAGCCAATAAGCTGCGCTCCTTTTTAACCACCCTGGGCATCATCATCGGTATTGCCGCGGTGATTGCGGTAGTGGCCATCGGCCAGGGAGGCCGGGCCATGCTGATGGCGGAGATGGAAAAAATGGGCACCAACATCTTTGCCATCTATGTGGACTGGAGCGGTGAAGAGCGGCCCACCGGTAATATGTTTGAACTTAGTGACGTACAGGTGCTTAAAGACAAGGTGCCGGGCATAACCCATCTTTCCGCCAACAGCACCACCATGGAGGATGTCAGAGGTTCCAAGGACAAAAAAAATGCGCAAGTCTGGGGAGTATCCTCGGACTATGAGTACATCAGAAAATTGAATATAAAAACAGGGCATTTCTTCAGCCAGGGAGATGAATCCCTGGGCCGTAGAGTTGCCGTGCTGGACGAAGCGCTGGCCGACAAAATTTTCGGTCGTTCCGAGCCCGTGGGCAATAAAGTAAGCATAGGCAGCACACCGTTTTTAGTAGTGGGCGTGTTGGCCAAGGGCGACTCCATGATGGGCTTCTCGGAAGAGGCCAGGATATTTATTCCCAGCCGCTCCTGGCACAATATGTTCGGTGCATATGTAAACAACCTGGAAGGCAGCGCCGTATCCAGGGAAAAAGTGCAGGAAACCATGGACCAGGCTGTAAAGGTATTGGAACGGCGGCATCGCAGCTCCGCCCAATACATCGGCTACAGCATGGAGCAGGAAATGGAATCGGCTAACCAGATAACCGGCATTATGACCCTGATTATCGGTGCCATCGCCGGTATATCCCTCTTGGTGGGCGGCATAGGGGTAATGAACATCATGCTGGTTTCCGTTACCGAGCGCACCAGGGAAATCGGCATCCGTATAGCCCTGGGGGCCAGGCGCAGGGACATATTGACCCAGTTTCTCATTGAATCGGTAGTGCTTTGCTTGCTCGGAGGTGTAATCGGCATGATGCTCGGCGTGGGAGGAGCCTATCTGATTGCCAAGTTGGCCAAATGGCCGCCCCTGGTGTCCTGGTGGACGATGTTGATCGCATTTGCCTTCTCCGCCACCATCGGCATAATTTTCGGCCTGCTCCCCGCCAACAAAGCGGCCAAGATGAACCCCATCGAAGCGTTGCGGAGAGATTAAATATAATATACACCAACGAGCCGGTGATATACCGGCTCGTTGGTGTATGCGGAACTCTCACGTTTGCAAATTATTAGCCATAAAAGGATCGGATGACATTATTAGTGTTGTAGTTACAAAATACAACAAAGGAAAAATTTATAAAATGACGAAGCTGAGTATGCCGGGTAAGATTGAACACTTTGACCGGCGAGATTGAATAGTGTGACCGTTTGAAACTGAACACCCTTACCGGCAAAATTTAACACCATTTTCAATAATTTGTTTAATGGCAATTGAGGGCTCTGCCCTCAAACTCCCGAGGTTTATCGCTTTGGTTTTCCAAAGAGAGTGATAAATGATTGATATTAGTAAATCTAGTTAATGCCCCTCCTGGCTTTCTACACCTGAATATTAGATGTACAGTCTTTGCGGTGAAGGTGTTCAACTTAGGCGGTCAAACTGTTCAATTTCAGCGGCCAAGGTGTTTTTTCCCGCCGGTATATTCAAAGCATACAGAAGTAAATATAAATTAGTAATTATGGGTGATTTGTCAATGAATAATATATCATGGCTTACCATGTTTCTGCCCTCAGTTCCCGAAAATAATTTATTTAACGCTATATGGGCAGCAACTGAACTAGGTATCACAGTACTTACAAGCACTCTTATCTACCCAGGAGCTAGAATCACTAATGACTACTTACGGGAGATGTTACGAGATAGAAATATTAAATATGATTCCGGGTACTTAGAAGGTTATATTTGCCCAATGGGGCGTGCAAGGAAAAAGCTGTCATCGAATTTTTTTATTCCTGAACCAAGTAAAAATATAAAGAAAGCTTGCAAGGAAGCAGGAAGTACAATTGTAGTACTTTACTAATGGTAAGGTATTGTTTTGTTGTGGTCATGCTGCATTTTCTCAAGCGCAGAAACTTCTTTCAATGGGTAACCTTAGTGACAACGGAACTACACTTCCGGAAATAGTTAAACTAATGCAAAAGAATGTTCTGTATTGGTGGCTATATCTTAAAGGACCCATGGCAATAATGAAAGAATTGGGATTTGAAAGGAAAGTTTATAATAAATGCGAGTTTTGTTTATATTTAAGCACTGTTCATTGGGAGAAGTTGCTTTCATTATCAGAAAGAAAAGAAGAGATTTTTTCGTCCTGGAACAAACAAATTGGATGAATATTATTAAAACATATCATTTTTAATTTGGGGCTTGCTGAACGGTCCCATTATCCCAACAAAATTACTAAAATGCCGGACTTAACAAAGCCCGATTTTGCCCCAAAAGTGTTGATAGAAGACTTTATCGGAGTTGTGAAGCTTGTTATTTTTTAGGTACAACATATAAAAGCCAACTTCGCGACTTAACAATCAAAAAGAGGAAATTCTTGGAAAACGGGAAGGGAGATTACAGAGTGGCGTATCAGCTTGATTATTTTGCAGTAATTAAGGCGTTTTTTATGCCGTTTAATCTTTTTTTTCTATTGCTTTTTCTCGGTCCAGTTGCTATTGCTGTATTTGTCGCTTACAGAACAATTAATCGTTACCGTATTGCTATATTGTTAGCCAGTGTTGCTATCCCAATTCTTATTCTCTCTTTAATAAGTTTTCCCGAAGTAGGTTCAGGATGGAATTTAGATAGAAATTCACTTAAAATTAAATCTCCACCTGTTTTAACCACTATCCAGTTGCCAGAGGCCAGAGTTGAGCTGGTAGAATCATCTGGCTCGTGGCAGACCACCCTGAGAATAAATGGTAGTGGTAAGCCCGGGCTGGCAATCGGCTGGTTCAAACTACAGAACGGGAAAAAGGCTGTGGTATTCAGGCACTTACATCACGCAAAGATGGTGGTACTGGAGTACCAAGGCGAATTCTACATCCTGCAACATCCTGGTGTGGAAGATTTATATATGGAGCTTATTGCACGTGGCGCAAAGCCAACTGGACTATAATAAACTGAAAATATATTTTTTTGCGAGGTTATTAAATCGAAAGACCTTCTTGCTCTAAGAATGTTAATAAAAACTTATTTGGAAGGCAAAACTGGGGCAATTTTTTTTTGTTTTTTTTACTGCTCTTCTCTTTTCCTTGGCCGGTCTTGCTACTCATTATTTAACAAAATTTTTAATTGACGTTATTTTTAATGGTGGTCGGAGCGTTTTTAGTAGTGGGCGTGTTGGCCAAGGGCGACTCCATGATGGCTTTTCGGAAGAGGCCATCGCCGGTATATCCCTCTCTTGGTGGTTTGCCCGGCGTGTCTGCCGAGCTGATGGGTTGAAAGGACACCCTGTCACCTAATCAGCAAGAAGATAACCCGTAGGCAAGGGCGTCACTGGTAACGGTGGGGTCTGAAGGAAGTCGAAGGGGGAACTTGGAACATAAGCATCGTTTATATTCCAGTATCCAGGTATTGTTTGATGTTCCGGCTGCCGTGCAGGATGCGGTGGATTTCAATTGTATCCTTCAGCACAACATAGAATACAAGATAACCGTCTACCGGCATTCTGCGGTATGCCGGCCGGTACTGCCCCACACTATAAATTTCATACTTTTCGGGAAAACGGGGCAATTCCTTGATCTTTTCAATAATATGGTCATATTGACGTAGCGCGGTACTTTCGTAAAACTGCGCAAGATATCCCACAATGTCAGTAAGGTCTTGTGCTGCGACGGGCAGCATGACCACCTTACGCATTGGCTTGCCCCACCTTTTCCGCAAGCCTGTTGCGCAGGGAAACGGAAATCTCGTCGAATTCCAGGCGGGTAGGGTCGGACTCGGCCTGCTGCTGCGCCTCAAATAACGCGGAATCGATGTGTTTTGACATTTGGAGGGCTTCGTACTGTTCAATGCTCATAACTACCATGTCATCATACCCATTTTTAGTCAGGAAAACCGGTTCCTTGCTTTCATGGACGATGCGGGAAATTTCGGTGAAGTTATTCCGTAGATCGGATATTGGCCTGATCTGAGGCATAGGAATACCTCCTTTCATTGTTTAAAATTTATCATAATTATGATATTCAGTCAAGAAGTGCTTTATATTGCGGTATAGTCATCGGCCAGGGTGAAAATTAAATCCAGATGACGGGCTAGTTAAAAAACTTCAATGCCAGGTTCGTAATCTCTGTGAGGATAATATTATGTACCTTTACCATATCCCTCAAGTATATTGTTTTTTCTTAGCCCCATAGCTGGCATTATGGCAGCTATCATACTAACAACCACAGTCCCCAATATGTACTGAGTACGATATACCATGGGAAAACAAAAAGAAGTCTTAAATAATAAACGAGTATCCAACTAAATAATAGCCCCCCCAATGCTCTAAATACTACAGCCAGTACCGCATAATAAAGCGATTGGTACATAACAACCTTGAAAAGCCCGTTTTGTTCAATTCCAATCATGCGCAAAACCATGTATTCCCTTAATTTCTCATGGATATTGGACTTAAATGGTGTGATTGCCAAGTTGGCCAAATGGCCGCCCCTGGTGTCCTGGTGGACGATGTTAATAGCATTTGCCTTCTCCGCCACCATCGGCATAATTTTCGGCCTGCTCCCCGCCAACAAAGCGGCCAAGATGAACCCCATCGAAGCGTTGCGGAGAGATTAAATATACAACAACGAGCCGGTGATATACCGGCTCATTGTTGTATGCGGAACCCTCACGTTTTTAAATCCAACGTCCATAAAACATCCAGAGATTCATTAACTCGGTGGTTGTGGACGACCTAAGAAACCAAAGAAAAACGTAAATCCAAAAAATCCAAACAAGCCCTTAAGGTAATCAGCTTCAGGAATAAAACCTAAAAATCCAGGAATCCAAGGAATCCGAACAGCCCCAGTCTTTCCGGAAATTGTAGGCGCCGTTCATGGAAGAATCGTAGGCTGATCAAGCTAAAACCGGCGGACGCGGCTAGCCAAGGTTGAAGTACACTCCAACCTGTTAAATAGCCTATAACCTCGACCAGTCCCACAAGACCAATAAGCCTAAGATTTTCTGGAAATTGAAGACGTACATTAGACAGCGGTGTTCCCCTACTTTGTGCGGGTAAGATTTGCAAAGTAAATTTGCGGTACAGGGGTATGGGTTAATGGAGATCCATTTTTATCAACCAGTGGTCTTCCAAGTTTTGGCCCCCTGAGTCGGATGTTATAACGTTCGCTGGATTCAAGTGGAGTAAAAACAAACGTATGTGGTATGCGATAAATACGGCGGAGCGGGCGGCTGTGGCTAATGAGTTAGCCGGTGGGAAGGTTGATAAACCCGTACCGACGGAGGAAGTGAAGCCTAAAGCAAAGACTGAGACAAAACCGGATGCAGAGCAACCAAAAAAACATCCCGGATTTAGCCACGTACTTGCGCCGCCAAGCCCAGACTATGCAAAGAACCATTGATGCAAAGCTAAACCCTGCTGTTGCCGGTCAGAATCCATTGCTCGGAGGGCAAGAATGGCAGCAGGGATTATTCAAGAAGGCGAACGGTTAGAACGGATACAGAAAATGATATATTTTCAAACAAGCAAATCTATTTTTCAGACAACCAAAAGCACTTTTCGGCAAGTTGGAAAGGAATTTTGGTTCGCATTCAAGAACAGGGAAGTAAAACGCCATAGATAGGATGTCTTTGCTTTCGTTGTTTTTGGTCTCACTGCCCGAAACGCTGCTGGTGATTATGTTGGGATTATATTGGGATTTTGACTGGCGGACCCTGGCATAATCTGCTGTCCATTGCCTATCTACCCACTAAAATGAATTTATTTGGGGGAAGTATAATTTTGATTAAGTTTTTGTCTTACAATTTTTACATATCGGTTTTTATAACTTTAACAATATTGGTATTTGTTAAAGATAAAGTTACTTGGAAGAAAGGAGGCGTTACTGCTTCTTTCTTACTTATAATACTGGTTTTTATAAGTTGTTTTATTGTCTTACCATTACCGTCTATAATTGCAATTATTACAATATATATTTTAAACTATGCTCTGCCAGGTTTTTTTGAATGCAATAAAATTACAGACTTGTTTGAACCGATATACTTAGCATTTATGGTTTTACTATTACCTTTAACTCTTTTAAATATGGCTATAAAATCTTTGAATATAAGTAAGCTGAATAAAATATTTATAGAGTTGCTTCTTTTTGTGCTTATAACAAGCTTGGTTTTGAATGGTACATTATACTATTTTTCTGATATTAGAATTACTAGTATAAAATTGTTAGAGCTATCTCTAATTATTGGTTTGGTTTTCTTTATGATTGACGAAGTAACAATTAAGTGGGATAATCGCGGACATTAAATAGACAGGCTTATTAATCTTGAAGAAATATATGACATAATTAAAACACCGATCAGCATCCCACATATTGCTCCAAGCCATGAAAATGCAATAAAGCCGGCAATAAAACTAGTTATTATGAAGCCTGGCAGAGTCATTATAAACATAAATCTCCTGGTCGCGGCATATTTAACTTTATCATTCCTGGGAAATAAGTTTATAGATTCAGAACATATAAATTCCTGCCAATATGAGCGTATAAAAAATGTAATTAGAGGGACAAATGCAACCAATAGTCCCCACACCCACGCCGCAGGAAACGAAAACATGATTAGTATAAGTACCAGCAACATTTGCAGATATTCCAGGATGTTTTTGATATCCCGTATAACTGATTTTATCCCCAGCTCTGCTAAACAGTTCTCCGCGTGACGTTTTTTGAAAAGCGGGTCCGAATGGGAAAAAAGAATGGTGTGTTTTCTTTTTAATAGCGGTCGTTTTTTATTTAAGCTTACAAATCTTAATAAGAAGTCAAGATACCTTAGTTTTGCAAATTGTTCGCGGGTTACATCTACAAAGAAAGTGCCTTTCATAGTTAGTCTTCGAAAAATTAAAACAACCAGCATTATTAACAATAAGAGCATGGCAACAGTAAATAAACCGCTGTGACCGATAGTATGGGGAATAATGTTTATAAACAGAATCCCCGCCCCAAAAAACAAAACGGTTTGAGCAACCGCCAGTATAATTCCTTGGTAAACAAAAGATAGAAACTGTTGAATGAAATTTAAACACAAGCCTGTTAGAACACTTAAAATAAATAACTGTAGAAATTCAATAATTGAAAATTGATAACGGATTAAAACCGGTGCTAACAGCAAAAAGATAAAACCATTAAAGCATAGTTTCAAGAACACGGAATAAGCAATGCTGAGTATAAATATTTGATTTAAGCAGTTCTTATGCTGCCATAAAAATAGTTGATCCGCCTCTTCGATAAAAATTCTAATCGTGCCCTTACAAGCAAAGAAAAAGATCACCCCTGCGAATAACTGCGAAGGTAAATCATAAGGCCAGGAAGGCTGAGTTTGCCATAATATTATATATTGATATATCCCTAAAGTAATAGCCGGGCCCACAATATACAACGCCACTGTCCAATCAATAGCCATTTGCCATACTTTGCACTGAAATTTCCAGTCGGAAACAATTCGCTTATAAAAGATTTTGGTTGATGTAATCATTTCATGTGCTCCATAATTTGGCATAGACAATCAAATAAAGATGCTCCGGGCAAATGGCATTGTTCTCTAATTTGTTCAAAGGTTCCTCTGGTTAAGATGGAACCTTTAAGAATAATAAATATTTTATCGCAGATTTTTTCAGCTATTTCTAATTGGTGAGTAGATATCACTATTCCCGCGCCACGTTTTCGTTCCCTATTGATTAGGTTGATCAGTGTCTTGGTAGCGGGAGGGTCCAGTCCTACAAAAGGCTCGTCAATTAAATAAATTTCAGGTTGAATTAAAAAGCCTATGGCAATCATTAACTTTTGCTGCATACCTTTGGAAAAACTCGTCGGGTAATGATGCTTTACGTCTTGTAAGCTTAATAATGTTAATAATTCATTGCCTCTTTCAAATAATGTCTTCTGATTTATTTCATGAATTGCGGCGGCCAAGACCAAGTGTTCCCAGAGAGTTAAGTTATCGTAAAAAACAGGTTGTTCCGGAATGTACGCATACTTTTGACCGGACCCAGTGAATTCTACTTTTCCAATCGTTATAGGAAGTAAACCTAAAATTGCTTTGATAACGGTACTTTTCCCGGCACCGTTAGGTCCGATTAACCCTACCAATTCTCTCGATTTAATTATGAAGTTAATATCAGTTATGATTTGATCATCTAGTTTACTGTATCCTGCTTGTACAATTTTAGCTGTTAATAAATCCATCTCTATACCTTCCCGTTAATTTCCATACCTGTCATGTGGAATTATCTTATCTCTTCTTTCTCTTCTCTCTCTTTTTAATCTTTTTTTTCTTTTATTAAACTATATGCTGAGAAAAAGACAATAAGACAAAAAAAACCAATATATACCCAATCAGATTTTGTCCACTCAGAACTATATTTGGTGAAAAATACCCACAGCAACCATAAAGACCCTAAAACCACAAAAATTTGGTTAACTTGTCTTGGTAACAAATAGATACCTCCTATCTCAAGTTTTGTTAGCTATCTGCGACTAGCTCATTCAATCGCATTATTTAAGTTTTATACTTGAGACAATATTACACAGGAACAAACCCTGAAGTGAATAATTTTGGTTAAGCATGTTTTATTTGCCTTCAAAGCGCTGGCCTTTATTGCAGGAATGTTCTATATGAATTAGTTGTTTTATATTGTAGCTATGTGAAATTATACCATAAAGGAGGCAAGAAAGGCATCGACTTATACAGAAAATCATTGGTAAAGACGCTTCTATATTCATTTCTGTGTCGGTTGTATATAATAAAAAGTCGGTCTATCTTATTAGAGTTGGAAACCGTGAAAAAAGTTAAAGGTAAACGTGAGGGGCTTAAGCCCACGTTTACCTTTAAAAATTGGGTAATATCCTTACCATTTGGGGTTGCGGCCACCATTCCCTCTTCCACCGCCGTTACCTCTGCCGCTTCCTCTACCGTTGCCCTGGCCGCAAGCGGCTCCTGTTCTGCGTGGAAAATTTGGAGAACATTGGTTTTCCATACCGCCTTGCTGCCTTAAATTATTGTTCTGTGCACAGCTTCCCATTCCGCGGCCCATCTTGCCGCTGCGACCCCTCGGGCCGTTTCCATCAAAACATGGCATATTAGCCACCTCCTTTCTGGCTTTTTCCATGCGTCTTTTTCAATCGAGATACTGTTAAGGTTGGTTCGATTTGCATGGATAATTGTTTCGGGTAATTACCCATAAATATAATACCTTAATTATGGTCATATGTCAATAATGTTTAATGAATTTTTACAAGTAAAATATAATGTCCAATTGTCCATGCTATAGGCCGGGATAAATGCCCGGGAACGAGTTCACTCTGGTTCTGATTGCGTATAATTGTTATAATATAGAAAAATATATCGTTGCCCAAAACAAGCATAATTGAATGCCGGTTTAATTTCCTTGGGACAGTTGATTTTTAGGAGCCTGATGGCCTATCGTTATCATATGAAAGCACCTCTTTTGTATGGTAACGTGGTTTGGTCAATTTACCGTTAATAATGGAGAGATGGTTAGAGTTTATGCAACCAGATGGGATAGTATGGTGCGAATAGTAACAGAAAAGGAAATTTATCTTTTGTCACCCGAGAAACCAAAAAGTTTTTATGACGAGCTAAAACACTTATTATGATTACAGTCAAGAATTTGGATACTGTGTTTTTCTTTTTTATTAGCTTACTGCCGAGTAGCCGGAAAATGCGAAATCGGTGAATTGGCCGGCTAAATCAAGTTCTCATTCGCATTACCCAGGTGCAAAAGTTGAGCTGGAATAATGAGTGTGATAAGATATTTTTATAATATACAAGGAGATCGCTAGGTTATAATCAGAATAGAGGTGATTTTGATGCAGCTGGATGTAAATAGTCCAATTCCTTTACACGCACAATTAAAAGAGATATTAATCAAGGAAATTAAAAGCGGAAATCTCTTGGACAGAATTCCAAGTGAACGAGAGTTAATGGAAAGATTCAATGTTAGCAGAACGACGGTTCGGGAAGCTATTTCTACTTTAGTTAATGAACATATAGTTGAGAAAATTCATGGGAAAGGTACTTTTATTACGTCACATTCCGTCAACGAATGGTTAGGTAGTTTAAGTAGTGTAACAGAAACCATTGAGAAAATGGGCATGGAACCTGGTATAAAATTACTTTTCCAGGGAATTCAGTCTGACCCTGAAATCGGAAGAATATTGGGAGTTCAAGAGTTCTATGTAATTGAAAGATTACGATATGCGGATAGAGAACCTATTGCGATTGAAAGAAATTACTATCCTTTAGAAATAGGGTTAAAGTTTAAAGAATACGATTTGAATAAGATTGCACTATATTCCGTTTTGGAAGAGCATGGAATACTTTACCAGGCAGAAGAATTAATTACTTCAAGTATGCCGACCGAAGAGGAAACGAAATTATTAGATATCTTGGATGGAACCGGAAATTCAAGCGTGTTAGCTATTGAAAGAGTCACATCGGATTCAGCGGGGAACACCGTAGAGTATTACAAAGCTGTTTATCGTGCAGATCGGTATGCCTTTCATATAAAATTATTTAGAAAATAAGAAAAACCTAATTTTTAGAAAAATTATTAAAATGTTGGGCTTCTAATCTTTGTGAAAAAAATAATATTCATCATTGACATTTCAATTAATAACAGATAGTATGAATTTAAGTTAACTGGTACGTACGTCATGACGTGTGGTAGTTTTTCTTTTTATTGGATCTCATAACCTTTAAAGCAGCTCATTTTGTGCATATGTTCACAAAGACACTTAGTTAAAGGAGGCAGGATAGTTTTCATAATTAATTAACTGAACTGAGCGCCTTTTATAACCGATAAAAAGGAGGTACAAAAAATGAGCAATTCTAAAATGGTAGAGGCCAATTTACTTTCAAGGTTAGATCGCCTTCCTATTACTAGAAGTATTGTTGGTATTATGGTAATGCTTGTTATAGCGTGGATTGTTGAAGCTTTTGATATAGGAGTAGTTGGTCAGACAGTTCTTATCCTTAAAGAGTTATGGAATTTAGACCCAAGTAGTGTAGGTCTGTTGGGGACCTCCTCTACCGTTGGGGTTGTTATTGGCGTGTATTTCGCGGGCCGCTTAATGGACAAGTATGGACGTAAAAAAGTTCTTCTTATCGGCGTTGCCTGGTTCTGCTTCTTTACCCTAATCGGTGTCGTTTTCCCTAATCTCTATTGGATTGTTGCGATGAGGTTTATAGCTGGTTTAGGAGAAGGCGCGGTTTTTCCCATCCCGTATCTTCTTATCTCCGAGTTTGTAGGAGCGAAAAGAAGAGGAACAGTAGTATGCTGGCTTAATGCCGGTTTGTGTGCGGCATATGTTCTTCCTAATCTTGTAGGAGCATGGGCGATTTCCACTTTCCCTTTGGATTTTGCTTGGCGGGTTGCCTTTATCGTAGGTGGTATACCAATTGTATTTGTCATTTTGTATAAGCTATGGCTTCCTGAATCGCCGCGTTGGCTTTTGCAGCAAGGACGTATTGAAGAAGTTAGAAAATTAGTCCACAAACTTGAAGATGAAGCCGGGTTAGCTCATGATGAAAAGATTGTCAACCAGGGAATTCTTCAATCCCTGCAAAGTGACGGGAGCAAGAAAAATAAGGTTGGAATAGCGGATCTCTTTAAGAAACCATATCTTTCACGGAGCCTTATTGCCTGGGGATTATATACGGCAACAATGATCTGTTGGTATGCAATGCTTGTATATGCTCCGACAATATTTTCCACTAAAGGTTTTGCGATGGAAAATGCAGTTCTATTTACCGGGATAATGATGGTTATCGGTGGTATTGGAGAGGTCGTGATTGGTTATCTATCCGATAAATATGGCCGCAAACCCGTCTATTTCTTCTTCAGTATCTTTGCTGCTGTTGGATTGGTAGGGTTGGCACAGGTTACTTCCTTTACAGGACTGGTAGTTGCCGGATTCATCGCTGCGTTCTTCGGCTTTGGTACCTTACCGGTAGCTAAAATTTACATGGCGGAACAATATCCCACCTCTATGCGTGGTGCGGGCAGCGGTATGGGAGAAGCAGTGGGAAGATTATTCGGTGGAGTTCTGGTAGCCTATTACATTTCCTACATTCTAGCTGCCGGCGGCGTCAAAGCGGTATTCTGGTTCGTGGCGGCGACCTTCGTTGTTTTTGTAATCCCAATGATGCTTTGGGGACAGGAGACTGCCGGTCGAAGTGTTGAAGAGACTGGAGCAACGGCTCCTGCGGGGCTCCCGGAACAATCAAAAGGGCTTTTGGGGTAAATCAATTGAATCTTAAATAGTAAGTAGCCGATGTGATCATTATCTTCTGAGGAAGGGGAGCGAAATGAAACTTAAAGACAAGGTTGCTCTTGTTACCGGTGGAAGTGCCGGATTGGGAAGAGGAATTGCTCTGGCATTTGCTCGTGAAGGAGCGAAAGTAGTAATCAGCGGGCGGAATGAGGAGAGACTTAATAAAGTTTTGAAAGAGTTGGAGGAAGTTGGAGCAGAGGCTTTAGCTGTTCGATCAGATGTTTCTTCCAGCCGGGAAGTTAAAGATATGTTTGCTAAGATTTTAGAACGGTTCGGTACCCTTGATATTTTAGTTAACAATGCCGGAATTTTTAGATCTGATGAAGCGGGAGTACAGGACCGGAAAAATCACCTTGATTTACTTACTACTTCAGTACCAAGACATTCCTTAAAAATAACAAGGAACATGAGCGATGAGAACTGGAAGAAGATGTTTGATGTTAATGTTCACGGTCTTTTTTACTGTACCAGAGAGGCTCTGAATATCATGGAGGATAAGGGTTGGGGAAGGATCATAAATATTGCTTCTATTTCCGGTATTTCGGCCATTAGTTCACATAGCCCAAACTATTCCGCATCGAAAGGTGCAGTTGTCGCGTTTACTCGATCGGTAGCGCATGAAGTCGCTGGAGCAGGTGTTCGTGTGAATTGTATCGCCCCGGGCTACATTGATACGGATGAATTTATGCGTGGAATTAACAGCATGGAGCCTGAAAGAAGACAACGTTTCCTTATGCAGTTAATTCCAGTTGGGAGAATCGGTAAAGTTGAGGAATATGCATCCCTTGCTGTATATCTTGCTTCAGATGATGCCGACTATATGGTTGGACAGATAATAAGCCCCAATGGTGGGTTAGTTATGGAATTCTAAAGAATTCTAAAATACTATCAGGGACTAACTTGCTACCATATTTAAACATATTTAAATATGGAGAGTAAGTTAGTCTAAAGATTGAGAAGGAGACGATAAGAATGGCTATTGCAGAGGTTTTATCTCCTCAGGAATTACGGTTGGTTGCTGAAAAAGCAGAACAAAAATCCGGTGGTTTTTTAAGAGAACGAACCTCTAAGATTTACCGCTCGTTTGCTTTTTCAAAACCGCGGATTGATATTGAGCGGGCGAAATATTTTACCGAGTCTTTTAAGGCAACTGAGGGACAACCGCTCGTTCTCAGATGGGCAAAGGCACTCTATCATATTGCTGGAAATATACCGGTCTACATTGATGACTGCCAGCTGCTCGCGGGGAGAGTCGGTTGTCCGGGGAAACACGGTTTAATTTACCCGGAACTTGACGGCTGTTTTCTCGATAAAATATCTGAAAACGTAAAGAATCGAAAAAATACGCCTTTTGACCTTACCGATGAAGATGCTAAGATTATTGATAGTGAAATAGCGCCTTACTGGAAAGGCAAAAGCTTTTACGATGAATTAGCCTATTCATTTCCCGAGGATGTTCTTAAAGTTACCTATAATCCTGAGAATATCTACGAAGCCCGCTTTATTGTGAACGAAACGGCATCAATGCGTTCAGCTCTTCAATGGGTGCATGACTATGAAAAACCCATCGCGAAAGGTTTTAAAGCTATTAAGGAAGATGCTGAGAAAGAGCTCGCGGCATTAGATCCCATGGAACCAACAGATATGGTTGATAAAGCTCCATTTCTGCAAGCTGTGATTATCGTTTCAGATGCTATTATTCTTTGGGCTAAACGTCATGCGCAATTAGCACGGGAAATGGCTGCCAAAGAAACGGACTCTATCCGTCGAGGCGAACTACAAACTATAGCCGAGATTTGTAGTCGAGTACCTGAATATCCGGCGCGTAATTTCCGTGAGGCATTACAGTGCCAATGGTTTACCCAATCGTTTTCTCGCCTTGAGCAAAAAACAGGAGCAACAATTTCTAACGGGAGAATGGACCAATATCTTTATCCATATTATAAAAAGGATTTGGATGCAGGCCTGATTGACGAAGAACAGGCTAAGGAACTTTTGGAATGCATGTGGCTTGGAATGGCACAATATTTAGATCTCTATATCAGTCCGGCCGGGGCTAACTTATATTCAGGAAGTGCACACTGGGAAGCCGTTACTATCGGTGGGGTTGATGAAAAAGGTGATGATGCGACAAATGAATTAACCTATGTCTTCCTTCATTCAAAACGGGGATTTCCGTTCAATTATCCTGATTTAGCGGCGCGCGTTCACTCTTTGTCGCCGGAAAGATACCTCTATGAGGTTGCGGAAACGGTCAAAGATGGATCGGGCTTTCCTAAACTCATTAACGATGAAGAAGTTATTCCTTTCCTGTTGGCGAAAGGGGCTGACATTGCACAAGCCAATACTTATGCCGTATCTGGCTGCACAGAGTCAAGAATGCCGAACCTTGATACCTTTACTACTCCTTGTCCCTATGTTAATCTGGGTGCAGCTCTTGAGCTGACGTTAAATAACGGGCGCATGAAGACCTATGGTGATGAACTGCTTACAATTGAAACAGGCGAATTAAAAGATTTCAAAACCTGGGAAGACTTTTGGCAGGCCTATTTGGCACAACAAGAGTACTTGCTGAAACAAGCTTTTAAGCAACTTTATATTATTATTAAATTGCGGGAAAAACACTTTGCATCACCCTTTGGTTCTTCACTGCATGAACTGTGCTTAAAAAATCATAAAGATTTGCATTCCGCTTATATTGATGGTGGCGTTGAAATTGGGTATTTCGATTTTATCGGTTATGGAACGGTCGTTGATTCGCTCTGTGCGATCAAAGAGACGGTCTTTGATAGGCAAAAACTAAGCCTGGAAAAATTGTGCGAAGTGTTGGACAAGAACTTTGAGGGATATGAAGATATTCGCCAGATGTTGATGAAGTCTCCGAAATATGGTAACAATGATTCTGTTGCCGATTCCATTGCCAAAGACATTGACCTGGAAGGGCTAAAATTTGCGCACAAATATTCAAAGAAAATGGGCTTTCATATTAACTTGCGCTATGTTCCGGTTACATCCCATATTCCTTTCGGAAAAATCGTTCATGCCACGCCAAATGGAAGAAAAGCTGGGATGTATCTATCCGACGGCTCATCTGCTGCTCATGGTGCCGATGTCAAAGGACCAACGGCAGTATTAATGTCAAACTACAATTCAAAGAATCGTGGTTATCATGAACGGGCATCAAGGCTTTTAAACATTAAACTTACCCCGGCTTGTGTTGCAGGTGACGAGGGAACCCATAACTTAATGTCCTTTATCCGCGGTTGGTGTGACTTAAAATTATGGCACGTGCAGTTTAATATTATTAATCAATCAACCCTGTTAGCTGCGAAAAAGAATCCGGAACAATATAGAGATCTGTTGGTTCGTGTTGCCGGCTATAGTGCCTACTTTGTCGATTTGTCACCGGAACTGCAAGACGATATTATTGCCAGAACGGCGCATTCTGTCATCTGAGAATGTACCTAATTGGGGGATAGTTCAATGAGTCTTGATAACAGAAAAGTTGGTACCGTCTTTAACATTCAAAAATTCTCGGTACATGATGGACCTGGGATACGAACCATCGTGTTTCTTAAAGGATGTCCCTTAATCTGTGCTTGGTGTAGTAATCCGGAATCGCAAAGTTTTGCACCGGAACTTGCATGGAGTGCAAGCCGGTGCATGGGCTGCCATCTCTGTAAGGAGTCTTGCCCGCGGCAGGCCATTAGTTTGGGAGAGCATGGTGAGATCAAGATTAATCGCGACTTGTGTAAAAAATGTTTCAAATGTACTGATCTTTGCCCAACTACAGCGCTTAGGGTATTTGGACAACAGATGAGTGTTGAGGAAGTGCTGCATGAGGTCGAAGCGGATAACGCCTTTTATAGACGGTCTAAAGGCGGGATGACATTAAGTGGCGGAGAGGCGCTTCAGCAGGGGGACTATGCCGTTAATCTATTAAAAGAAGCAAAGCGCCGCGGCATTAGAACAGCCGTTGAAACTTGCGGATTTGTACAATGGTCGGTGCTTGAAGAAGCTTGTCATTATTTGGACACTGTTATCTATGATATTAAATGTCTTGATTCAGCCAAACACAAACAGCATACGACGGTTGGCAATGAATTGATTCTAAGCAATTTCAAAGAGATGTGTTCTCGTTTTCCTTATTTGAGAGTTATTGCGAGGACACCGATCATTCCCGGCTTTAATGATACAGAAGAAGATGTTTTAGGGATTATTAATTTTATTGAACCCTTCTCTAATGTTAACTATGAACTTCTGCCCTACCACCGCTTGGGAGAACCCAAATATATCTCGCTTGAGCGTGAATATCTAATGGGTGATGTGAAGCTTAACGAGGAAACATTTAAAAAGCTCAAGGTTTTAGCAAAGCACCGGCTGGGACAAAGGTCAGTGGGTTAGCGTTTTTTACTTGAGTTGGATGAAGCCATGGTGGAATATTGAAGAGAGACTGATTTTTATTAGTCTCTCTTTCTCCATCTGTTTTCGATACTCTGTTTCGATATTAATGCAGTAAGAATTACTTTGGCTAAAAGTGATGAAGAACAAGAAGGTTTTGCTAATGAATATATTTGCCCTCATATTAATTGTATTTATTGCCTCAATTTTACAGACAGCGACTGGATTTGGATTCGCTATTATGGCTGTTCCATGCCTTCTGGCAGTTTTTGAACCTCATGATGCCATAGAGTTAAATATCATTCTTTCCTTTCTAATCGCATTCTTTTTGAACTTAAAAATTTACGATAGAGTGGATAGAGAGACTCTAAAACGTTTGATAATCGGTAGTTTATTTGGAATACCACCGGGGCTCCTGATTTTTTTATATTTGGATGTGCGTCTTTTGAAAGTATTAGTTAGCATACTTATACTTTCATCAACTTGTTTATTGGTAGCAAAGGTTAAATTCCAGCAGAGTAAGATAAAAGAGTTGATTGTAGGTGTTTTTTCAGGTTTACTTACTACAAGTATCGGTATGCCCGGGCCTCCGTTAATGATTTATTATGCCGGCAATGAGGTTGATAAAGAAACGTTGCGGAGTACGACGATAGCCTACTGTGTATTTGTAAATATTATTAGCTTCTTTCTTCAATTTTTCTTTTATCATACCTCTAAAATTGTTTGGGTATCGACATTATGGTCTATCCCCTTTATGCTGTTAGGCGTTTTTTTGGGACAGTTAATATTTGTTCGTTTGAATCAAGATTTTTTAAAAAGGATAGTTATTAACGTCTTATTATTTATAACGGGTATCTATTTGCTAATAACAACAATATATTAGAGTTTACCTCATATTAGAGTTTACCTCGAAATGTGAAATCCGGTCTTCCGGATTACAGATCGTCACCCTCCTTGTCGTGCTAATCGCCGACCGCAGGCGTTAAATGCGGAACCACCTTAAGCTGTTTCAACAGTTTAAGGGGCCGTGGTAAAATCTCGGTATGGTGAGGCACCCCAGAGCCGTTTTTTGCACAACGGACTAAATAGTTCATAGTACGGCAGCCTTTTGTAAAAATACCGGATTATTATCGGAGTAATTGGCTGCATCTGGGAAAGGGAGGGTCGCTCACTACTCCAAGAAGTAGTTTTGCGACACTCCCTTTTTGAATTTAACACAGTAATAATTTATAAATCTTAAATTTTTTATCGCAAATTCATTTTTTGCAAGGCTTGTTCAGAAGCTATGGTAATAGGTTCACGACTGGGCTCGGAAGAACAGTCGGGGTTTCCGGCACACATCAGAGTGGTCATTTGCTTTGCAGTCATTCCCCCTAGAATGAGAGCATTAATGGTATCTATTTCTTTTACAGGTGCCACAGTATTGCTGATAATTTGTCCGCCCAGCAGTTTTTGCGTGATTTTATCAAATACCAGTTTTAGCGTCCAAGACTCATTTCCCGGGATCATCCTATGCTTGCTGCTGGAATCGACCGTCACTCCCAAAGCGTTAAATCCTTCTTTTGCAGCCTGGTCTTCATTCAGCCCGGTGGCGCCGATATATTTATTAAAAATACGCACTGCTGAATTATTCAAAACCCCTGGAAAAGGAATATTATAGCCGGCAAGCCTTTTGGCAATAAGGCGCCCCTGGATAACTGCCGGTCCGCGCAATAAAGAGGGTGCTAACTTTTTAGTGATGAAATGTTCCGTTTCGATAATATCCCCGCCCGCTAAGATATCGGGGTTGGAAGTTTCCAGGTATTCATTTACTTTAAGTCCGGTTTTTCCTATTTCTAATCCTGCTTCTCTGGCTAGTTCCAGGTTAGGGCGGGTACCTACGGAAAGCACCACCATATCCGCATCTAAAATTTCCCTATTGTCCAGTATTACACCGCTGACCGCTCCATTTTTCCCCATAATCTCCGTTACTTTTTGCTTTGTTTTTAGCTGAAAACCCTGCTCCTTTAAAAAATTAGTTGCAATTTGCCCCATTTCTTTGTCCAGCATGAGTGGAAGCGGGTGCTCTAACAGTTCAATAATCGTTATATCGTATACACCAGGATTTTCCTCGCTAAGAAGTGCAGCCAACTCAAGATTCAGGAAACCGGCTCCCACAAAAACCAGCTTTTGGGGATGTTTGTTTTGCAAATAATTTTGTATTTTTTGGGCGTCGGGAGCGTTGCGCAAAGTAAAAACACCCTGCAGTTCATTGCCCGGTATAGGAGGAACAAAGGGGCTGGCGCCGGTAGCAAGAACAAGTTTATCATAGGGTAATTTTCTTCCGGTAGAAATAGTTATATTTTTAGCGTTAACGTCCAAGGTGGTAACTCTGTCTATTATGAGATTAATTCCTGCGTCCGCAAACATCTTATCGGGATTTGTAATAGAATCGACAGTAGCCTGACCGGCCACCACATGGGGCAGAGCTCAACGGACAATAAAGCGTTCTTCCGCGCGAATAATGGTGACGTTAACATCCGGCATCAGTTTTTTAGCTAATATTGCCGCAGGACCGCCCAATCCACCGCATCCAACAATAACCAACTGTTCACCTATTTGCATTATTTCCCCCTCCTTTTGCATAACTATTAAATTCAATATTATGATAATACGATATATTTTATAAAGCAATACCGGCCATTAAAAGATACTGTGTCTTATCGTTGATATTCTCATCTATACTAATCGTATCTCAATGTTATGAAACCATGTTAAATAATATAGCTGCGGATAAATTTTGAAAGAGTTTAATCGGCCTTTTAGAATTCACTAAAAGCTTTGCCCCGCTATTCTTCCTCCAGGACCCTTTGAATACTTGACTTTATGTTGTTAGCATGTTAACGTTATTGTTAGCATGCTAACATATAGTATTGGGGGGATAAAAATAGAGCAAAACGAAGATGCACTGGATCGCTACCTTTCAAAGCGCACGCTATATGAACTAAAAACGACTTGGGAAGCTATAGAGGATGTTTTTTCTATTCATTTTGCCCGTTACGGCCTTTCCTCGGCTAAATTCAACGCCCTGGTTCATCTGTACATGGCGGGTGATCATGGATTAACACAGTCGGAATTGGGTAAAAAGGTACTGGCCTCCCGGCCCACAATTTCAGGGCTTGTTGAACGATTGGAGAAAGAAGACCTTGTGGTTCGAAATACCGACCCCGCGGATAAAAGGGTGTTTCGGGTCTGCCTCACCAACAGGGCTTTTGCGCTGATGCACGCCTTCCTGCCCGTACACAATGATTACATGCATAAAGTTATGTCCGTTCTTGACAGACATGGCAGGGAAGCATTGATTTCACTGCTGGAAAAAATAAAAAAAGGATTGGGTTGAGTTAAACTGTATTTGAATTGGAGGTACTGCTTATGTCGCAACTAAATAATCCATTGGAAATATATAAGTTACTCCCGAAATCGAATTGCGGACATTGTCAAATGCCGACATGTTTGGCCTTTGCAGATGCGGTAATCAAGGGTGAAAAACGTCTTGATGGCTGTCCTCGTTTGGAAAAGAATATAGTTGAACGATTTAATGTGCGAGTTGTCAAACGAGTGCCTTATGAGCAGCAAATAGAGCAATTGCTGGAACAACTGAAAAGAGAAATGGCCACACGGGATTTCTATTCATCAGCGGAAAGATTGGGAGCATTGTTTACGGGAGATAAATTAAAAATTAAATGTTTAGGTAAAGACTTTTTTATCGATTTTAATGGAAATATCACATCTGATTGCCATGTGTTTTCATGGTTAACAATACCATTGCTTGACTATGTTATATCGTGTTCGGGAATCAATGTTTCCGGACAATGGGTTCCGTTTAGGGAACTAAAAAATGGGATGACATGGATTCCGCTTTTTGAGCCTTTATGCGAGAAACCTCTAAAGCAAATTGCTGATATTCATACCGATCTTCTTGAAATTATTTTACACGTGTTTGGTGGAAAGCCGGCGACGATTAATTATTCTTCTGATTTCTCACTTGTTTTACATCCCCTGCCGAAAGTCCCTATTCTCATCTGCTATTCCAAGCCGGAAGAAGAATTTGAATCCAAACTCAATATTTTTTTCGATACAACTGCGGAAGATAATCTTAACATTCGATCAGTCTTTGGTATTACCTCGGGGCTTGTGAGGATGTTTGAAAAAATTTCTCTTAGGCATGGTTAAGATACTAATTCCAAGCAATATTTCCCATGCTTCCCTCTCCTTCTCTTTCCTTTGCGGTGCTTTAAGAGATCTTCCAATTTCAAAAGAAAGGTTCTGAATGACGGGTGGATATAAATAAAAATTGTTTTATTTCATGGAGTGGTGGAAAGGATTCCTGTCTTGCTTTGTATAAAGCTTTAGAACAGGTATATAACCCCAAGAAACTGCTTACCATGTTCAGCATGGAAAATGGCATAAGCTCAGCCCACAGATTAAAGAAAGAAATCATTAAAGCTCAAGCCGGTGCAGTTGGTATTGAATGTTCAATAGGGGAAGCATTGTTTAATGATTATGAAGAAGTATTTGTCACACACCTTAAGCTCTTTAAAGAGCAGGGCATAGACTATGGTATTTTCGGTGATATCGATCTAGATGAGCACAAGCAGTGGGAGGATAGAGTATGCAAAAGAGCCTCTATTGCTGCAGTGTTGCCTCTATGGCAAAAGGATAGAAAAGAATTGGTAAGGGAGTTTTTAAACGCGGGTTTCAAAGCAAAGATAGCAGTAGTTAATACAACAATGCTGGATAGCAGATTCTTGGGACAAGACTTGAGTTTCTCATTGATGGAAGAAATTGAAGCGTACGGCGCGGACGTATGTGGGGAAAATGGTGAGTATCATACAGTGGTATATGATGGACCAATCTTTAAGAAGCCTGTTGATTTAAAATTCGGTACCGAGATAATTCCTGTAGCAGAGATGTGGGCTCAAATTGAGGTAAGTATTTAATAAAATATTGTTTTCATTTCAGGGGTGTTCGCCATGACCATCATTCACGTTGATATGGATGCTTTTTTCGCCTCGGTGGAACAAAGGGACAACCCGGAACTGCGGGGCAGGCCCGTGGCCGTGGGCGGCAGTCCGGATCAAAGGGGTGTGGTGGCGGCCGCTTCGTACGAGGCGCGCCGGTTCGGCGTGCGGTCGGCGATGGCCATGGCTATTGCCGTAAAGCTTTGCCCCGGGTTGGTTATTGTGCCAACCAACCATAGAAGGTATAAGCAAGTATCCGATGTGGTGATGGAGATTTTCCGTTCTTATACGCCTGTGGTGGAGCCCCTTTCGCTGGATGAAGCGTTCCTGGACGTAACCGGAAGCGAGAAGCTGTTCGGATCGCCGGAGACTATCGGGATGGAGATCCAAAGGCGCATAGAGGAAGAACTGCAGCTATCCGCCTCGGTGGGCATCGGTCCCAATAAGTTTATCGCCAAGCTGGCTTCGGATTACCAAAAGCCCGGCGGTTTTACGGTCATTCCGTCGGAGAAAGTGTTGGACTTTCTGACGCCGCTGCCGGTGGAAAAGATATGGGGTACCGGTGAGAAGACTGTGGACAGGTTAAAACGCGTTGGTATTAAGACTATTGGTCAGCTGCGGGAACTGTCCCTTGATTTTTTGGAGGGGAGTTTCGGCAGGTACGGCAGGGCGCTGTACGGTTTCGCCCGGGGCAAGGATGACAGGCCGGTGGAGCCGCACCGCGAAGCCAAGTCAATTGGCAAGGAGATCACTTTCCCAGAGGATGTTGGGAACATGGAGGAACTGCGGCAGACACTGCGCGCGCTGGCGGAAGAGGTCGGGCGCAGTCTGCGTCGTAAAGACATTAAATGCGGCTCGGTTACTCTAAAAATCAAATACCCCGATCGCCAACTGGTCACCCGTACCGAAAGGTTGCCCGAACCCACGAACCTGACCGGTATCATTTATGGAACGGCCGGATTTTTACTGAATAAGCACTGCAAACCGCCGGTCAGGCTTATCGGCATAACATGCACCGGGCTGACCGGGGAACGGTTAATTACCTTGTTTCGGGACGAAAAACAGGTCAGGGAGGAAAAAATCACGGCGACCCTGGATAAGCTGAAGGACCGTTACGGCGAAGATGTTGTCAGGGTGGCAAGTTTGTTTAAAAAACGCGAAAAATAAGGGGTGCGGATGAGGCTCAATGGATGATGGCTATAATTGTTATGACGCAGTCGCCTTTCACCGATGATGGATTCGGACGGGCAAAACTGCTCCCGGCTAACCGATAAGCTTTTGGTTGCCTATTCCCGCGTAAGATGGTATATAAAGCAAGGAGCTATTGACATTCAGGCAATAGCTCCTTGCTTTATATTAATGCTCAATATGGGTAACCGAAGGTTCGGTAACGAAGCCAATATTATGATCGGAATAGCTGAAAATAGCTGCCAGGGACATCTTAAAAAACAGTGTGAATAGGCGGGAAAATTAACAAGCCACAGTTAATCCGTTTCCACAATATAACTTTCATTAATCACTTTAGCTTTTGTAGAAGCTAAGCTTGCTTTGTTTATTAGATTTTCAACTACTTCATAACATTTTAATTCACTTCTGGCATACCTTCTTTGGCCACCACAAATACCGGCCGATACAGTAGCGGAAACTCCGGCCTTGGAGGTTTCAACAGCTATTAAATCAACTATAATTTTAACTAGTTTTTCAGTATTATTTATTTTTCTTAGAGAAATAAGGACGAATTCGTCACCGCCATATCTGCAAACAAAGTCACAGCTTGCTTGTATGGTATCTTTAAAAACTTTAACTATTTGTTTCAAACAATGATCGCCGTATACATGGCCGTATTTTTTGTTCAATTGTCCAAAATTATTTACATCAAATAAAGCTACGGAAATTTCATGTCCTTCCGAAAGTAACTTTGAAGCAACCTGATATATATAACTGGCATTATATATGCCGGTTAATGGGTCATATAGTTGACCCATATGTTTCATTATTGTGGATTTGGTTATCATTCCGACTACTTTATTGTTTTTTAACACAGGCATACGTTCTATTTTATATTTATCTAACAGCTCCGCTGCTTCCCAAATTGTATCACCGGGTTCACATGAAATAACCGGGTTGCTCATTGAATCGGCCACAATCCGGTTGGGGTGATGAAAACGTACATCTTTGGAAGTAATTATGCCAATTAAAGTTTCACCTTCTATAACCGGCAATCCGCCGACTTTATGTTCTTGCATATACTTGGCGGCTTGTGAGACACTTTCTCCGGAGGTAATTGAAAAAACAGGGCTACTCATTATGTACTCTATGTTATACATTAATATCAACTTCTTTAAATACTGAAACTGAGATTTCTAGTTTAGCTTTAATCAAGGATTGTGCGCTAGTTAATTTAATACCTTCTTCCAGTATGGTCTTGATCAGTGTATCTCTGGGTATCCAGTTAAATAAACTGGTTTTTACAGCTATGGCTTCAATATTGCTGTTTTCGATTAAAATAACCTCATATTGTCCGGGCGCCAAGGCGTTAATCATTCTGCGAGTGGCTTCGGGACCGATTGGTGCGCGTTTGCCGATAAGTAATAAATCCTGCATAGGCGGGAGGTCAAATTCAGAAAAACGTATTTGTAAATTTGCCTTTTTGTTGCGAAAATTCTTATTATTAATGCTCATAAATATGCAACCTCTTTTCAATATTGTTTTATACAATATTGCTAAATGCTTTATGCCAGAAATTAATATCGCTTGTTTTGAGAGGCGTCTTAATTAATTCTACAATACATAATTCAAATGCCTGGACTAAATCAGGGTCAAATTGCAGGCCTCTATTCCTGTTAAGTTCTGAAAGAGCATCATTTAGGGTTTTAGGCTTTTGATATGGCCTGGGGCTTGTCATTGCGTCAAATGCATCCGCTATGGCTACAATGCGTGCCGGTTCAGGTATATCCCTTCCTGACAAACCTTCGTAACCATTTCCATCCCAGTGCTCATGATGATAAAGGATAATTGGTAAAAGATTATTGCATTTTTCAAAAGAGGATATTATTTTGGTGCCTAACACTGTATGTTGTTTAATTATGGAAAATTCTTTTTCCGATAGTCTAGTGGGTTTATAAAGTATTCTTTCATCAATGCAGCTTTTACCGATATCGTGCAATAAAGCCCCCAATGTTATTTTTTTTATCTCTTTGTGTGTGTAACCGGCATATTGGGCCATTTTCTGAGCAAGGTAGCATACATTTAAAGAATGCATCCTCAGGTCTTGAGGAAACTTCAGAAGCATGCTATTGACAGTTTCTATATTTAAATGCAATTGCTATTGTCCCTCCACTTTGACAAAAGACATATTCATCGATAAGAGGGGGGAAAATATTAATATATCTTTTTAGTATCATTTTCTCCCGCAACCTGGCAATCATTGCGCTGCAGATAATCTTAAGCGCTTTAGACCCATGGCTTTGCGCCCTAATCTTTCGATGTAGTTTGCCTTTGTGAAACAGATATTAAAAATAAATTAAGCATATTATATAACTATAAGGTTACATATTTCAACAAAAATAAACCACTTGTATGCATCGTAAAAAATTGAGGTTTAGAAATGATTAAAAAGGTTGTTGGCAAAAATATAAAGCTCTACAGGATTCAAAAAGGCTTTTCTCAAACGAAAGCGGCCTCTTTAGTTGGCATTACACCTGCCTATTGGGGGTACCTGGAAAGAGGACAGAAAAATCCTTCTGTAGAGCTCGTTGCTATAATATCGGAAGTCCTTGGTGTTAAAGCAAGCTTGCTTTTTGTTGAATCAGCAGAGAATTTATCAGAAGAGCTTATACTTTACCTGCATATGGTAAATGACATGGGCAATCAACACATAGGTTTTATATTAACTATAATTAAAGCCTACGTTGACTTATGTAAAGGTCTATCTACGACATGAATTACAGCTCATGACTTGCAATAACTTTCTTAAGAAAGTTATTCTATTATCTATGGATATTATCAATTGCTGTTGTTCCGAATCATTTAATTCTCCCCAGTCTTTTCCGGACAGGGCTTTCTCAATAATAGATTCAATTTGCTGCCGGGAAAAACCAAGTGCTTTCATTTTTAATTTAATGTTGTTGAGTTCCTCATGCACTATAAATCACTCTCCTGCAATTCTAAAAAGGAGTTCCCGTAAAAGGAACTCCTTTTTGGTGGGCTATGAAGGAATCGAACCTTCAACCTGACGATTAAGAGTCGCCTGCTCTGCCAATTGAGCTAATAGCCCTTATGTGCCAAAGAAAAGCTGGCTGGGGCGGCTGGATTCGAACCAACGAAATGCCGAAGTCGCCAGCTCGGTGCCTTACCGCTTGGCGACGCCCCAGTATGGAGGGGAGAAGTCGGAATTGAACCGGACTCCCACCTGGGTTGCAGGCAAGCCAACGGGTTTGCAGCCCGCGGGGGGACCATCCCCTTTCTCCCCGAAACATATTAACATAAAATTATTAAATAAATCAAATAAACAATTTTTATGAAGTTTGTTTAGGTGATAAAGACGGTGTATTGGAGGAACACCTTTTGACGATTTTGCCTGGTAATTCTAATATCTTTGGGGAAATGCCTTCTTGGGGGCTTACCGTGCAAGAGAAGTGGTATAATGAAAATATCAGTATAATATGGCTTAAGAAGGTGTATATAAATGTTAACCAAGGATATGACTATCCTTGATTTGGCCGAGAAGCATCCCGAATCATTGCAAGTTTTTAAGGCTTACGACCACTGTTTAGATGTTTGTATTTGTTGTGAATCACTTTTTGAAACATTGGAGCGGGTATGTGACAAATACGGTATTGATTTGGATAAATTGATGACGGAAATAGATGAGGCTATTCAACTTAACTCATGAACCTATAGATTAAAAGATTTAGAGTCCTTTGCACTGGTTCCGGATCAAGTCGTATCCCCGCAGACCTTGGTTGTAGACCGTTAATAAATAAATATTGTTAAAAGAGGAGGTTTTTTTGTGAACGAAGGTTACCTGCCAACTCGCCAGGAAATCCCCGGTCAATATAAATGGCGGCTGGAGGATATTTACCCCGGCGACGACGCCTGGGATCAGGATTATCGTAAGGCGCTGGATCTGGCGGCTCGCGCGGAGTTATTTAAGGGCAGGCTGGGTTCATCGGCCCGGACATTGCTGGAAGCTTTTCAACTGCAGGAGCAGTTGGAAGCACTTAATGAAAAAATATATACCTACGCCCGTATGCGGCGTGATGAGGATAACACCAATTCTGTTTACCAGGCACTGACCGACCGGGCGGATAGCCTAAGCGCCCGGGTGCAGGCTTCAGTTTCCTTTTATGTGCCTGAAATACTGGCGGTACCGGATGAGACCTTAAAACAGTTTCTGCAAGAAGAACCGGGCCTTGTTCCGTACCGGTTTATGCTGGAGGAATTGGTGCGCCAAAAACCGCACATCTTATCCGCAGAGGAAGAGCAGATCATCGCCCGGGCGGAAGAAGTAACCCAGGCCTCCGCCAACATATTCAGGATGATCAATAACGCCGACCTGACCTTTGACCCGGTGCGGGATGAGCGGGGCCGCGAGGTGGAGTTAACCCATGGCCGTTATTTGCAGTTTATGGAAAGCGGGGATCGCCGGCTGCGTCGGGATGCCTTCGCTTCCCTGTATAGTTCATATTGTCGATTGCAAAACACTTTGGCCGCCACTTTGGGCGCCAGTGTAAAAAAAGATGTGTTTTATGCCCGGATACGCAAGTATCCTTCAGCTCTTAAAGCCTCTCTTTTTGCCGATAATGTGTCTGTAGAGGTATATGACAACCTGATCCGCACGGTGCGTGAAAACCTGGAACCTTTTTACCGCTACATGCGGCTGCGCAAAAAATTGCTGGGGCTTGACAAACTGCATATGTACGATATTTATAACCCCGTGGTCCAAGATATAGACTGGAAGATCCCCTATCAGGAAGGGGTAAATGTGGTGCGGGACGGTCTGGTTCCGCTTGGTGATGCTTATGTGGAAACGATGGTGCGGGGAATTAACAGCGGTTGGGTGGACGTATACGAAAACAAGGGCAAAACCAGTGGTGCTTATTCCTGGGGCCCTTATGGCACACACCCCTATGTGCTGTTGAACTATCAGGATAATTTGAATAATGTGTTTACTTTAGCTCATGAAATGGGTCATGCCATGCATTCTTACTATTCTTTTAAGACGCAGCCTTACGTTTACGCCCATTATAAAATATTTACCGCTGAAGTAGCCTCTACGGTTAATGAATCTTTGTTGATGCAGTACCTGCTGCAAACAGTTAAAGACCGGGGTAAGAAAATATATTTGCTTAACCACTATCTGGAACAATTCCGTGGTACCGTATACAGGCAAACCATGTTTGCCGAGTTTGAAAAGGTCATTCATGAGCGGGTGGAAGCCGGTGAAGCGCTGACTCCCGAGTTGCTTTGCCGGATTTACCACGGGCTGAATGTTGACTATTACGGGCCGGACGTAATGGTGGATAGTGACGTGGACATGGAATGGGCACGCATTCCCCACTTTTACAATGCGTTTTACGTTTACAAATACGCCACCGGTTTTTCGGCGGCTACCGCTCTGACGCGCCGCATTACCGAAGAAGGCGGCTCTGCCGTAGCCCGCTATATTGGTTTTTTACATCAAGGAGGCTCGGATTATCCCCTGAACCTGTTGGATTCCGCCGGGGTAGATATGACCACCCCGCAGCCGGTGCAAGAATGCCTGGCTGTATTTGCCCGCCTGGTAGCGGAGCTGGAAAGCCTAACTCTTTAGAAAAGCAAGGGTACTGTTGTTCTACTAATATTCCATAGCTTTTATAAAAAACCTGCCTCTGAAAACCCACGGGCTCGTTCTGGAGGAGGTTCACCATGTACCGCTTTGTTCTTGCGGTAAATAAAAAAGTTTTGTGGTAACAGGTTGTTAAAAGGTTCAGCTATCGGCTATATGTGATAGTTGAACCTTTCTGCGTTGTCCAATCCAAAGAAATTTGCTCGTTTTAAGCAAATTCCAAGGGGAGTGTCGCAAAACTACTTTCTTGGAGTAGTGAGCGACGCTCCCCTTCTCAGATGTAGCTAATTATTCCGATACTAATCCGGTATCTTTACAAAAGGCTGTCGCACTATGAACTATTTAGTCCGTTGTGCAACAGCTGCTCCTATTTTAACTTCAGGTGGGGTGGAATCCCATCTGAAGCTCGGATGTTCGGCTTTAGCTGAACGAGTTCACTATTGACAAAACTGTTGCATACTGTGTATATTGTATATATACAGTATGCTCGGATGTTTGAAGGGATGTTTGGTTATGCGTATTATTATTTCGAACTCTTCCAGTTTACCAATTTATGAGCAGATTGTTTCCCAAATAAAAGAAATGATTATGCAAGGTGAACTGTTGGAGGCCGACCCCTTGCCATCAATCAGGAATCTGGCCAAAGAACTGCAAATCAGTGTCATTACTACAAAACGGGCCTATGACGAACTGGAAAAGGAAGGTTTCGTTGTTGCCGTACCGGGTAAAGGGTCTTATGTAGCGGCCGAAAACAAGGAACTTCTCCATGAAAAGAGGCTTAAAATTGTGGAAGAGAAGTTGATGGAAGCGGTGCTGGCCGCTAAATCCGTGCATTTATCCTTTGATCAATTACAACAAATGCTCAAACTGTTTTACGAGGAGGAATGATAATGAAGCCTATTTTGGAGGTTAAAAATATCAGGAAAAATTTTAAGGGGTTTAGCTTAAAAGATATTAGCTTTACTATGGAAAAGGGCTGCATCATGGGTTTTATCGGTCCTAACGGCGCCGGTAAAAGCACTACGATAAAGCTGATTTTAAATTTGCTAAAAAAAGACGGCGGGGTTATCAACGTTTTCGGACTGGATAATCTGAAACATGAAATAGAAATTAAAAATAAGATCGGCTTTGTGTTTGATGAAAACCATTTTTATGAAGAGTTAACCATCCGGGAAATGAGTAAAATTATTGCCCCGCTGTATAAAGACTGGGATAATCACGCCTTTGCCAAATATCTGGCTGATTTTGATCTGCCGCTCCAAAAGAAGATCAAGGATTTATCCAAGGGAATGAAAATGAAGTATTCTTTGGCGGTGGCTCTAAGTCATCATCCCGATCTGCTGATTATGGATGAACCAAGCGCAGGTCTGGACCCCGTGGCTAGAAATGAATTGCTGGAAATATTAACCTATATCATGCAGGATGAGAATAAAGGTGTTTTCTTATCTACTCATATAACCTCGGATCTGGATAAAATAGCTGATTATATCACGTTTATCAATAACGGGCAAATCATTTTCAGCACCGCCAAAGATGAACTGCTGGACGGGCACGGCTTGGTCAGAGGCGCCAGGGAGTTGCTGGATAACGATATCAGGAAAGAATTTATCGGCATTAAAGAAAACCAGTTTGGCTTTGAAGGATTGGTAGAGGATCGGCGGCGGGCTCAATTACTTTTTAACAAACAGGTGCTTATTGAAAAACCGGCTTTGGAAGATATAATGCTCCATTACACAAAGGGGGCTGCAAAATGTATAATTTAATATTAAAAGACATCTTAATTCAAAAGAAGATCCTCCTTTTGGGCTTCGCCTATATCGTTTTTTTTGCCGTTGCCATGCAAGGGGTCGGAATGGTAATTTACCCAACGGCCCTGACCGCTATTACTTATATGCTGCTGCTAACCTCCTGCGCGTACGATGAAAAAAACAAAGCTGACGTAATGCTTAACAGCTTACCTCTAAAAAGAGCCGATATAGTATTGGCTAAATATTTATCTGTTATTGCTTATATTGTGATAGGGACTGTGGCCTACTGGTTGATAGCAACAGTGATAGCATTGACAGGTCTGCCTGTAAAAGTTCATCCGATTTCTCTGGAAGGTTTAGCCGGCGGCTTGTTGTCCATAGCTTTATTAAACGGTGTTTTTTTACCCCTTTATTTTAAATTCGGCTACATTAAAATCAAGTTCTTAAATCTTATTTTATTCTTCTTATTATTTTTTGGACTGACAGGTGCGGTGAATTTTCTTTATGTGAATGGGGATGTTGGTTGGGTACGAAGTATCACGGGTCTTTTAAATTCTCTAACTGATATACAGATATTCACTGCAATTATGGTTGTGATATTAATTACACAGCTATTATCCTTTCTCCTATCTTTGAAGGTCTATCAAAGCAGGGACCTTTAGCATCAACATAATACCGGAACCTTATAGGGCCATTTTCTTATGCTGATTAGAGTAGGAAATTGAATTTGAAATTTATTTATAATACCTATTGATAAATATAAGCTATTTATTTATAATAAATATCATAATACTTTCCAAGGGGGTTTTGATGTGTTGGTAACTAAACAAGCACCGGCTTTCAAGGCTAAGGCATTTTACCAGGGTCAAGTAAGACAGGTAGCATTGGAAGATTACAAGGGAAAATGGGTAGTGCTTTGCTTCTACCCCGGGGATTTCACCTTCGTTTGACCTACTGAGATTTCGCACATAGCCGTTGGCTATGATAAACTCAAGTCTCTGAATGTAGAGGTTTTGTCCTGCAGCACGGACAGCGTGTTCTCCCATAAAGTTTGGAATGAAACTGAACTTTCTAAAATGGTGGGGGGCGATATCCCTTTCCCCATGTTGTCAGACCAAACGGGAGCGATTGGCAAATTGTATGGCGTTTATGATGAAGACGCAGGGGTAAATATCCGCGGCCGGTTTTTAATTGATCCGGAAGGCGTTATCCAGGCGGCGGAGATATTAAGCCCGCCCGTGGGCAGGAACCCGCAAGAGCTTATTCGTCAAGTCAAGGCTTATCAACATCATCAGAAAACCGGCGAGGTAATGCCTTCCGGGTGGGTTGAAGGCAGCCCAACCTTAAAGCCGTCAACTGACCGGGCGGGAAAAGTTTGGGAAGTATGGCAGCCCCCTAAAGAGTGACTGCCGGCGGATGTATCGGTAAACATGAATTTCCGGGGTATGTAAGGTTAATGCGCACGGGTTGTAGCCCGTGCTGCTTCTTTTTATGGTCAAGCGGTTATGATAGCTTAGACCAGGTCATGTTGAGAACGATATTATATAATTCCAGCGGGTTACGGATGAGCGCGTCGGGGTGGCAGCCGGCCAGCAGTTCTTCCGCATCATAGCCCCATGTTACGGCGATAATGCGCACCTTGTTTTTTTGACAGGCGCTAATGTCCCGGCATTCATCTCCCACATAAATTATATCTTTATTGTTTAATCGGTGTTTAGTTAAAAAACTTTTGATGGCTTTGTCTTTGCCAAACAGGCCGCCTGATGAAATGATATAGTCAAAAAAATTGATGTTGTTATGCGCTAAAAAAGCGTTGATATTTTCCGTCGAATTGGATGAAAGAATGCTGAGTGTCATTCCCCCGGCCTTGAGCTTGCCTAAAACTTCCTTGATGCCGTCGATGGCTTGCAAAGAAGCGGTGGCGCGCCTGTATTTTTTAGTTAAATCCATCTTTAGTATGGGCAGCTTGTAAAAAGGGAGATTAATGGCTTGACACCTTTGAGGGATGGATAGCGAACGCAGGTGTTCATACTCGCTTTCTTTGATTTTTCTAAGCTTATATTTAGGGGCCAGCTCGTTTAGCAATTCCACGGCCAGGTAGCGTGACTCCACAATGGTGCCATCAAAATCGAAAATAACATGTTTAGTCATTTCATCACCCCTCAACTGGAAGTTCGAACTTATTTTGGCTGTTAAGCTGTATTAAATAATGGCTGTTGGCAATATGACACGGCGGACCGCTTTGGGCGTAACTTCTTGATTAGCCCAAGAGCGGTTTTGTTTTTTGGTTAGTGTTAGTTTATTTTATCATATTGCTTAACCTTAGTATTTAAATAAGCGGTAATACCGGGAAGTCAATTTTAACGTTACCTTAAGATTAAGGTTTCCGGCCGTTCACGGGATTGCAGATATTAACCCTGTTATTATCCCTGTCACAAAGACACAGATGACAAGACGGCTCACGCCATAGTGAGTGTTCGGTAACAGCTGCTTGCAGGAGTAGATATTGCACCTGGCGAACTTCGAAGATAGATGAATTCAGAGTGGTCTATAAGTCTATTTGATATGTATGAAAGGACGGCCGAAGATATGGGGCACATGGCGGGCAAAGATGTATACCGCAAGCTGGGTGAAAAAATCGATAATCTTACCGTAAAGTCTCCGTGGAACGAAGCTTTGCACAGGTTGCTCAAGGAACTGTATACTGAGCAAGAAGCGGATTTAGTGGTGCAAATGCCCTACTTGCTATCCACCGTGAATCGAATTGCCCGCATAACCGGAGCCGACCCAAGCACTTTACAGGGCAGACTGGACGGTTTGGCGGAAAAGGGTTTAGTGTTGGATCTCTATCACGACGGTCGATATTATTACATGCCTTCACCTATTATGGTAGGCATATTCGAATTTACTATGATGCGCAGTCGCGGTAATTTTGACCCCGGAGTTGCCGCGGGGCTCTTTCATGCTTACCTGACGGGCGGCGGCGACTTTTACCGGGCCAACGCCGGCGGCGGGCGGCAAATAGCCCTGGCCAGGGTTGTGCCTCACATGGATGCGGTGACCCCGGAAGATGTGGTGGAGATTTTGCCTTACGAAAAAGTCGAAGCCATTGTGGACAGTCACGACCGGTATGCCATTGGCACCTGTGCCTGCCGGCATGAGAAGCTGCACAGCGGTCATAAGAAATGCGCCGTCCCTCTGGATACCTGCACCTCCTTCGGCTACGCCGCCGATTACTTGATCAGACATCATCTGGCTGCCGAGGTCAGCCGCGGCCGGGTGATGGACAACCTGGCCCGCTGTAAGGAGCTGGGGCTGGTTTTTAGTGCCGATAACGTGCAGCGTAATATTACGTTTATTTGCTGCTGCTGTGCCTGCTGCTGTAACCTGCTCCAGGGTATTAATAAATTTGGTTATACCGGTTTTATTAAAACTTCCGGTTTTATTGCCGTGGCAGACGCTGAAAAATGTACGGGCTGCGGTAAGTGTATCGCAGTCTGCCCGGTAAATTGTATCCATTTAGCGCCTGTACAGGGTGGTGAACCAACCGGCTGTTCCGCAGTCGGACCGGTGTCTGAGCAAGGTGACGGGGTGACTGTTTTACCGGCATCCGGGCCAGTGCTTGTACAAGATAAGGAAGCGGCGGTTGGATGCCTGGCTGGTCCGGTGCATGAGTCCAATAGCCAACCGACCAGCTTGCCGGTATTCGAACCGATGTCTGAGCTTGCTTCAGACGGTGCAAAAAAGGGAAAAAGGCTTGCACTGGTGGATGAAAGCATCTGTTTGGGCTGTGGGGTATGCGCCGATCAATGTGTTCGTGGGGCACTGCGGCTTAAAAAACGCCGGCAAAGAGTGCTGCCTCCGGAAAACACTTTTGAACGTAACATACTGGCCTGCCTGGAGAGGGGAACTCTGCCGAACTACATATTTGATGACCCTGGCGCTGTCACTCACCGGGTGATGCGGGGTATCCTGGGAGGAATTCTAAAACTGTCCCCGGTTAAAAGGGCATTGGTCGGGGATTTGTTTCGCTCTACTTTTCTTAACATTCTTACTGCCGGGGTCAAACTGTCCGGCAAGGGCTGGATAACTAAGCTGTAAGAGGTTGTTATGGATGTTTTTTTTTACGTCGCAACAATAAAGTCATGTAGTATAATAAAATATCGGAATTATTGAAAAAGTTATGTTTTTATGTTATTGTTTAAATAATTAGAAAGTTGCGGGAATTGCGTCTGATATATTGAATGATTAATCATTCAATTGCAAAGGGGGTTTATCAAAAGTATGATTAAGGAAGAGTTGTTTTGGTGTAAGCACTATCCCGAGGGGGTGCCTGAACGAATAGACATACCGGATGTGCCGCTTTATCATTTTTTGGAACAGGCCGCCCAAAAATATCCGACTAACTTAGCTGCTGTTTTTATGGGACACAGGCTGACATTCAGCCGGCTTAAAGAACAGGTAGATCGTTTTGCCACAGCCTTGCACGCACTGGGCGTAAAAAAAGGGGATCGGGTGGCCGTGATGTTGCCGAACTGTCCCCAGACGGTGATTGCTTACTATGCTGTCATCAGCATAGGGGCTGTGGCCGTAATGACCAATCCTCTTTATATGGAAAGAGAATTATCTCACCAGCTTAGGGATGCGCAAGTTCAAACATTAATTTACTTGGATGCCCTTGGCCCAAAAGTGCTCAGTGTGCTGTCTCAGACTCCGGTTAAAAATTTAATTGTCACCGGGGTGCAGGATTACCTGCCTCTGCCGCTTAACCTGTTATATCCCATTAAGGCTAAAAAACAGGGCCAGGTGCTTGATGTGCCCGCTGATCGGGGTATTCTCCGGTTTAAGGAGCTTTTGCAAAAATATTCCCCCCAACCGCCGAAGGTTACCATAGATACCTCCAAAGATTTGGCCCTGCTGCAGTACACAGGCGGTACCACCGGTTTATCCAAGGGAGCCATGTTGACCCATAAAAACCTGGTGGCTAATGTCATGCAAGTGCGCTCATGGCTGCCCGACTGCCGGGAGGCGGGGGAAAGAACGCTGGGGGTCCTGCCTTTCTTTCATGTGTTTGGTATGACTGTGGTAATGAACTTTTCCATATACTGTTGTTCGACAATGATATTGCTGCCCCGCTTCGAGATAGATACAGTATTAAAGCAGATTAATAAATACCGCCCCACCTTGTTCCCGGGAGCCCCCACCATGTATGTGGCGGTTATTTCCCATTCCGAGCTGGCTAAATATGATATTTCCTCTATCAAGGCTTGTATTAGCGGGGCGGCTCCCCTGCCGGTGGAGGTACAGGAAAAGTTTGAAAGTCTGACCGGCGGCAAGCTGGTGGAAGGCTATGGGCTGACGGAATCGTCTCCGGTTACGCACTGTAATCCCATTTATGGGACCCGGGTATCAGGCTCTATCGGGCAGCCCTTGCCCAATACCGAGGTGAAAATTATGGATATCGAATTAGGCACCCGGGAAGTGCCCCCGGGTGAGGTCGGGGAACTTTGCGTCAGGGGTCCTCAGGTGATGCAAGGCTACTGGAATATGCCCGATGAAACGGCTAATACCATTCGGGACGGCTGGCTGTATACCGGGGATATAGCCCGGATGGATGAACGTGGATTTACTTACGTGGTGGACCGGAAAAAAGATATGGTAATTGCCGGCGGATATAATATTTACCCCCGGGAAGTTGAAGAAGTGTTATATGAGCATGCCAAGGTGCGGGAAGCGGTGGTGGCCGGTGTACCCGACCCCTACCGGGGTGAAACCTTAAAGGCTTACGTTATCCTCAAAGAAGGTAAGCAGGCCACTGAAAAGGAGATCATCGAGTTCTGTACTAAACAATTGGCTAAATACAAAGTGCCCAAGAAGGTGGAGTTCAGGGATGAGCTGCCTAAAACAATGGTGGGTAAAATCTTGCGCCGTATCCTGGTAGAGGAGGAGAAGGCCAAGCTGGAGAATAATAAGTAACAGTTAGCACTATAGCACAAATTATTTTTTAAGCAAAGCTTTCGCTATTTGGCTAGGTGCCAGGTGTTAGAAGCTGAAAATCTAAGATTTTCAGCTTCTAACACCTGGCACCTAGCCCCCATAATTTAGGCGTGGGGTAGAATCCCCATCTGAAGCCCCGATGTTCAGCTTTAGCTGAAACGAGTTCACTATTTTAAAGGCGGAGGAGTTAACCATCCTTTTAATTTGCCAAATTTGCACATGTCATCATATATTTCAATCTCTTTGCTGAGATTTTTTATTGCTATACCGCGTATGGCATCATTAGTTGTAAATGTGCGAACGGAATGGGTCAATGTAGTCATTAGATTTTCAACACCTGCCATAATGTCTCTAAACAGGTATCTGTCATTCATTAATTCGGAGTTAACCTGTATAGAAGTGCTTTTGGGAGGACGGCAGGGCAGAGGCAGCTTATACATGTCCATTAGATGTTCCAGCTCATTAGCCTGCTGTTCTAAAGTATCTCCCAACTTCTTGGCAACCAAATATTTAAAATCGGGATCATGAATTAAATTTTGATATAGTTGTGTTTTTTCTATATTGTCATATCTGGTAACAAGGTCATTCCATAATATAAATGCCTCACCGGCGTTCAAAATAGGAGTCTCTGCTTTATCCGCCCTTCCAATATGAAAGTTGAATAGCTGAACCATCTTTCACCATCCTCCCTCTAAAAGCTTTTTTTTATCTATAATAATTTACCCATAGTATTCCTTAAAAAACTAGGCAAACTAAGGAAAAAAGCAGACATGAGCCGGGGTATGAGCAAGACTTTATATTTTTTAATTATAAACACTTATACCTTAAACTTTCTAACCGGAACTCCGGCAGGATAATCGGCCTTGGTAATGAATTAGTTAGTGTAACTATAGTAGTAAAGAGAAAGGGAAGGGAGTATCATGCCGGCGCAAATTGTACTGGCTGCCATAAATCGGGAGCAGCTGGCTGTTGTCGGCCGTATTGCGGCTGCGCAGGGGGTGGTTGTTTTCGGCACTATGGATGGCGTGTTGTTGGAAAAAATAAATATTGGCGGCGCGAGCGAAGATGTACCTGTATATTTTTACGAGCCGGGCTGAGACTGGCCCCGTAAAGTGGTTGCCGTGGGCAAGCTGAAAGCTGTGTGGACCGATTTGCCGGATGCGGATGATGAGGTGGCGTTTAAAAAGGAGTTTAACCGTTATTTCGGTGCTGATTGGGATAAGTTGCTGCTGGGGGCGGACAAGCCCTTTGACCATCACCGGTACTGGGACGGTTATTGTGCCGTGGCGGATGTGCTGACCGGTCAGGTTTGCACCTTGCTTGACGTGACCGGGGCGGGCAGCGACGGTGTAAAGCCGCTGTGCTATAATATGCTCGTGGTTTAATATGCAATTAGGGAGAGGAGAACATCAATGGTCTTGGACTTTCAGCGGGGGATAGCCGATAAGCTGGCTAATGATACCCTGGAACAGCTCAATATGGAGGACAGTTTTACGTTTGCCTGCGGGCCGGACTGCATGGGCCGATGCTGTCAAAACATTACTATCTTGTTGGACCCGTGGGATGTGGAAGTGATGGCCCGGCACCTTAATCTGCCCGGCCAGCGGTTTTTTAAAGATTATTGTGCAATGGAGCCCGACCGGGATACCGGCTGGCCTGCGGTTTGGCTGGCTCATGCCGCCAACGGCCGCTGTGCGTTTATGCTGGAGGATGGCAGGTGTTCCATTTACCGGTCCCGGTCCCGGAACTGCCGCACTTTCCCCCTGGGACGGGCGGTGCGCTATCACCGCGACGGTGATGTGTGCACTAAAGAGGACTGTATCTTCATGGTGGACCGCGAGCATATGCAGTTCTGCCTCGGCCACACAGCCGACCGGGTTTGGACGGTGCAAGAGTGGTACGATGACGCCGGTGCGGAGGATTATTACCGAATGTCCGACCAGTACACCGAACTGGTTGATTATGCGGCTCGGGTGCTGCAGTGCCGGGAGTGGATGAGCCCTAAAATAATGCAAATGCTGATGCCCTTTTTATTTGCCCCTGACCTGCTGCGCGTCAAGCTGGGTATAAGCGAGAAACAAATCGACCACCGGGAATTCCACCGCCGGCGCATGGAGGCCGTTAAGCTAATTCTTACCGATGTGGCTTTGGGCTGTGGCTGCGGGCCGCAGACCGATGTCGGCGCGGCTGCCTTTGCCGGCAGCCTGATGGACCGGGTGAAAAAAGTGATGACTGCCGGAGCTTAAAATTGATCTTGTATGAGCGGCACTGTCAGAAGGGTGGAAATTTAATTTTTGGCAATTAGTTATAAGGTTTGTCAGCCATCCCGGGTATTTAAATGTTCCCGGGTGGCTTTGGGTATTCTGGCATATGTCTTGCATATTTACACTTTACATAAGTATTCAATAAATTATTTCATGGAGGGATGTATTTTGCCGTCGATAAAAAATATTGACGATATGACCAGAGAACAGCTAATTGATTTTATAGCAGATTTAAGTAAGCGCTGGCTTGCTCATGACGGTCTGTGGTTTCAGGCCGTAGAGAAAAAATACGGTATGGATAACGCTATTGAAGCCGATGCCGCGGCTTGGGAAAAGTTTACGGTCATTGAAGCCAAACGGATTAAACAGTTTCTCGGGCTGCCGGAACAGGGCGGGCTGGAGGCGTTGGAACTGGCCCTGCAGTTCCGGCTATATGCTTTCCTAAATAAACAGGAAATTATTCGCGAGTCCTCCCATAAGTTGATTTTCCGCATGAATTCCTGCCGGGTGCAAGCGGCTCGTGAACGCAAAAAAATGGACTTTTTCCCGTGCAAGCCGGTAGGTTTGGTGGAATACAGCGGCTTTGCCCGTGCCGTTGACCCGCGTATCAGTACCCGGTGTATTTGTTGCCCGCCGGATGAGCCTGAGGAAGGCTGCCACTGTGCTTGGGAGTTCACACTGGAGGGGTAAATTGTAAACAAAAGTAACCACATGATTTAAAGGGCCGGTAATAATGCCTTGGGGCATAACCGGCCTTTTCTGTTTACAATATAGCCAGTTGCAACCATTGAGATACTACAGCGGCTGGTATTGTTCTTGCATCTTTTTTAAAATAAATAAGAATGAATTGTTAGGCAGGGGGTGATGGTTGCTATAACAGCGTGAATCTTGCCGTATAAGCACCTGGCGGCAGCCAAGTTTTAAAAATATCTAAATATTCAACCATTTAAAAATGTAAAAAAAATTTACACAAGTTAACAACAATTAATGGGGGGAATGAAAAATGAGTGATAAAAATCTGCAAATGCTGGATCTGGAGTTAAATGAAAAGGCGTTATCGGTTAAAAAAGGCGGAGCTCCCAAGTATCATACCGGCAATGCTAAAAAAGGCAAGCTATTTGCCCGGGAAAGATTGGAGTTGCTGCTTGATCCCGGCTCCATCACAGTAGAGGACGGCCTGTGGGGCAATAACCTGGCCGAGGGGCTGCCGGCAGATGGTGTAGTTACAGCGGTGGGTAAAATCCACGGGCGTACTGTTTGTGTCATGGCCAATGATTCCACGGTAAAGGCGGGCTCCTGGGGCTGGCGTACGGTCGAAAAAATTATCCGTATTCAGGAAACGGCCATTAACATGCAAGTGCCCATGCTTTATTTGGTGGACTCCGCCGGAGCCAGAATTACGGACCAGATTGAAATGTTCCCTGGTCGGCGGGGAGCGGGCCGCATTTTTATAAATGAAGTAAAAATGTCGGGCATGATACCGCAAATATGCCTGCTTTTCGGTCCCTCCGCTGCCGGCGGGGCGTATATTCCCGCTTTTTGCGATGTGGTGTTCATGGTGGACGGCAATGCCAGCATGTACCTGGGCTCGCCCCGCATGGCGGAGATGGTGATATTTGAGAAGGTTACCCTGGAGGAGATGGGCGGCGCCCGGATGCATTGCAGTGTCAGCGGGTGCGGGGACCTTTTGGCGGCTACGGAAAAAGAAGCTATTGAGGCTTGTCGCCGCTATCTTACTTACCTGCCCCGGAATTATAAGGAGAAAACCCCCTTGATTGAGGCGCTGCCTCCTGTCGAGGGGAGGGATATTGAAGCAATAGTACCGCTGGAAGAAAACCGGGCCTTTGATATGTACGAGTTAATTAACCGGCTGATTGATCGGGACAGCTGGTTTGAAATTAAAAGACTTTTTGCCCCGGAGCTAATTACCGGCTTGGCCCGCATTGGCGGCCGGGCGGTGGGTATACTGGCCAACCAGTCTATGGTCAAGGGCGGTGTGTTGTTTGTCGATTCGGCGGATAAGGCGGCCCGGTTTATGAATTTGTGCGATGCCTTCAATATACCGTTGCTGTTCTTGATGGATGTACCCGGGTTTATGATCGGTTCCGCCGTGGAACGCCAGGGTATTATCCGGCACGGGGCTAAGATGATTTCCGCTATGTCCGAGGCCACGGTGCCTAAAGTGTCCGTGGTGGTGCGCAAGGCTTATGGTGCGGGGCTGTACGCTATGTGCGGGCCGGCCTTTGAACCGGATTGCTGTATGGCTCTGCCTTCGGCGATGATTGCCGTGATGGGTCCCCAGGCGGCGGTGAACGCGGTGTATGAGAATAAAATCAACGCCCTGCCTCCCGAGGAACGGCCCGCCTTTGTGCAGCAAAAGCGCGCCGAATATGCCCGGGACGTGGATATATACCGCCTGGCCTCGGAATTGGTGGTGGACCATATTGTCGGCGGTGGCGAACTGCGGGATGAGTTAATTAAACGGTTTGCCCTGTATGAATCCAAGGAAAAGAAATTTACCGAGCGCAAACACCCGGTGTACCCTGTGTAGCGGAAGTTTCCATTAAATAGATTTTGCAAGGAGGGCAGCTTCATATGGAATATCAAAATATTAAGCTTATCAAAGAGGGCCACATTGCGATTATGTCTATTAACCGGCCGGAGGCGATGAACGCCTTAAGCACCGGGACCGCCCGGGAAATACTGGCCGCTTTGGAGGAAATGGAACTTGATGATGATGTATTTGCCGCGGTATTCACCGGCGAGGGCGACAAGGCCTTTTGTGTGGGAGCCGATTTAAAGGAAAGAAAGACGATGACCCGGGAGGAAATGAAAAGGCAGCGGGCGCTTTTCGTACGCGCTTTTACCGCGGTGGCCGAGTTTCCCAAACCGCTGGTAGCGGTGGTGAACGGCTTTGCGCTGGGGGGCGGTTGCGAATTTGCCCTGGGCTGTGATTTTATCATAGCCTCCGAAAAGGCTTCCTTTGGTTTGCCCGAAGTCGGCCTGGCTATTATACCAGGCGGGGGCGGCACTCAGCTTATGCCCCGGGTAATCGGGCGCAGCCGGGCCAAGGAGTTGATTTTTACCGGACGGCGCATTAGTGCTCAGGATGCATATAAGCTTGGTCTGGTCAACTATGTTGTGCCGCCCGAGCAACTGATGGAAAAGACTATACAAGTTATGCGGGAAATTGTCAAGAACGGTCCTGTGGCCCTGCGGCAGGCCAAGCGTTCCATCAACCTGGGGGTGGAGCTGGAACTGAATACCGCTCTGGCTTTGGAAGCTGAGTGCTACAACGTTTGCCTGGCTACCGAAGACCGGGACGAAGGTTTGCTGGCCTTTAATGAAAAGCGTAAGCCGGTTTATAAGGGCAGGTAGCTCAAAGGCCGGTTGCCTATGACCGCGCATATTTCCCCGGGCCTTGGCAATCTCTTTAAGATATTCTTAGCTGTATTATCTTAACTAAATGACAAGGAGGTAAGCAATGTTTGAACTGCAATATCCTAAAAAAGTAATAATCGGTGACATAACTGTACGGGATGGTTTTCAGCATGAGGAAATTGTTGTGCCCACCAACGCCAAACTATGGGTTCTGGAGGAGTTAATACTGGCCGGTTTTAAGGAAGTTGAGATAACCAACTTGGGTAATCCCAAAGGCATGCCTCAGTTTGCCGACGCCGATGAGCTTTTCTATAAGCTATATAACTCCAAAAGGGTGAAGGATAAACTGCCGGATGTTGAACTAACCGCCATTACCATCAGGGAAAAGGCCGTGGAGCGGGCTATTGAATTAAAACAAAGGGGATACGGGCCCACTCGTATTTTACAGATGGTTTCCACATCGGCCTCGCACATGGTAAAAAACTCCGGCCTGGATCATCAAAGCTACTGGAAGATGACCGAAGAATCAATTAAAAAAGCTCATGATGCAGGTATAAAAGTGAACGGCACGGTGAGTACCATTTGGGGGTGCCCTATGGAAGGCCCTACTGAGTTAAAGGACGCGGTGGAGTTTACGAAAAGATATTTGGAATTGGGGGCTGATGATATTGAGCACGCCGATCACGACGGGTCCGCCCCGCCCAATAAGGTATACGAGTATTTCTCCATGATTCTGGATGCTATGCCCGATCCCAATTTGCACGTGGCCCACTTTCATGTTACCCGGGGCTGGGGACTGGCCAATGTTTTGGCGGCCCTGCAAGCCGGTATAACCCGCTTTGAATGCACAATGGGCGGTACGGGAGGACAGCCCGCCAATTTTGTAGGCGGCTGTCCTGTTTCGGGTACCGGTTCATACTATTACCAGGACCCCAATATAGTTGGTCTGGTGTCCACTGAAGATATGGTGGTTATGATGGACGAAATGGGTATTGACACGGGAGTGGATGTGGACCGGGTGCTGGAAATAGGTCGCGTGATGGAAAAAATTCTAGGCCGCCGGCTGCGCAGCGAATGTATTAAGACGGGACGAATTCCCAAGAAAGCCACCGGTTTTTAAAGGGAAAGCGATGCATTGGCCCGAGAAGGTTTTAATTCGCGAGGTTGGTCCCCGGGATGGGCTGCAAAATGAAAAAACAAAGGTGTCGACGGAAGATAAAATTGTATTGATTAAACAGCTTGCCGGTGCCGGTATCACTGCTATAGAGGCCACTTCGTTTGTGCATCCCCGGGCCGTGCCTCAGTTAAACGACGCTGAGGCTGTTTTAAGCGGCCTGGGTGATCTTGGCCGGGGAGTAACTGTCAGCGCTCTGGTGGGCAATATCAGGGGAGTCGAAAGGGCGCTTGCTGTGAGCCATACTTGTTTGCGTGAAATAGTAGTGGTTGTTTCCGCCAGCGAGGCGCATAACCGGGCCAACTTAAATTGCTCGATAGCCCATGCGCTGCGGGAGTTGAAGGAAATTGACCGTTCGGCCGGAGGGGTTTTGCAGGTGCGGGGTACGGTAGCCACTGCTTTCGGCTGTTCTTACCAGGGGGACATTAACAGCAGTGATGTTTTTAAAGTCGTCGAGGGCATGCGGACAGCAGGTATTCGGCGGATTGGTCTGGCCGATACTGCGGGGCTGGGTAACCCCCGGCAGGTGTATAACTTGGTGCGGGAGGCAGCGGTACGTTACCCCGGTACCAGCTGGGGGCTGCACCTGCACGATACCCGGGGGTGGGGATTGGCCTGCGCCATAACCGGCATGCTGGCCGGAGTGAGCGCGTTGGAGTCATCGATTGGCGGATTGGGCGGATGTCCATTTTCGCCGGGGGCGGCCGGTAACCTGGCTACCGGTAGTCTGGTGCGGGTGCTGAAAAGTATGGGCATTCACACCGGTGTTGACTCCCGGCGGCTGGATCATTGTGTTCGGTTTGCAGAAAAGTGTCTGGGGCGGTATTTGTTGTTATAGGGCTAAAACGATACAGTGCGGCATTTTCAGCACAATTATTTAGTTGCTTTGTAAAAATTTCTATAGACGTAACGGTTAGGGTTTTGTACAATTAAATTAACCGGTTGTACAATCGGCAAATAAGGGGTAATGCCCCGGATTACTGGAGAGAGGGAGGTCATAAAAATATGTTCATGGTGCAAATCGATCCTGATAAATGTGAAGGTTGCGGCGAATGCGCATCGTCCTGTCCGGCTGAAATCCTGGAAATGGATGGCGATAAAGCTGTTGTTGCCGGCGATCCCAGCGATTGCCTGGGTTGCGAGACCTGTATAAGCGTTTGTCCGAATGGCGCTGTTACTCTTACTGAATCATAATATTAACTTAAATATGGTCGCATAATAAGCCCATATCCAGCTGGATGTGGGCTTATTTTCAGTACATCCAATCTTTTGCGAATTTTGTCCGGACCGTCGTTAAATGAAGCCAGAAAGCGACATTATAAATCGTTGTTGCCCGCAGTAAAAACATTTATCATAAATATTGGAGGTGAACAGCTTGTATTACATCGCGGGGGTAACTAAAGACGGCATGGAAATGTGCTGTGATTTTGGGTTTGACATGATTGAGCGAATAGTACTGGATGATGTCCTTATGGATATTCCCCAAAAGGTAATGGATGAGTTGGATATTGCAAAGAGGTTTTCCTATTTTGGGGATAAACCAGATGTCAATGTTGTTGATTTGGTGGGCCAAAAAGCACAGAGGCTGCAAATAAAATATGGTATTGATGTTTTGCGCGAACATTGCCAGTCGGTAATAGTAGAGAGAAAGCCCTTGCTGGCAATATTGAAAAGAATGTGGATTAAGCTCAGGAACGTGCCGGGCTGGCAGTGTGGATTAAAGATTATGCCCACCGAGCTTTTTAAGCATATAGTGCTTTATCACCCTCAACTGCTGCGCAGTCTGCTGGGCAAAGAAAAATACGGGGTTTGGAACCATGCGGATGATCGTGTGCGTGCTATTGGCGTGCTGAATAAATTTATTGATTTTTTGGAACATAACGACAACTTGCGACAGATTGCGATTTATAATGAATTGACTTGCCCGCATTGGGATGCTTCGGGTGAAATGCGATTTAACAGCAGTGGCCGGCTGGTTGCCTTTAATTATTTCGGCAGGGGTAATGGCCAGTCTTATAAATATTATTCACAGCTGGAAGTGTGGCAAAGAACCTAATCCCGCAGGATTTGCCCTTTTTTTCAAGAAAGATATAGATATATTTAATGCAAAAGAAAAGACGCGGGGGGCATGCGATATGGACAGGCTTTGGGCGCCGTGGCGTGGTGTCTATATTGGTAAAGAACATGATGCAGAGTGTATATTTTGTGAAAAATTAAATGCCGGTGTTGATAAAGATCGGGAAAATTATGTGCTGTATCGTGGCGACAAAGTGTTTGTAATACTGAATATATATCCTTACAACAATGGTCATTTACTGGTGGCACCCAAGCGACACGTAGGTGATATTGAGGCACTGACCGTTGATGAAATGCAGGAATTGTTTACTGTTACACAGCGTATGGTCGGAATGCAGCGCGGCGCTTTTAACCCTGATGGCTTTAACGTCGGGATAAATTTGGGTAAGATAGCGGGGGCCGGTATACCGGGTCATCTACACATACATATTGTGCCCCGCTGGGGTGGTGATACTAACTTTATGCCTGTGCTTGGTGATGTGCGGGTAATCTCGGAGGCTTTGGAGACAACTTATACAAAGCTAAAGCAAGCATTGGAATGTGAATAGTAATGCTTAATGGTTAATATTACAAAAAAACGTTTCTTGACTTGAAACAGTGATTATGATAAGATTGTTCTTGCGTTAAGGAAACGACATAAAAAATAATGTGGTGGGTGTAGCTCAGCTGGTTAGAGTACCAGATTGTGGCTCTGGGGGTCGTGGGTTCAAGTCCCATCATCCACCCCAGTCTTTTGGGGCGTTGCCAAGCGGTAAGGCAACGGGCTTTGGTCCCGTCATTCGTTGGTTCGAATCCAGCCGCCCCAGCCAAAACGGTCGCTTTGTGGCCGTATATGACCTATTAGCTCAGTTGGTAGAGCACCTGACTTTTAATCAGGGTGTCCCGCGTTCGAGTCGCGGATGGGTCACCAAAACCAATAATAGCAAGGAGTTTAGCCTTATTAGCAGGTTAGACTCCTTGTTTTTTGTATTGCCGCCGGATTAAGCAAGTTACGGGGCACAAGACTAGGTTTATTTTTGCGGATTGTTAATAATTAATTAATGTTAAGTTAATTATAACCAAGTTGTATAATAGCAGTCAGGTTTTTTTGTTCCTTTGTCGCTAAATAGTGTCACACATACTCATTGTTATAAAGGGCACTATAAAGATACCACCGGAAAACAAAAAAATAATTGATGAGGAGGTTTATTCTGATGGCACAAGGACAAAACAGGAACAGAAAACTGATACCGCAGGCAGGCAATGCAATGGATCAATTTAAATATGAAACCGCAGCGGAATTAGGTATTCAAAACTACCAGGGTTATCTTGGCGACTTACCCTCAAGGGTTAACGGGGCAGTTGGCGGCAACATGGTCAAAAAAATGATTGCTGCCTACGAGCAAAGCCTGGCTCAGGGACAACAGCCTCCTACTCCGCAGGTAACCAACCAGCAGCCGACTCCTTAAAAAAGACCTTAATAAGACTACCGGCCTTAGCAGGGCCGGTAGTCTTATTTTCTACCGGTGCCGCTTTGCTTTATCAAATTTCAAGACTCCCATTTCTATAAGCGGAAGTTCCTATCTTTACTTCAGGTAGGGTGGAATACCCATCTGAAGTCCTGTTGTTCGGCTTTAGCTGAACGAGTTTACTTTGTGTCTGCCGGATTCTTCAGTTAGGATTTAATTTAAAGAAAAGCCGTTCACTGTCCTGTTGGCTTAAGTCTGATTGACTGCGGTTGCCTGACAGTATTTTCTTCATTAGTCTGAGTTTTATGCATAGCGGAAATATTTTTAGCTCATCGTAAGGAGGAGCGATTGCGAGTGCGGCCTCATTTTAATAAAACGAGGGTAACAATAGATTGTTTTTGTTATCGTTTGCGACAATGCTTTTGGTTTCGAATTGTTCATTAATATAGAGAAGACGTAAAATCTATATGACGAGTGGGAAATATGCGTTCCGTCCGACAACCTGACAGTTATTATGTTGCTGTATAGGCATTTTTGCCTGATATTGGCGTTTAATATGTTAATAGAAAAATAGCTGTTTTAATATGAAGATCCTGCACCTGTTCAGGGTTTTATTTTTTGCAGTTAAATAATAAGAATAATTGAGTTGAAAAAGTTTTAATTAATTTTGTTTTTGTGTTAATATTTTAATGTGTATCTATAGGCAGGAAGTCTATAGATACACATTAAAGGCAATAAATAAAATAGTAGTATATTATTAATACGGGAGGTATTAAATATGGCGTTTGAGGTTTATAAACCAAGATCATCTAAAGAGAATGTGGTTGCCTTTACAAAACATCATATTAGGTTGGGAGTGAAGCTGGCCGCTAAGCTAAAAAGTGATCGTGTGGAAGTGGCGTATGATAGGGAAACCCAACAACTAAGGATTAAAGCGGTGGATGAAGGTGGGCTGCTGCTCAACAAAAATAAAATCGGCGCCCGGGGAATATTTAAGTTTTTTGACCTTGATGGTAAGAGAGGCGGTTTTGAGGCCAGGTTTGATCCGCAGGAAGAAGCTATTTTCGTAAATATGGCTGAATAATAATCATTATTACTCACATTGACATAGCAATTCCGGTAGGTATACAATGTCTCAAACAACCGTTTGGGGAGATGAGATAATGCGTACCGGCATAGCAAATTTACCTTTACACGGGCATCGTTGCCCCCGGTGGCTTTTCAATCGGATGGTGCGTCTTAGCGCGGCTATTGTGGAGGCTGTGGTGGAGGAGTTCGGGGCGCGGGAAGTGCTGCGCCGTATGTCGGATCCCTTTTGGTTTCAGGCTTTTGGTTGTGTAGTGGGCTTTGACTGGCATTCTTCCGGATTAACCACAGTGCTTTGCGGCGCCCTAAAGCAAGGTATGGCCGACCGGCAAAAAGATGCCGGTGTATTCTTTGCCGGGGGGAAGGCAATGACTTCCCGTAAAACACCTCATGAAATTGCCGATTATACCGACCGGTATGCTTTGCCGGACAACGTGGCTGATTTGCAATATGCCAGCCGGATGTGCGCCAAGGTGGATTCGGCAGCGGTGCAGGACGGCTATCAGATCTATCAGCATTTCTTTGTTTTTACAGGTGATGGCAGCTGGGCGGTGGTTCAGCAGGGCATGGATGGTCAAAATGGTTGGGCCAGGCGTTACCATTGGCTGAGCGATAATTTACATAGCTATGTGAAGGAGCCTCACTCTGCTGTTTGTGGTCAAAGGGGGCTGAATGTGCTAAATATGGTTTCGCAAGCCAGCGGGCAAGCTCGTAATGTATCGGTTTTTCAGACCCGTGAACAGCCGGAAAAAATTATCACTGCGCTTAAAAAAATTGCTGCCCTGCCGCAGGAACAAATTGCCAGGTTGCATTTGCCTGCCGCTCACCCGGTGCCTCAGGCGGGCCGGATTGAAAAGGCTTTACGTCGTCTTTATGAGCTGGCACCGGAAAATTATGAGCAACTGCTGGCTGTCGAGGGGGTTGGACCGGCCGCCGTGCGGGCTTTTGCCTTGGTGGGTGAAGTGGTGTACGGGGTGCGGGCCAGTTTTCAGGACCCGGTGCGCTACTCCTTTGCTCACGGGGGTAAAGATGGTCACCCCTACCCGGTGGATAGAAAGAATTATGACCGTTCTATAGATATGCTGGAAACGGCACTGCGGCGGGTGCGGGTTGGACAGAGGGACAAACTGGATGCGCTTAGCCGCCTTGCTGCTTTGCAAAAGGGTTTTAGCCATTGAAGCAAGTTCTAAAATTCAGGGGGGAGAGTCAGCTCCCTCTGAATTTTGAACTGCAAAACGTATGATTTGGTTGGCGTTGCACTCCCACTTCTGTAAAATGGGGATGCAACGCCAAGTTAGTTATTTAAACTGGAGGTCGCTTAATGAATAATCGTGAGATTTTAAAAGAATTATTGGATGCCCGGGCTTTTGAACGCCGGACCGTAGTGCTTTCTTCCGGTAAAACCAGCCATTATTATTTTGATGGCCGGAAGGTTTCCCTGAATCCCCAGGGGGCTTATTTAATTGCCCAAATTATCTGCGATATGCTTATGAATGAAAATGTAGACGCGGTAGGTGGGCTAACCATGGGAGCCGACCCCATTGTCGGAGCTTTGGGACCGGTGGCCTATCAGCGAGGCCTTAATCTGTCTTTATTTATTGTTCGTAAAGAAGCAAAAAAACACGGTACCAGGCAGCAAATAGAGGGACCTCCTCTTTTGCCGGGACAGCGCGTGGTTATTGTGGACGATGTCATTACCACCGGGGGATCGGTGATTAAAGCGGTGCAAGCCGTGCGGGAGATTGGCTGCGAAGTGGTCAAGGCTATTGCTTTAGTGGACAGGCTGGAGGGCGGCACTAAAAACCTGGAAGAAATGGGCGTACGTGTGGAGTCAATGTTTACCGCGGCTGATTTTGGCCTTTAGTTCGATAATAATTAACCCGGCAGTACGTTTTTATCTTTCGACCAATAACTTATTAATTGGCTAAATAGGGCTGTGATTATGTTATAAAACGAGATATTTTGGCAGAATGACCATTTAGTTGTTTGACTATCTAAAATCAAAGGCATAAAATAACATGGTAAGCCTTATTAAGGGAGGCGCATAAAAATTTTGTCACCGAATTCCCGTTGTGGGAAACGGGGGAACCACTTTGGGGGTGAAATGCAAATTTGCATGGGGCTAACACTTCGGTCCCAACCCGTCAGCTAACCTCGTAGGTGTGGAAAGTGAGGCATCATGTCCAAGGCAAAAGTATTTATTACTTCACTTGCGCTGGGTGTATCCTTGTTCATGTTACCGGGACAATCTTTCGCCGATACTTATTACACGGTTAACAAAGGAGATTCTCTCTGGACAATTTCTCGTATGTACGACACTACGGTAGAAAAAATTGTGTCACTGAATGGTCTGGGATCTATTACTATTTACCCCGGTCAAAAATTGTTGGTTACGTCCGCGGGCAATAATTCACAGGCTCAAAAAACTAACCAAGTCAATCCAATAAGTCAGGTATCGCGAAGCAGTGACCGCATTGGGGAAATTCTTGATTACGCGCGTTCGTTTCAAGGAGTGCCTTATGCTGCGGCAGGTGGATCACCCAGTGGTTTTGATTGTTCGGGCTTCACAAAATTTGTGTATGCTCGATTTGGCTTAAGTTTACCCCGTACCGCCGGTGAGCAGTATGCTATGGGACAAGCTGTATCGTCAAGTGAAGCTAAACCCGGTGATTTAGTGGCTTTTAAAACCGGCAGTTACATATCTCACATTGGCATTTATATGGGCAGTGGAAAGTTCATCAGTGCCACTTCCAGTCAGGGGGTTGATATCACTTCGGTTTACGGTTCCTACTGGAAAGATCATTTCTTGGGCTTTTCCAGGATCATACCCTAAAAATCAACAGACCAATAATAAAGCCCGCCTGCAGGCGGGCTTTATTATTGGTCTGTCTACGCTTTGTTGTCTAACAATTGTTGTCTGACTACCTTGCCTGATGCAGTGCGGGGAATGTCTCTAAAAACGAAGTCGATGTGTAATTCACTCGTCCAATCGCTGTTAAGTAACTCCCTGATACTTTCGGGTGTGGGCGGAGGGGGGCCTCCCGGTTCGACAAATGCTTTAATTTGGGTTCCGGATGATGTGTTAAATGATATAACCACTGCGTCGGCTACGTGGGGGTGTCTATTTATAGCCCGTTCCAATTTTCGCAGGTGCATAACCAGGTCGTTGGGGGAGAGTGTGTTAAGCATGAAAGTCACTCCTTGCAACTTAACAGAATATTTATAATATTAATACTATTAAATAACCTATAAAGCAATATCTTTTTGCTAAACGGTCATTATTTGAAGCGAATTGACAACGGTAAATGTTTTTTGGATAGAGATAGTTCGTTAATTGGTTATTGAATTATCTATGTTGCTATGATATCTTGTTCACACAAGGGATGGTTTGTGAATATAAAGACAGGGGTAAAGTAACCGGTTGTGCCAGTGAATATCAAGCCTTTACGGCAGGAATTTTTTCTTTGAAGGGAATGGGTAAACGATGACAGAGAGAAATGCTGTATTCAATAATTTCGGTCAGGATACTGGCCTGGTAAAGGTTCATATATCTGGTGCGGGGGCTTTGGAAGTGCCCCGTGGTACTTCGCTGCTGGAGCTGCTTAAATATGATGGAGCCTGCCGCAGATCTCCTGTGGTTGCCGCATTGGTAAATAACGTGTTGATAGGAGTGCGCTCGGATATTCAGCAGGACAGCACTATTGAGTTTGTGGATTTGGAATCGGACGACGGTATGCGTGTATACACACGCAGTCTGGTCATGCTGCTGGTGCGGGCTGCCAGTGAAGTTTTGCCGGGGTGCAAGGTTAGGATGGAGCATACCTTGGGTAATGGCGTATATGGTGAAATTGACTACCGGCGCCGCTTGCACAAAACAGATGTGGAACAAATTGAGGCACGTATGCGGTCAATTGTGCAGGCGGGCGAACCCGTAATTATAAAACGGATATCTAAAGAAGATGTGGAAGCGTTCTTTAAAATATCCGACCAGGCGGAAAAGTTGGATTTGTTGCGTTATCGTAAATCATCTGCCGTTTGGGTGCATACTTGCGGCTGGTTTAATGATTTTACTTACGGAAACATGGTCCCCGATACGGGCTGTCTTAATGTTTTTCGCTTGCGGTATTACATGCCCGGTTTTATTTTGGAATTGCCCCGTAAGGAAGACCCGCAGGTAATACCGGAGTATGTGGAACAGGGGAAATTGGCTAATATTTATTATGAGTCGGAAAAATGGAGCCGTATTTTAGAAGCGCATAATTTGGTGGAGCTTAATGGACTTCTGGAAAAAGGCGGGGGCGGTAACTTAATTCGGGTGGCCGAGGCTTTCCATGAGAAAAAGATCGGAGAAATAGCCGACCAAATCGCTAAAAATTCGGATTTAATTCGCATTGTTTTGATCGCCGGTCCATCCTCCTCCGGTAAGACCACCTTTGCCCAGCGTCTGGGAGTGCAGCTGCGTATTCACGGTATCAGGCCGGTGCCCATTTCTCTGGACGACTATTTTGTAGACCGGGAACTGACTCCCCGGGATGACAAAGGAGAATATGACTTTGAATGCCTTGATGCTATCGACAGGGAATTGTTTAATGAGCATTTAATTAGTCTGATCCAGGGTGAAGAAGTGCAAATGCCTACCTATGATTTTTTGTCCGGCAAGCGTAGTGACCAGGTTAAAACTTTAAAACTGGGCAGCCGCGACTTGCTTATTGTGGAAGGTATTCACGGATTGAATGATCGGTTGACTGCTTCCATTCCCAAAGGTCGGAAGTTTAAAATATATGTCAGTGCTTTGACTCAAATCAATCTGGATAACCATAATTGGATTCCCACTACTTACTTGCGGATATTGCGCAGAACGGTGCGGGATTATCATTGCCGCGGCTATTCCGCCACGGAAACTATTCGCCGCTGGCCATCGGTGAGGCTTGGTGAAGAACGGCATATTTTCCCCTTTCAAGAGGGTGCGGATGTGATGTTTAACTCGGCACTGATATATGAATTGGCGGTGCTCAAGAACTATGTAGAACCGATATTGAACATGGTGGGGCGTGATAGCCGTGAATATGCGATGGTGCGACGATTAAAACGCTTTTTAGGCTATTTTGCGACCTTATCGGCGGAAGAGGTGCCTTCAAATTCTATTATCAGGGAATTTATAGGAGAAAGCTGTTTTAGCGGTCATTAATTAAACAATAATTAGGTGTAGATTTGCCGCTATTACGCTGCAAGCGGATAGTTGATGCTTTTATATTTTTTTCCAGTAGAGGGGCAGGAAATACAGTCTGCCAAGTAGTAAGTAATATTACAAATATAATTCGGGGGGAGGAATTATAATGTACGCCGATATAGATGGAATATTAACCGAAGACCTGGAAAAAACAGGTAAATTAAACTTTCAATTAAACGACGCACATGTATTTGATGAACAGGTTAAAGATGTAACTATATTTTACAAGCTGGTGGGCGAGTCACGTTTTAAATGCTTTCGCAGCAATTTATTCGAGCTGGTTTTTGTGCATTTGACCGAAGATTGGATGCGCCAGGCCAGGGTGGATTTAAAAAGTATTAATTGTGCAGCTGGTGTTGATGTGCTTTTAGCCTGGGATGAAAACGCGGATACTCTTTCAGTAAAAGGTGCGCAAGACAGGGATTATATTGTAGTCACAGCCATGCAGATTGATAATTGAATGGTATCTTTATCTTCCTGATTGTTTTTGGCTCAGGGGCGTTAATTATTACTTCCACTACCAAGTAATTGTAAGATTTTTTTATGGCGGTAGCCAGGCCGAATGTGCGCAGTCCGTATTTATCCAAAGTTTGTACTAAGTTGCCGTATATAGAGGCTTCGAGCATTAAACGATCGTTTAGCTCGGTATAGCTGACGCCTGCCAATGCCTGCCGGACATAATCGCTGAATTCATCTAAAGCGGGTGTAAGGGGCGAAGTATCATATTTGGTGTAATCTTCCACTATATCGATCATCTAACCATCTCCCAGAATTATTTGTAATATATTACCATATTTAAAAATAAATATCCAGTGCAAAATAACATAGAAATCAAACCCCTATTGATTATTTAATCAGTGGGGGTTTTTATGTAATCCGGCGACGGATGGGATGTGCATGGGCACGATACAATCATAAAGACTGTTGTGTTATTATAAAGGGTATGCAAGGTGCTAACCGGGGATGATATATTTAAAGAAGGATAACGGCAGGAAACGAAAGGCAAACTAGTAAAAAGGTGAGCTATGTATTACGTTTATATGGTAGCTTGTGCTGATGGAACCTATTATACCGGATATACTACGGACCTGGCCAAGCGAGTGCGGAAACATAACCTGGGTCAGGCCAGTAAATATACCAGATCCCGTTTGCCGGTAAAATTAGTGTACTATGAGGTGCAGACAGACAAAAGAAGTGCATTGCAAAGGGAAATAGCCATAAAAAAACTATCCAGGCACGAAAAAGAAGCACTGGTTGATGATATGCTATGTTGAAGGTATTAATCTTTAGGCTAAGGGAAAGTAAACGTTTAAGGAAGAAAGGTGAATGCTGTGTTAATCATCAGTGCCTGTCTGGTTGGGGAAAAGTGTCGCTACTTGGGTGATGGATTTGATTACCCCGCATTGCGCAAGCTGGTGGAAACGGGTAAAGCCGTGCCTGTTTGTCCCGAGGTATTGGGTGGTCTGCCTGTGCCCAGAGATCCCAATGAAATAGTGGGCGGCAATGGCTTTGATGTGCTTGATGGCAGGGCCAAAGTGATAACCAACCGGGGTGTTGATAAAACAGCTGCTTTTATGCGGGGGGCGGTCGAGGTGCTGGATGCGGCTCGGAAGAACGGTGCCCGCATGGCTATATTAAAGGAGCGCAGTCCATCCTGCGGGAGTACGATGATTTACGACGGCACATTTACAGGCCGGAAGATCTGCGGTTATGGCTGTACCGCTGCTTTGTTAACCAGGGAAGGTATTCAAGTGTACTCGGAGGAAAATTATAAAAAATGCAAGGAAATTGAGAATATATGTTCTGACTGAGGAGATTCTCTTGACGTTGCGCGGCCTGTGGCGTATAATATTTACAAACAACTGTTCTCTTTCTATGTAGGGCCGGGGGTGTGATTATGCGAATTGGTTCAGGCGCGCAGCGAACATGTGGTCAAACAATGGCCGTAGCCGGGCTTAAAACCGGTTTGGTAATGGATCTTAACAATGAGGTAATGACAAATAGTAAAACGGGTCCGGCTATAAATAATAGGACGGGCAGCAAATTAAAATCTAAAATTAGCTTTATAGATGCAGTAATGGACTGTCTGGAAAAGGAGGAAACACTGCTCGAACAACTGATTGGTTACGGTATTTGCGCTCTAACCGTACTGTACTTGTTAGGCAGCCTGGCTCGAGTGGTCTTTTGATTTTTATTCTAACCAGCCATAGAGAGGAAGAGTTATATATGTGTGGTATTAATGACAAATTAGCTATAGAGGAAATACGGGACAAACAGATGATTGATGAACGGCAGATTACTGAAAAGCCTTGGTTAGCCACGCAATGGGCCGGGCGGGCGGAGTCCCCCGGGCTTCTAGATGAAAGGGCCGATCTTTTGCTATCTCTGGCACGGCTGCCCTTAAAAAAACAGGCGGTGGCTATAAGCAGGTGTGCCGACCGGGATAAACTGGTGGAACATTTATTAGTCCGGGAGGAATTTGGTGCTGCTCTTAACTTATTACACGGCGACCTATCCAGGTGGTTACCGGATGTTAGTGAATTTAGTGATTTAAAGTGGCTGCTGGCTGTGCTGCTGCAGGTGAAAACACAATCGGCAGGTAAAAAGGCCCGAGTGGTTTGGCAAACTTCATCCGGTGTCCAGATACGGGAAAGTGCCGCTATGCTGGAGGCGTTTATGGAGGATGCGCTCGCTGCCGCCGCTGCCGCCTGGGTGCGCTGTTTATGCGGACCCGGTGGTGATCACCAGGTGTTGGAGATGCCTCTGGTCATGGCTGACCCGGAACTGGGAGAGGCGATTATAAGTGAACTGGCTCGGGACCCGCGGGCTTTGGCCCTGTTGGTGGAAGAAGTAAGACTGCGGCCGGCGGGTGTCGGTCTGTCCCGGCAGCGGTTACCGGTGTTGCTGCAAAAGGGTGCTCAGGCGGCCCGGTATTGTTATGATACTATTACTGCCGGATTAAGTGATATGGGTGCGTAATGATCAATATATAATTATTATTGGAATAATTGGCTGAACCTGGGAAGGGGAGCGTCGCTCACTACTTTAAGAAAGTAGTTTTGCGACACTCCCTTTATTTTTACTTTTAGGAGGGGTGGAATCCCCATTTGAAGCCTCGATGTTCGGCTTTAGCTGAGCAAGTTCATTTTGTCGGCTAGGCGATAATAATTATGTCGGCCGGCTGATAATAATTTTACATATTCTCAAAATTTTATTGTTATGCCTTATGATAAATGGTATTATATATATAAAAATGCAGCAATGGTTTAATTTGTATTGCGGCAGAGGAGTTTGTTTAAGGAAGCGAGGGGTAGAAAAAAAGATGCTTCCCATAAAAATGGCGGCCTGTGAACCCTTGTATAAGACAGAAGACATTTTCAATATCGTGGAGGTTAAAAGGATAACTACCAGGTTCCTGGAACAAGCGGTTTTAGTGTTATACGATGAAAAGTCCGATATGCAAGTGTTATGTGGGCCATGCTGCAGTAAGACGTGTGCCATAGCGCCTTCGATCTGTAATATTATACGCATGATAAGTGATAACAAAGTATTATTTAAGGAAGCTTTAGTGGTGCATAATCATCCCAAATTGCCCTGGCATGGTGAGGTTATCCCATCGGAAGACGATATTGCTTCCACGGAGTTATTAAAATGGCAACTGGCGTTACTGGGTATTAAATTGCGGGATCATGTCATTATTACCGGCCATAAAAAACGTACTTTGGCGGAAATGGGTCTTTGTGTGGACAGGTGTTTGCATGTCAATGGTGTGGAAATTAAGCGATTTTTGTATTGTTTTTTAATGCAAATAAGTGCGGTGCTGGAACATGATGAAGCGCTGGACGAATTAAATGATTTATTGGCTCAAAATTTGGCGTTTCTAAGCTGGTATTATGATAAACACTGTTTAGCCCGGGTTTTTGCATTTAAACCCGTGGATGTTAATTTTGTGGCCTGGTTAACCAAATTACGCACCAAGGATAATTTACTGAGCTATTTGGTTGAAGCTTTGGCTAGCTTGCAGGATGGCAAAAAAATAAAGTTGCACCCGGAAAACATTATCCCGCATGGTAAGGAATTTCAAAAGCGCATAATATCAGGTAAATATAAAATCAGCTGTTCGTCAGTTGGTTAGAATGTGACTTCCCCTGATGGTATTGCGTTAACGGCATGGGCGGCTGCTATCCACTAGTAGATGATTGATAATTAATAAAGCAACCGGGCCGCCCGGATAAGCCAACAGCCCGGTCATTGAACGGAAATTATTTAGTCCGATTGTTTACGCATGCGCAGTGATTTGGGGGTCACCTCCAGCAGTTCGTCATCGGCGATAAACTCCATGCACTGTTCCAGACTCATTGGCCGGGGAGGGGTAAGCTTGGCCGAAACTTCGGAGGTGGAACTGCGCATGTTGGATAATTGCTTCTTCTTGCAAACGTTAATGACCAGGTCTCCCGGCCGGGCGTGTTCGCCTACCAGCATACCCCGGTATATCGGTACCCCGGGCCCGACAAACAGTTCGCCCCGTTCTTGAGCATTTTCCAGTCCGTATGTGGTGGAATCACCGTTCTCGAAGGCTATCAGCGAACCTCTGGAGCGGGTATGGATATCTCCCTGATAAGGCGCGTAATGATGGAAAGCGTGGTGCATAATGCCGAGCCCTTTGGTATCGGTCATAAATTCGGAGCGGTAGCCGAACAGGCCCCGGGTGGGTATGTGGAAGATCAGACGCATTAGGCTGTCGTTTTTATGTTGCATGTTAATGAGCTCGCTTTTACGGGGCCCCAGGCGTTCCATGACGATGCCTACATATTCTTCCGGTATTTCCAGAGTTAATTCCTCCACCGGCTCACTTCTGACTCCGTCAATAACCCGTTCCACCACCTGCGGGCGGGATATTTCAAATTCATAACCCTCCCGGCGCAAGTTTTCTATCAGGATGGACAAGTGCAATTCGCCGCGTCCCGATACCAAAAATGTATCCGGTGTTTCGGAGTTGGCCACGCGCAAGCTGACATCCGATTCCAGTTCCCGAAACAGCCTTTCACTCAATTTGCGGGAGGTAACGTAAGTGCCCTCCTGCCCGGCAAAGGGGCTTTTGTTAACGTGAAAAGCCACGGCCATAGTGGGTTCGTCAATACTGACAAAACTCAATGGCAGCGGGTTTTCCGGGTCGGCAACGGTGTTGCCCACGTTAATATCCAAAAGGCCGGTTACTACTACTATATCTCCTGTAGTGGCTTCCTCCACGGACATTTTTTTAAGCCCGCTGAAAACGAACAGGCCGGTTACTCGCTGGCGCTGCATTTCGTTGCCGGCTTTCAGCACGGCCACTTCCTGCTTGACCCTGATTATGCCGTTATGGATACGCCCTATGGCCTGTCGGCCCAGGTAAGTATCGTAATCAATCAAGGTAACACCCAACTGCAGGGGGGCCTGTGGCTCTCCGCCGGGTGCGGGTATTCTTTGCACAATCATGTCAAATAGCGGTTTTAAGTCCGACCCCGGTGTGCCGGGGTCTAAAGTGGCCGTGCCGGTGCGGGCATTGGTATAAATGACCGGGAAATCCAGCTGCGCATCGCTGGCCTCCAGCTCAATAAATAAATCCAGCACTTCATCAATTACTTCTTTAGGCCGTGCGTGCAGACGGTCGATCTTATTAATTACTACAATAGGCGCCAGTCCGGCTTCCAGCGCTTTGCGCAATACAAAGCGAGTCTGGGGCATGGGACCCTCGAATGCGTCCACCAATAGCAGTACTCCATCCACCATTTGGACAATGCGTTCCACTTCACCGCCAAAGTCGGCATGGCCTGGAGTGTCTACTATGTTTAGCTTGTGCTGGCCGTATTGCACCGCTGTATTTTTGGCCATGATGGTGATGCCCCGCTCTCGTTCCAAATCATTGCGGTCCATGACGCGCTCTTCAATAACTTGCTTGGCATGGAATACGCCGCTTTGTTTGAGCATGCCGTCCACCAGAGTGGTTTTGCCGTGGTCAACGTGGGCTATAATGGCTAGATTGCGAATCATGTTTTTATCCATGTTATATTCCTTTCCGGGCATCCTGCGTTGTTATTTACCTACATGATATTACTCTTTTTTAGCGTTTTTTTCAACTAATAAGCCCTTGAAGTTGCGATAATCACCTTCAAGGGCTTATTGTGCATTTTCATTTTCTATGGTGTCATAATGAGATATATCATATATTCGTGTAAAATGTCGCACATATGACATAGTTAATGTCGGTGTGCTGACATTAACTATGGTAAATATTTGATAGTTTCATGCTAGTGGTAACATGTGATTTTTTTGTCGAGAAGTAATTTTAAGGCAAAGGGGGGAACGGTGAGATTAAGTAGCTTTTGCTCCCGGTACTTATAGTAGTACATAATATGATGGCTGACAGTTTAGTACCGCGGCACCAGCCTTATGCAGTCTTCTGATGTCTTTTTTATCAGGTTAGGGGGGTAAAATGGGAAATAGTATCCGTTTAAAAATTATAGCACCGGTAACAATAATTATTTCACTGGTATTAATTCTTATAGTATATCAGGATTATAAAAACAAAGTGGAGATGCAGTTAGATCAGGAAAACCAAAAGTATGAACTGGTGGCGCAGCGGGTTTTGGCCGATATGGATAATGTTTTCAACCAGGCCAGGCTGGGCTTGGAAGCGGTGGCCGCCAATCCGGAAATTCAAAAAGCTTTTGCCGAACGAGATCGCGAAAGGCTGCTTGCCTTAACTTTGCCGATATGGGAGATGGCCAGTCAGGAAGGTATAGAACAATTTCAATTCCACCTTGCTCCGGCCATGTCTTTTTTGCGGCTGCATCAGCCGGAAAAATACGATGATGATTTGTCCTCTTTTCGCTTTACGGTAGTAGAGTGCAATGATACCGGTAAGACGGTACAGGGACTGGAAGAAGGCAAGGCCGGCTTTGGCTTCCGGGTGGTAATGCCGGTAATGTACCAAGGTGAACAAGTGGGCAGCGTGGAATATGGCCCCGGGCTGAACGCTACCTTGTTGGAAAAGTGGCAAAAACAAATGGGCGGGGATTATTACATATACGGCAAGGGTAGTTCCGGAGTATCCTGGGAGGGCCAGGAGGGTTTGCTTGTAGCTACCGCCAAAGAAGACCATTATTCAATAAAGGAAGATAATATTAACGCGGTATTGTCCGCTAAAAAGGCTAAAACCTTTTATGTAGATGACGAGCGCAAGGCGGCGCTTGTGGTACCGTTGGAGGATTATAGCGGCAAGCCGGTCGGTTTTATTAAGATAATTAACGACCGTTCCGAAATAATCAGTGAATTAGCTGGTGAATTAAAGTTTGCACAGGTACAGGCTGTTGCTTCGGTGTTGGTAGTACTGCTTTCCACCTTAATAATTACCACTATCATCATTAAGCCTTTAATCAGGCTTAGTACAGTAGTGGGGGCTGTAGCCCGGGGAGATCTGACTCAGCAAGTTGAAACAACCAAGAGCAATGATGAGGTGGGTGTTCTGGCTGGTGCGGTGGCCACTATGGTGCATAATTTAAGAGAAATTATCGCGGATATCAAGGTTTATTCACAGCGGCTGTCTGAATATAGTCATGAATTAGTTTCCTCCAGTGAAGAGGTGAGCGCTTCCATTGAAGAAGTAGCCAACACTACAAGTCAAGTTTCGTCAATATCGGACCGATGTTCGAAGGATTTGGTTGAAGTGTCCACGGAATCCGAACAAATGCGTCAGATAGCTGAAGACGGCAATCAAGCTGTTCAAAAAACCGTGGACAAGATAAATGCTATTGATACCGCATCTCAAAATGTCTATCAAACTGTGCATAAACTTAATGAACAATCCAGCCGGATTGGAGAGATTATCAGCACCATCACCAATATCGCCGATCGGACTAATCTTTTAGCCTTAAATGCAGCTATTGAGGCTGCCCGGGCCGGGGAGCAAGGCCGGGGATTCGCAGTGGTGGCGGAAGATGTGCGTAAACTGGCGGAACAATCAGCCGGTGCCGCCCACGAGATTACGGTATTGATTAAAGATATCCAATTGGGGGTTGGGGAAGCTGTAAAAGCCATTGAACGCGGAAGCGATGAAGTTAGCGGAGGCGTACAATTGGCGGAACAGACCGGTGCCTCTTTAAGCCATATTATCGGGGCTGTGGAAAAGAATACGGATATGCTTAAACAAGCTGTCACCGGTGCCGAACAGGCCAGCGAGGGCACAAAGCAGCTTAGCGGTGCCGGGGATCAGGTCGCCAGGGCTATTCAGCAGGTAGCCGGCGCCGCCCAAAATCTTGCTGATTTGGCGGACGAACTGCAGCAAGGGATAATTAAATTTAAGACTGAAGATTAACACTTAATATTTTTCAAAGTGAAATTTATCAGGGTGTTTAAAATGGCTTAACCCATTATTCTTATATGGGGCAGGCCATTTTTTTTGCTGTTAAAAAGCATTTTCCCCGTTGTGTGACATAAAATATCATAACTGTCATGTTAAAGGAGGGAAAGACTGTGCCTGTTTATTTAATTAAAGACGGCGATACCCCGTCTCGGATAGCCGGCCGGTATAATATACCCGAACGGTGGCTCTATAAAGCTAATGATTACTACGACTTTGACGATTTTCGTCCCGGGCGGCACGTATACATTCCCGACTATGAATACGACTATTATGACTATCCCAGGCAATGGGGCAGGTACAAGTATTATGATGGGATGCGTTACGATATTCGGACTGGTCGCAAGCATTTTCGCCGCGGGGAAAAAGTGCCCATTATATTCAGTTATTGCAACCTTTCCGATGTGCCCAGAAGGTTTCGCTATGACGACGCCCGTTTATTTGACTTTGAATGCCGGCGTGGCGGAAAGGATATCTGGTGCTGGTCCGAAAAGAACAAATACGATCGCGGCAGCCGTAGTATGCTGCTTAAGCCCGGTGAATGCCGTACTCACAGGGGCGAGTGGGATCTGTACGACCGGTGGGGTGATTATGTGCACCACGGTCCGTATATACTAAGGGCCTACGATCGGTCGCGTGAGTTAAGGAAGAACTATGTGGATACGGGGATTGAACTGCTAAAACAACCTGATGATAAACAGAATGTTATCATATCAGACATTGACGGTTGTTCCAAGTCCAATATGCTGGTTAATCCCGGCCTTGATAGGTGGGTCGACAGCTACACCCCGGCAGGGTGGTCGGCCCAAAACGTTAACAGGTCCGCCCTGGAGCGTTCCGGCAGGTATGCGGCGGAGATGGGCACCCGGTCTTTGGACCAGGCACTGCTGGCACAAACAACTGGCGCTGCTTCCGGCCGGTCTTACCGGGTGGGGTTTTGGACTATGGAAAGCGCACGTGCCGGCCGGGATAGCAAATTTGACCTGGAGGTTACGGTGCACCCCCTGGATCAGCAGGGCCGTCAGATTGGCCGGGTGGGTCCGGTTTTTAAACCCGGCCGGCTGTCCGATAGTGCTTATCGGCAGTACCTTTTTACAACCGATGCGCTGCCCGCGGGTACAAAGGGCCTGCAGCTGCGGTTTGTATTCCGGCCCCGGTCCGGTAATGCAAGTAGAGTAAAAATAGATGATGTCGGGTTGGCCTGCATCAGTTAATCGTTCTAACAGTTGTATGCTGTGCAAAAACCGGTTGTTAAATAGCCGGCAACTTCTTGCTTTCCATGATTACTTGTCACCCCATTGGCACGGTGCTTATCCTATTTATAAGCACCGTGCCAATGGGGGATTTTTAACGGTTCTACTTATGCCCTCGGTTATCCTAAGGAGGAAAATTTGAACAAATATTTTTTATATTATGAAGGATAATAATTTATTTTGTAGAATTTGTTCGTATAAAGTATTGTTTAACATATCCTGGGTAAAGAGGGTAAATTCCCCAGCGGGGTATGAAAATTAATTACTCGTTGGTGAGTTATCCTTAATAATCATATAACGGGGGCGTTATTATGAAATTAAACATTAAGGGAAAAATTTTATTTGGTTTCGGAATCGTTATATTGTTGCTGCTCGGTTCTTGTCTATACCTTATTGCCGAAATGAAAAAAATGGATGATAACTATAGTGCGCTGATAAACGAAAAAGCCTATGGTTATGTCTATGCGGAATCAGCCAGGGCGGAGTTTAACATGTCGGCCGTTAACGTTAGGGGTTACATTATAGATGGTAATTCCGATAGTCCGGCTAAAATTCAAGCATCTTTAGATAAGAGCATTAAGCTGCTTGACAAGATTGCCTCCTTAATATCGACTGACGAGGGGGAACGATTAATCAATGACTATAAAGCTAAAGCCGATGCCTACAAGAAGCTAATGCTAGACCAATTGGTTCCTTTGGTAAGCGCCCGCGATTTAGCTCAAGGGGAAGAAGAATGGGCTATGGCCGATAAAAATGTGATGGATTTCTTTGCCGCCAACCAAAAAACAATTGATGGATTAAATACCGCCGCTAATGCTTTAAGTGAATATGAGTCAACCTTGCTTGAAGAAGGCGGCAGTAAAAACACCGATGATGTCAATAAAATAATTATGACCTCAAACATAATAGTAATAATAACGATAATTTTAGGTTTAATTATTGCTTTCCTTATTGCTCGAATGATTGCCAATCCTGTAAGTTTGGTCGATACCGAAGCGGCTAAGATAGCTGCCGGCGACCTTACAGGAGAAGAGATCAAAGTGCGAACAAAGGATGAAGTGGGACATTTAGCCGAGTCTTTTAACAATATGTTGCATAATCTTAAAGATGTTGCCAGGCAGCTTCAGGAAAAGTCGCATTATGTTGCATCGTCTGCGGCTGAATTGTCCGCTAGTGCTGAGAATGTATCAGCGGCAGCTACAGAGACCGCTTCCACCGTTGGCGAAGTCGCCTCTACTGTGGAGCAGGTTGCCGCCAATGCTAAACATATCTCCGATGTTTCCACCCAGGCTGCCGCTCACGCTAAAGAAGGGAATGAAGGCCTGAATAGCGTTGTTGCTCAAATGGACGTTATACAAAAAACGACGGATAGCAGCGGAAAAGTTGTTAGCGGCTTAAGTGAGTCCGCCGGCAAAATTACGCAAATTGTTGAGCTTATTACCAGCATAGCCGACCAGACTAATTTGCTGGCTTTAAATGCGGCCATAGAGTCGGCTCGCGCAGGTGAACACGGTCGGGGTTTTGCGGTGGTGGCCGATGAAGTGAGGAAGTTAGCTGAACAGTCCGCCGGGGCGGCCAAGGAAATCCACTCTCTTATAACCTCTATCCAGTATGAATCCCAAAAGGCTGTTGAAAGTATGCAGCAAAGCGGAGCCCAGGTGGAAACCGGGGCACAGGTGGTGCGGGAAGTGAAAGTAACCATAGAAAGAATTATTGGCGCTGTTCAAAGTATGGCGGATGATATACAGTCAGTGGCAGCGGCAATTGAGCAGATGAATTCAGGAGTGCAAAACGTGGCCGCGGCAACTGAAGAGCAAACAGCCACTATGGAGGAGGTTGCCTCTACTACGCAGAGTCTGGCTGGTCTAGCCGGTGAACTGGATGAGCTATCCAAACGATTTAAGCTGGTTTAAAAATAAAAAACCAATAAATCTGTAAATATGAGGTGGATGTTTATGAGGAGTAGGTTAATAAAAAGAAAAACTTTGGCAATCTTGGTTTTAGCCGTTATCTTGTGTTTTGGCTTTACCTTTGCCGTCCTGGCCGCCACCGTGTCTCCCAAAGATCTGGTGCTGACCGCCATTGACAATATGGATTTTGAACCTGCTCGGAAGCTCCACAACCACTTGTCCGGCAACGCAACTTTAACGATCGACAGGCTCGAAGGCAACAGCCTGGAGGAATTTAGCATCCCCATCGGCACCAGTCTGGGCTGCGATTATAAACTGGACGTACCCGGCAAAAAAGCCGGTGTGGACCTGAATTTAAAATACGATAACAAAGATTACCGGGGGCAGATATACCTGTCCGACGACAAGCTTATCTTTAGCAAAAGTTTTGTTACCGCTTTACAGGAACTGGCGCCCCAAAGCGACATGGGTCTCCCGGACCAATACCCGGAATACCTTTACCAGAGCGTCCCGGAAATTAGCGAAATCTGGCCGTCGTTGCTTAATTACCAAAACAACGAGATGAACCGAATCAACCAAATCAACGCGGAAATCAAGGCGCTGATTAAATTCCTCGTGGAGGCGATACCCGCGGAATACTTTTCCGTCTCCGGCAGCACAGTTACGCTGGAGCTGGACCAAGACGGTCTCATAACCACAGTGAACGCCGTTCTGCAAAAAGTAAAGGACGAAAAAACGCGTTTTGCCGACATCATTGCCAACATTGCCGTCGTATATGACACTGCCGACGCTGCGGATAACCAGGCGCAAATAAAGGCCGAAATAATCGCAGATATTCATGGCGCCGTCAAAAATGGGACTTGGCCCACTGAAGACCAGGTTAAAATGATTGGCAACTTCATTCAGGTAGAACAATTTAAGTGGCAAACCTCGATCATCCCAGGCGGCCAAAAAAGTTTAGATGCGTCCATAGCCCTGAAGCCGGAATCTAGTTTGACCGGCCAAATTGATATCAACTCGGAGTCCGCCGGCAAAGCGGATAACCTGACTGGCACATATGATTTAAAACTTAGTTTTACCGAACCGGACGGTATCTCTTTTAACGGAGCGATTGAAAGCGACATGACGATTAAGGGCGAAAAAACAACCCGGAACACAGACCTTTCCGCTACATCCAAAACTGCCGGGGTGGTGGAATTCGATATGGCGGCATCCTTTAAATTAACACAACAAGTGGACGATGGTACCATCGTCAGCGTGCCGGCCCTGACGGAGTCAAACAGTCTCAATGTCGATAAGCTTCCCAATGCGCCGGAACCCACGCCGGAGCCGCTCAGATAATTTCCGGGCAAGCAAAAAAGAACAGCTGATCCACGCCACGTCCCGGAAACCGCCGCCGGGCTGCGGGCGGTTGCTATCCTCCCTCAGAAACTCGCCGGTCGCTGTTCAAGTATTCGCTTGACTATGCATCTAAGATTGAGGCTGTCTAAAGAGTCAAAGATATCATCGTGCTGCTGCCGGGATAGCTGGAAACAGCAGCCTCTTACAAACGCAAATACATTACCCGGGGCAGCCTGCTGAAAGTAAAGAATGCCGCTGCTTAAAGCGGCTGGTGCGGGAAGTGATGGTGCGCGACCGGCGCTAAATAGAAGGGGAAGCAGCCGAGCCGATTCGCAGCTTCCCCCGGTAAACCATTATGTTATTAGTCCCATACACTCCAACCTAACATTGTTAATAACCACGGCGCTGGTATTAACGGGTGTGCTCGGCGGCGGTGGGCTTGGCGGTGGCACACACGGTGGCGACGGTTCGCACGGCGGTGACGGCGGTATACACGGAGGCGGTATACATGGAGGTGGTAACGGTTTGCACGGCGGTGGACATGGTGGCGGTAGGTGACCTCTAGTGCTGTTCCCTGTCGGATTTATAGGTTCAAAACTAAAGCGGACCAGCGCTTCCCTGGCTTCCTCCGGTACTGTGCCGTTGAAACAAAAATTAGCAGATCTATCGTCTGGTATCTGGCTGGCTGTGTAACTTCTCGATTCGCTGCCAACCACGTTGCCATACTCGTTAAAAAGTATAACTTCCGCTGTAAGAGTATAGGATGCCGTTCCTGACGGTGCTTTTTTGTAGTCGGGTATTTCTTTTGCATCAAAGCACAGGCGAAACCGGCTGGCGGGCGCAACATACGGGTAAGACCGGGTAATGGTTTGGAATAAAACAGCTGCCTCGTCGGGGTCAGCCCCCAGTAGTACGCTGCTGTACCGCATGATGTTGCTGCCTTGCCAAAATATGGGGACGGTGTCGGTGCCCCAGGCTGTGAAGTTACCGTCTCTAAGGAGGTTAACTCCTCCGGGACACCTCTCGTCAAGCTGCGGGCAGACCTGCACAAAAATTTGCCTTTCTTCTACGACCTTAACCTGGAAAATCATTACTCCGGTTTGCTGCAGCCTGGAGCTTCGCCTCAAGTTCCAGCGCATATCGATTTTTTTGTGATGCAGTTGAACAAATACGTCATTCTCGTTTACAACGGGCTGGGCTACATCCAGGGTTACATCCTTGGCAAAGGGTATGTCTTCGCCAACATGCTTTACATGGTCATTCTTATCAACATAATAAATCTGTTTATGCAGCGTGCCACTGACCAATACTTTTTTCACCACGGGCTGACGGTGTTCAGTCCGATGCCAGCCGAATCTTTCCCAGCCTTCCTCTTCTATCACGCTAATCCACTGGTCGCCGTTTTCGTGTATGAAAACCGGTCTGGCATCAAAGTCCTGCAGTCGTGCGTCAATATGGTCAATTTTTTGGGCCACTTCGGGCAAAGTGGCTATGTTGTCAACAATAACTTGCACTTCTTCTTCTGCCAGAACCACAGGGACTTTAATCTTGACGCATAAGACATTGTCAGGCTCGCTGTATAAATATTGAATGGGCATATTTTTACAATCCCCCTTTCCTCTAAATTTGTAAATTTAACCTTTATTCTAAAGGTCACCAGGCCGGAGGTGTTTTTCCCGGACCTGTAATAGAACAGCTCCTTGCTCCAGGGTTTTAGCACTTAACAAAAAATGAGCTTAATCAAATATATGCTTGACAAGTGAAAAAAGTGAGAAAATTGTTCATAGACATTCATGCCGCTATGCGGTTTGGGATTGCTTTGCTTGCGCCCGCAATGACAGTTGCCATTTTACCTAAACGCTTGCGTTATATAAAAGCTTGCAATATAATAAAAAAAACCAAATATTTATTAGCGCTAGGGGTGCCCGGAAAGTCCGGGCTGAGAGGGGCCGCACTGAGAAGAGGCCTAAACCCTTGAACCTGACCTGGATAATACCAGCGGAGGAAAGCGGCAGAAATTGCACTTATCCCTTCCAACCTGGAAGGGATTTTAGTTTAAGGGCAAAGCCGTCTGCCTTCTGTGGTTGGCGGTTTTTTATCGATTGGGCGGGTTAATTAAGTGATCGTGGTTATCAATATAATTTTATAAAATAACTAGTTGGAAAAACAAAGGAGGTTTTTTTAATGGCTGCACTAACCCAGTACACTAGAGCATTGCAAGGTGAAATTACGGAGGAAATGCGTTCAGTTGCCACACAAGAGGGGCGGGGTGCCGAAGAAATACTGCAGGGGATAGCTCAAGGAACCATAGTTATCCCTGTCAATAACCTGCGCCCGAGAGGACAATATTGTGGCATTGGGGCGGGCTTAAAAACCAAGGTTAATGCTAATATAGGCACTTCAAGGAGCTATTCCGATATTAGCGAAGAAAAGCTAAAACTGGCTGTCAGTATAGAATCCGGAGCCGACGCCGTGATGGATTTAAGTACCGGCTCCAACATTGATCGGGTTCGGCAGGAGCTAATCAAGGATTGCCAGATTGCCTTTGGCACGGTACCTATTTACCAGGCAGCGGTGGAGGCCGTAGCCAAAAGAGGTGGCGTGGTGCATATGGAGCCTGCCGAAATACTGGCTGCTATTAAAAAACAAGCCGAAGACGGGGTGGATTTTATGACCGTTCATGCGGGTCTCACCCTGGCCACTCTGGAAAGATTGCAAAAGGACCCTCGCATTACCGACGTGGTTTCCAGGGGCGGCTCCTTCTTGTTGGGCTGGATGCTGCAAAACGAAAAGGAAAATCCCTTTTACGAATATTTTGATGACATTCTAGCTATTGCCGGTCGCTATGATGTCACTTTAAGCCTTGGTGATGCTTTGCGGCCGGGCTGTGTTGCCGATGCTACCGATCGCTCCCAAATCCATGAGTTGATTATCCTGGGTGAATTGGTGGATCGCTGCCGCGATGCCGGGGTGCAGGTTATTGTGGAGGGCCCGGGTCATGTGCCCCTGGATCAGGTGGCAACCAATATCAAGCTGCAAAAAAGGCTTTGTCACAATGCCCCCTTTTACGTTCTAGGCCCGCTGGTCACAGATGTGGCTCCGGGTTACGATCATATTACCGCGGCTATTGGTGGCGCTATAGCGGCCGCCGCGGGAGCCGACTTTCTATGCTATGTCACACCGGCTGAGCATTTGGGCCTGCCGGATGAAGAGGCGGTGCGCCAAGGTATTATGGCGTCGCGCATTGCCGGTCACGCGGCGGACGTTGTTAAGGGCGTGCAGGGCGCCGGTGAATGGGACCTGGCTATGGCCAAGGCTCGCAAAGATCTGAACTGGGCCGAGCAAAAACGGCTGGCTATAGACCCGCGCACATTTGAACAATATACCAAGCATCGGGATGAAACCGGCTGTTCCATGTGCGGCCCGTATTGCTCTATGAAGATTGTCAGCCGGTACCTGGGCCGCAAAACCGGGCCTTGTTAGCCAGCGGTAATTTATAGTCGGATGATGTAATTGCTAAAGAATGTAAGAGGGTGAGTCGGTGCAGAAATAAGCTAGGAGACAGTTTAATATTGGGGCAGCCTTCAAGGATGAAAGATTAATGGTGTAATAATGGTGTAAGAGTCTAAATTGGCGGCCATGTGGTACATTACTATGTACCTATCCAGCTCTTGGCTGGCCATGATTAAATCGTCATTATTTGTGCCTGCGTCGACCAGATCATACATTCTGGCACGCAGGCGTTCTATTTCTGCAATTATTTCCTCCCGGGACATGCGTATCACCTCGGGAATATACAATTCTTGATGAGCAGTGGCATTTCCTGCAAAATAATGCCAAAAACATTGTCGGTTTATATAATAAGTTGCGTTAAGAAATATTAATTGTTTGGGTGGCTTTGAGGTTGGTGGAATCATAATGAAAACAATTATATAATGGTTATAGCAGTTAGAAGTATTAAGCAGGTGGCCAGCGAACATGCAATACCGGTATTATTGGTGGAGAATATAGTGCTGGGGGGAAATTGCAATGAAAATAATCAACAACCAAAATATTATCACCAACAAACAAATAGAGGGCATCATCAAGCTTTTAGGTAAAGATTATAAACCGCGTAGTATTGTGGTTTATGAAACAAGGCTGGATATCATTAAATTCTACCCCCTGTGCTTTAATTTCGCTCTGGATGAGTTTGGTGGTGAGTTGGAAGGAATTTACGACGAATCTAACGATGCGGTGTATATCTTTATTTTTGTGCAGACTGATGACGGGGATGATGTGCATAGCAAACAGTTGTATTCGCTGCATGCTTTGGTGCATGAACTCAGGCATCGGTATCAGGCTGCCACAAGTTTCTTGACCAGTGATGATGAAAGATCGGAAAAGGACGCCGACCAGTTTGCCACCAATTTCATTAACCGTAATTCACGTAAGATCAGTCAAATTATGAACTGGGATGAAGAATGGACCGTTGAAGAGGGAGAATGATCTGGGATGCATGTTTTTGATATTGTTATAAAATACCTGTTGCAAAATACTATTTTAGGTGGTATTATTACAAATGTCGCTGCTACAGCGGCGGTGTAAAAAACCAAGCCAGTGCAATACTGGTAAGGCGATAAATAAATCGCCGGGGCAACCACAAATTGCCTTTGACACAAGCCGATCAAAGTGATACAATACAATTCCGGTCGCCAAACGACGACCGCCCGGTCCTTGAAAACTAAACAGTGCAAAGAGATGGAAACGGACGCCGGACGTGGTTGGTTATTAATAACCGAGCCAAGCGACGGCGGCCAATCAAACCTCGTCAAACGAAGCTAAAAGCCAAAGCCAAACAGCAGCGGTTTTTAGCAAACGAATAAACGAGTAAATCATAAAACGAGCAGATTAAACTCACTTAAAAAGCAAACGGGCACAAGCTGCTATAAAGTCATCCAGCCCAATAAGGCTGGGCAGCCTAAAGCAGACCAAACCCGCTTAGCATAAACTTTTATGGAGAGTTTGATCCTGGCTCAGGACGAACGCTGGCGGCGTGCTTAACACATGCAAGTCGAACGGGGTTTAGCGAGGAGTTTACTTCTTGCTAAACCAAGTGGCGGACGGGTGAGTAACGCGTGGATAACCTGCCCCATAGCCTGGGATAACGCCGGGAAACCGGTGCTAATACCGGATAAGTTCATCTGGTTGCATAACCGGATGAAGAAAGGTGCAAACCGCTACAGGATGGGTCCGCGTCCCATTAGCTTGTTGGTAGGGTAACGGCCTACCAAGGCCGCGATGGGTAGCCGGCCTGAGAGGGCGACCGGCCACACTGGAACTGAGACACGGTCCAGACTCCTACGGGAGGCAGCAGTGGGGAATCTTCCGCAATGGGCGCAAGCCTGACGGAGCAACGCCGCGTGAGTGATGAAGGTTTTCGGATTGTAAAACTCTGTCCAAAGGGAAGAAACAAATGACGGTACCTTTGGAGGAAGCCCCGGCTAACTACGTGCCAGCAGCCGCGGTAAAACGTAGGGGGCGAGCGTTGTCCGGAATTACTGGGCGTAAAGGGCGTGTAGGCGGCTTGCGCAAGTCAGTCGTGAAACCTATCGGCTTAACCGGTAGCTGTCGATTGAAACTGTCGGGCTTGAGTGCAGAAGAGGGGAGTGGAATTCCCAGTGTAGCGGTGAAATGCGTAGATATTGGGAGGAACACCAGTGGCGAAAGCGGCTCCCTGGCCTGTAACTGACGCTGAGGCGCGAAAGCGTGGGTAGCAAACAGGATTAGATACCCTGGTAGTCCACGCCGTAAACGATGGGTGCTAGGTGTTGGGGGTATCGACCCCTCCAGTGCCGCAGTTAACGCAATAAGCACCCCGCCTGGGGAGTACGGCCGCAAGGCTGAAACTCAAAGGAATTGACGGGGGCCCGCACAAGCGGTGGAGTATGTGGTTTAATTCGACGCAACGCGAAGAACCTTACCAGGTCTTGACATCTCCTGCCAGCTGTGGAAACACAGTCTTCTTCTTCGGGAGACAGGAAGACAGGTGGTGCATGGTTGTCGTCAGCTCGTGTCGTGAGATGTTGGGTTAAGTCCCGCAACGAGCGCAACCCCTACCTTTAGTTGCCATCAAGTGAGGTTGGGCACTCTAAAGGGACTGCCGTTGACAAAACGGAGGAAGGTGGGGATGACGTCAAATCATCATGCCCTTTATGATCTGGGCTACACACGTACTACAATGGCCGGTACAGACGGACGCGCAGCCGCGAGGTGAAGCGAACCCGAGAAAGCCGGTCCCAGTTCGGATTGCAGGCTGCAACTCGCCTGCATGAAGTCGGAATCGCTAGTAATCGCAGGTCAGCATACTGCGGTGAATACGTTCCCGGGCCTTGTACACACCGCCCGTCACACCACGAAAGTTGGCAACACCCGAAGCCGGTGAGTTAACCTGTAAAGGGAACAGCCGTCGAAGGTGGGGTCGGTAATTGGGGTGAAGTCGTAACAAGGTAGCCGTATCGGAAGGTGCGGCTGGATCACCTCCTTTCTAAGGAGATTATGTGGTGGTTACTGGTATAGCCATAACCCACCACCTAAATCCTAGGTCGGACATCTCTATAAAACGCACTGTTTGGTTTTGAGGGACTACACAGCGACGCCAGACAAAAGTCAGGCGTCGCAAACAGTCTCCGAATTAAAAAAAACGGATAAGCCGAAGGCATTGGACAACCGCTAAAAAAGGTCAGCCAAGCCCCGAAAGCAAAACTCCGCACGTTCCTTGAAAACTGCACAGCGAAAGCAAGCAAGTATAAGTAAAGCACAGGTAAAAAGCACAAGACGCCGAAGACCAAAAGGTCAAGCTAGAAAGAGCGTACGGTGGATGCCTGGGCGCTAAGGGCCGATGAAGGACGTGGTAAGCTGCGAAAAGCTACGGTGAGCCGCAAGCAGGCATAGACCCGTAGATCTCCGAATGGGGCAACCCGTTACCAGTAACGAGGTAACATCTTATGTTGAACACATAGACATAAGAAGGGCACCCGGTGAACTGAAACATCTAAGTAACCGGAGGAGAAGAAATCAACCGAGAACCCCCAAGTAGCGGCGAGCGAACCGGGGCCAGCCTAAACCTATTTCGCGTGCGGAATAGGGGTTGCGGGACTCTCACAACGGACTGACAACCTTAGCCGAACCCGCCAGGAACGGCGGGCCACAGAAGGTAACAGCCCTGTAGGCGAAAAGGCAAGTCAATTCAGAGAGCATCCCAAGTACCGCGGGACACGAGAAACCCCGTGGGAATCAGGGAGGACCACCTTCCAAGGCTAACTACCCTTAGCGACCGATAGTGCACAAGTACCGTGAGGGAAAGGTGAAAAGCACCCCGGGAGGGGAGTGAAACAGAACCTGAAACCGTACGCTTACAACCAGTCAAAGCACAATTAACGTGTAATGGCGTACTTTTTGTAGAACGGACCGGCGAGTTACCTTTAGCGTGCCAGGTTAAGGCTGATCAAGGCCGTAAACCGCAGCGAAAGCAAGTCTAAAAAGGGCGTCATAGTACGCTGAAGTAGACCCGAAACCGGGTGATCTACCCATGTCCAGAGTGAAGCGGGAGTAACATCTCGTGAAGGCTCGAACCAACCGTCGTTGAAAAGGCGGTGGATGAGGTGTGGGTAGGGGTGAAATGCCAATCGAACCCGGAGATAGCTGGTTCTCCCCGAAATAGCTTTAGGGCTAGCCTTGTACAAAATAGCCGGAGGTAGAGCACTGAATGGGCTAGGGGCCTTCACCGGTTACCGAACTCAATCAAACTTCGAATGCCGGACTATTAAAGTACAGGAGTCAGACTGCGGGTGCTAAGATTCGTAGTCGAGAGGGAAACAGCCCAGACCGCCAGTTAAGGTCCCTAAATCGTGCTAAGTGGCAAAGGATGTGAGGTTGCCCGGACAACCAGGATGTTGGCTCAGAAGCAGCCACCATTTAAAGAGTGCGTAATAGCTCACTGGTCAAGTGACCTTGCGCCGAAAATGTAACGGGGCTCAAGCACGGTACCGAAACTGCGGAATTCAGCAATGAATTGGTAGGGGAGCGTTCCCATTGGATAGAAGCTATACCGTAAGGAGTAGTGGACTGATGGGAAGTGAGAATGCCGGTATAAGTAAGCGCAAAGGCAGGTGAGAATCCTGCCCGCCGAAAACCTAAGGATTCCTGGGGAAGGCTCGTCCGCCCAGGGTAAGTCGGGCCCTAAGCCGAGGCTGAAAAGCGTAGGCGATGGACAATCGGTGGAGAATCCGATACCACCTTAAAGCCGTTATAAGGATGGGGTGACACAGCAGGGCAAGCCAAGCGCGCGGATGGAAAAGCGCGTCCAAGCTCGTAGGGCGAACCGCAGGCAAAACCGCGGTTCAAGAAGCCTGAGAAGTGACGGGGAGCGAAAACAAGTAGCGAAGTGGCTGCACCCAAACTGTCAAGAAAAACCTCTAACGAGGCTCTAAGGTGCCCGTACCGCAAACCGACACAGGTAGGTGGGGTGAGAATCCTAAGGCGCGCGAGAAAACCCTCGTTAAGGAACTCGGCAAAATGACCCCGTAACTTCGGGAGAAGGGGTACTCCATTAGTGTAAAGACATTAACTGTCAGAGCATGAAGGAGTCGCAGAGAAAAGGCCCAAGCGACTGTTTACCAAAAACACAGGTTCCTGCTAAATCGCAAGATGACGTATAGGAGCTGACGCCTGCCCGGTGCTGGAAGGTTAAGGGGAGAGGTTAGCGCAAGCGAAGCTTTAAACCGAAGCCCCAGTAAACGGCGGCCGTAACTATAACGGTCCTAAGGTAGCGAAATTCCTTGTCGGGTAAGTTCCGACCCGCACGAAAGGCGTAACGATTTGGGCGCTGTCTCAACGAGGGACTCGGCGAACTTGTAATGCCGGTAAAGATGCCGGCTACCTGCGACAGGACAGAAAGACCCCGTGGAGCTTTACTGCAGCTTGACATTGGATTTTGGTATTGCATGTACAGGATAGGTGGGAGGCTGAGAAGTTAGGGCGCCAGTCTTAACGGAGCCACCGTTGGGATACCACCCTTGTGATATTGAAATTCTAACACCGGAGCCTGAATCGGCTCCATGGACAGTGTCAGGTGGGCAGTTTGACTGGGGCGGTCGCCTCCCAAAAAGTAACGGAGGCGCCCAAAGGTTCCCTCAGCGCGGTTGGAAATCGCGCGGATAGAGTGTAAAGGCAAAAGGGAGCTTGACAGCGAGACCAACAAGTCGAGCTGGGACGAAAGTCGGGCTTAGTGATCCGGCGGCATTCGCGTGGAAGAGCCGTCGCTCAACGGATAAAAGCTACCCCGGGGATAACAGGCTTATCTCCCCCAAGAGTCCACATCGACGGGGAGGTTTGGCACCTCGATGTCGGCTCATCGCATCCTGGGGCTGTAGTAGGTCCCAAGGGTTGGGCTGTTCGCCCATTAAAGCGGTACGTGAGCTGGGTTCAGAACGTCGTGAGACAGTTCGGTCCCTATCCGTCGCAGGCGCAGGAAACTTGCGAGGAGCTGTCCCTAGTACGAGAGGACCGGGATGGACGGATCACTGGCGTACCAGTTATCGCGCCAGCGGTAGCGCTGGGTACCCAAATCCGGCCGGGATAAGCGCTGAAGGCATCTAAGCGCGAAGCCCCCCTCTAGATAAGGTTTCCCATCCAGTTAATGGAGTAAGACCCCTGGCAGACTACCAGGTAGATAGGCCGGGCGTGCAAGCACAGCAATGTGTGCAGCGGACCGGTACTAATAGGTCGAGGACTTGACCTTAAATTCGGTGCTCTGATTTTGTTACGGAAGTTGGCGGTTGGTTGCCGTTAGGCGATAAACCAACCATACTGCTGCCGGATACAAGATAGTTTACTTGTTGAAATAAAACTTGCTTAGCTGTGCATTTTTGAGGGAACTGCTTGACAAATACCTAAGCAATATGTTTAGATAATATACGTGACATAGTTTAATGAGGTTTCCTAAAAGTTTATAAAGTTTTCCGGTGACCATACTGAAGAGGATACACCCGTTCCCATCCCGAACACGGAAGTTAAGCTCTTCGAGGCCGATGGTACTTGGGCATCTGCCCTGGGAGAGTAGGTCGTCGCCGGAATTAATTTTAAAAATAACCCCTTGGCAAAAACCAAGGGGTTATTTTAGCGCGCCACTTGTGTTACGCCCCAAAGGGAATAAAATTTTTTGTAGAGCAAAACTTTATCTCAATGGGCATATTGACATGAAAGGCTGCAATATTAACCCCTTATCCTTATGGTCACTGTAGTTCAGCTTTATCAATACCGGGTAATTTCCGTCCACGGTTTTTATAATTGCCCGGTAGACTTCATAACCAGGGGTAATGATTGAGATGCTTTAGCGGTTTCTATGAACAGGCAAACTGAAAGAGAGGCGGATAATGCTCAAGGCTATATTCGGCGGGCAGAACCGTAAATATGTTATTTTTTCAATAACTGCACTAGCATTATTAATGTCATCCGCTAATTCCACCATCGTAGCTACTGCACTGCCGACTATCCAGCATAGCTTGAAAGCGGATCTCAGTTGGACGGCCTGGATAATTACCGCATATCAGCTAATGACTCTGATCATGTTGCCTGTAATGGGACGCATTAGTGACCAGTGGGGAAGAAAGCGTGTACTGATAGTCTGTGTAGCCATTTTTACCACCAGTTCTTTTCTTTGTGCACTTTCAACCAATATTTATATGTTAATACTGTTTCGTTTTCTGCAGGCACTTGGAGGCAGCGGCTTTATGCCTACCTCAATGGGAATCGTAGGCGACTATTTTAAGGAAAACCGTGCCCGTGCTATTGGTCTGTTTACTACTATATTTCCCCTGGGGGGCATCATTGGTCCTGCTTTTGGAGGATTGATTTTAGACTTTGCACCCTGGCAGGCTATCTTTTTAATTAATATCCCGGCAGGATTAATGGTGCTGGCCATGACTTACTTGCTTTTGGAGCCTGATACCAGGGTGAATCGCACCCGGTTGGATATAACAGGGATTAGCTTTCTCGCAGCTACCATGTTATGTCTGATGTTTTTTTTAACCCGTATTAGTGAAAATCCCTTGTCAGCTTATTCGTGGCTGACGTGGGCTATACTGTTAGCGGGCGCACTTTTGCTTTGGGCCTTTCTGCGCTGGGAGAATATGTCCGCATCACCGGTGCTGGAGTTAACTTTACTAAAAAACCGCACCTTTATTATCATTAATGGACTTAATCTATTGTATGGCGCCTGCGTATTCGGTCTAATGGCTTTTATACCATATTATGGCCGTGTTGCCTACGGCCTTTCCAATCTGGCCAGCGGCGGGATGTTAACAGCTCGCGCGTTGGGCATGATGGTCATGTCTGTGTTAACCAGTATGCTGTTGAATCGTCTAGGCTATAGGATTCCTATGGCGGTGGGCTTTTTAGTCTTAGCTGTAAGCGTTTTGGCCTTAAGTTTTTCCCAGCACCCGGTTATACTGGGTCTGGCAATCCCTGATTTTTGGTGGTTGGCTCTTGTGATTTTTATTTCCGGGATGGGAGTTGGTATGGCCAGTCCATCTTCCAATAATGCGGCTATTGAATTAATGCCTGATAAAATTGCAGAGATATCAGGTCTGCGTGGAATGTTCCGCCAAGCCGGAGGGGTAATCGGTACCTCGCTGATTGTGCTGGTACTTTCCCGGTTTCAGGATAAAGCGGAGGGCTTTCATGTTATCTTCGGAGCTATGTTCATAATCCTAATTGCGGCTGCTCCCTTGATAAGAGAGGTGCCGAATGGGCGCAGGAAAGCCGCTTAAAAGTCAACAGTCAGCTATTTGGGGGCTGACAGGGGGGGCGGAGTTGCCAATTATCAGCAGCCCGTCCCCCTGTCGGTTCTATGATTCTACTTGTTCAGACAGCAATGTCAAACCGGACCTATACAGCTTCTTTTCCAACATTTACATTCGTAAACTGGCTTTGGTAAAGATCCGCGTAGAAGCCGCCCTGTGCCAGGAGCTCATAGTGGCTGCCTGTTTCAATAACCTCGCCGTTATTCATTACCAGGATCAAATCAGCATCCCGGATGGTGGATAGCCGGTGGGCAATCACAAAACTCGTCCGTCCCTTCATCAGTGTTGTCATAGCCTTTTGGATCAAGAGTTCGGTTCTGGTGTCGACGCTGCTGGTCGCTTCGTCCAGGATCAGAATGGCCGGATCGGCAAGAATTGCTCTGGCAATGGTTAGCAGCTGCTTTTGCCCCTGCGAAATATTGGAGGCTTCTTCATTGAGAATGGTATTATAACCATCGGGCAGGGTTCGGATAAAGTGGTCCGCGTGCGCCGCTTTGGCAGCCAGCACAATTTCTTCTTCGGTAGCTCCCGCCCGGCCATAGGCGATATTATCTTTGATAGTGCCGTTAAAAAGCCAGGTATCCTGCAGCACCATGCCGAACAAAGTACGCAAATCACCGCGTTTTAGATCTCTGATATCGACACCGTCCACAGTGATTCTCCCGTCAAGCACCTCGTAAAAGCGCATCAAAAGGTTAACGAGGGTGGTTTTGCCGGCTCCGGTCGGACCTACGATAGCGATGGTCTGGCCCGGTTGAACATCAATATTCATATCTTCCATCAGAGTGACATCTTCTTTATAGCCGAACCGGACATTCCGGAATTTCACTTCGCCTTTCGGGAAATCGACTTTCCTGGCATCTTCCCGGTCCGGAATTTGCTCGGCCTCGTCCAGCAGTTCAAACACCCGCTCGGCGGAAGCCACCGTGGACTGGACAATATTAGCGATATTGGCCATCTGGATGATGGGATGGGTAAACTGCCTGCAGTATTGGATAAAAGCCTGTATATCACCGATTTCAATCGACTTTTTCATGACCAGAATACTTCCCACAACGCAAACCAAAACATAGCCGATATTGCTGATAAAGTTCATTAGCGGAAAGATGATGCCGGAAACAAATTGGGCTTTCCAGCCCGCATGATAAAGTCTTTCGTTAATCTCATCGAATCTGGCGATGGATTCGTTCTCCTGCCCGAAAGCTTTTACAATCTGGTGGCCGGTGTACATCTCTTCAACATGTCCGTTGAGTATACCCAGTTCCTTCTGTTGGGCCGCAAAGTATTTCTGAGAACGCTTGGCGATCATTGCCGTTACGGCAAATGAAAGCGGCAGAGTTACAAGCGCAATTAAAGTCATTAGCGGACTGATAGTCAGCATCATAATTAAAATGCCGACAATTGTCACGATCGAGCTGATTAACTGGGTTAAACTTTGCTGCAAAGTAGAACTTATGTTGTCCACATCGTTGGTAACACGGCTTAATATTTCACCGTGAGTGCGTGAATCAAAAAAATTGAGCGGAAGACGGGCCAGTTTATCATGGACATCATTGCGTATATCAAAGACCGTCTTTTGGGCTACCCCGGCCATGATATATTGCTGCAGATAATTAAAGAAGGCGCTGAAAATATATAATCCGATTAAAAGCCAAAGTATCTGTATAATGTACTCAAAGTCAACTCTGGCCCCGGGCACATGGTGATATTTCATCATGACGCCTTCAAACAGCTTGGTAGTGGCTTTGCCCAGTATTTTCGGGCTCATAATACTGAAAACTGTGCCGAGAATAGCCATGACAAACACGGTTAACAGCCTGACTCTGCGGGGTTTTAAGTAGCCGAGCAGCCTTTTCATGGTTCCTTTAAAATCCCTGGCATTTTGTACCGGCATACCCATTTGTCCCCGCATCGGGCCTCGGCCGAAGCCTCCTCCGGGGCCTCCGGCCGTTGGTCCCTGCCCCCTGCGCTCTGTTGTCCTCATGCTATCTCCTCCCCGGAAAGCTGTGAAAATACAATCTCACGGTATACTTCACAGGTATTCAAGAGTTCCCTGTGAGTACCAATACCGGCAATTTGACCGTTTTCCATAACGATGATCCGGTCGGCGCTCATTACCGTGCTGACTCTCTGGGCCACAATCAGTACGGTTGCGCTGGCTGTTTCCTTTCTGAGCGCTGCGCGCAGCCCGGCATCTGTTTTATAGTCCAGGGCCGATAGGGCATCGTCAAACACATAGATTTCAGGTTTTCTTACTAAAGCTCTGGCGATGGAAAGACGCTGCTTCTGTCCACCCGAAACATTAGTGCCCCCCTGTGCGATTATTGCATCAAAACCATCCTTCATGCCGGTGATAAATTCAGTGGCCTGGGCGGTTTCAGCGGCATGCCTGATTTCTTCATCCGCGGCATCTTCTTTGCCATATCGGATGTTATCAGCAATGGTGCCAGTGAAAAGCACAGCCTTTTGTGGCACCAACCCTATTTTAGCTCTCAGGTTTTCCTGGGACATTTTTCGCACATCAACGCCGTCGATTAAAATGCTGCCCGTGTCAATATCGTAGAAACGCGGGATCAGGTTAATTAAAGTTGATTTTCCCGAACCGGTGCCGCCTATGATGGCCGTGACCTCGCCGGGGCCGGCTGTGAAAGAAATATTGCTGATCGCGGGCTGCTCGGCGTTGGGATAGCTAAAGGTAACGTTTTTAAACTCTATAAAACCCCTCTGACCGGAAACATGCTTCGTTTTTTCAGCGTCCTTGATTTCAGGCACCATATCAAGCACTTCGTTAATTCTCACAGCAGAAGCTTCCGCTCGGGGAAGCATGATAAACATAAAGGAAATCATAATAAGTGAAAACATAATTTGCATGGCATATTGCAAAAAGGCCATCATATCACCTACCTGTATGTCGCCGTGGTCAACCCGGATACCGCCGAACCATACAATGGCAATGGTGGAAAGGTTCATCACCAGCATCATTACAGGCATTAAGGCGGCCATAAGCTTATTGACCTTAATGGCTGTACCGGTCAGGTCGCTGTTGGTCGCGAGAAAACGTTCCCGCTCATGGTCGAGGCGGTTAAAAGCGCGGACGACTCTGATGCCGGTAAGACCTTCGCGCAGAACCCGGTTTAATCTGTCGAGATTAACCTGCATGGCCTTAAATAGCGGCACGCCCTTACGGAAAATGAGCAGGATCGTACCGGCCAGGAACGGCAGCACTACGGCGAAGACCAGCGATAACACGGCATCTTTGGAAACCGCCATAATAATGCCGCCGATACTCATCATAGGCGCGCCGACCATCATGCGCATCATAACAACCAATACTTGCTGTATCTGGGTAATATCGTTGGTGGTCCTGGTAATCAGAGAGGCGGTGCCCAACTGATCAAACTCGTGGAGCGAATAGCTCTCCACCCGCGAAAAAACTATGCCGCGCAGATTTCTGCCCAGTCCTGCGGCTATTTTGGAAGATAAAAAGCTTGCTGTAATCAGGCATAAAGCACTACCGGCAGCGAAAAACAGCATTAAAGCACCGGTTCTGATAATGTACCGGTTATCACCGGTGACGATACCAATATCCACAATATCGGACATCAGAGTCGGCAGATACAGGTCGGCAAGGGATTGAAAAAGCACAAGCACCAAAACACTGGCCACAGACCAGGCGAATGGCTTTAAGAACCTTAATAGCTTAATCATTGCTAGTCTTCTCCCGTTAGTTGGTAATTTATAAATAAAGCTGTGTCCTTTTAGACATCCTTTCCCAATAATTCCCGCAGGGTTCTGAGTCCTTCAAGAATTTTCATTTGTTCCCCGGCTGTCGCCCGGTTAAAGGCGCCCAGAACACCTGAAAACATTCGCTGTGTCATCATACTATTAAAGTAGTTTTTAGCTAAATCGGTTAACGATACTTTTGTGATACGCCGGTCCCGAGAGTCCTGAATACGTGTTACCAACCCCTTACGTTCCAGCCTGTCTACGATTCCCGATATGGTACTGTGCGAAAGACCGACTTGTTGACTCAATTCTTTCACGCTCAAATTATCGAATTTGAATAGGTATCCCATAACAATTCTTTGCGGGATTGTATATCCGTCTGCCATTGTCCGGGGCTTTACTCCGTGGCGCAATGCCCTATGCAGAAAAAGCAAATGTTCAACCAGTTCTTTACTTGCCCGATCTTCTTCTAACATCATTCGCACCTCTCCTAATTGCGTCGTGTTGCGACGCGTCGTACCACAACACATTATAGTGGCTATATTATCCTTTGTCAAGCAATCTTTAGCACCTAAAAGAGCATCGGGCCTTTAATGTCATGAGCATCTGCACTTATTTTTTCTGGACTTAACCGGCTGGATGCGGATATTATACTCATAGTAGTGTTTTTGCTGAGACAATGTCCGGCATAATCTGACCAAATATATTAGGGGTGCTTAATGACCATAAATATGAAGAATAATGAACAGGAAGCGATGCAAACTTCTTTTGGGTATGGAAGTGATAGTATTGCGGATGATGCTGTGCAGGATGATGAATGTGTAGATGATTATTTTAATGATGGCTGCTGTGATGAATCTGATGACGGTGAATTAATTTCAAGCCGGCCTTCGTTGCTGCTGCGCATAGTAGCACTGATCACCGCCCTGGCATTTTTAGGTCTGGTTGCAGCCACTTCCTGGCCTGTTTTACAAGCACCTGTGGGAGATTTAATATCGCGGTCATTGCAGTTGGAAAAGGATATAGACATTCAGCGGTTACAAGCGGCGGTGGTGCAGATCAAGGTGGTGGCCCGTAAACAGGGTGCGCTGGCCCCGGTGGAACAAAAATCCGGTACCGGTTTTAATATTGACTCATGCGGGATAGTCGTTACCAATCACCATGTCATCGAAGATGCGCTAAACATGGCGATTACTTTTCCTGATGGAAAAGTATATAAGGCCGTTAGCTGGGTTGACAGACCGGAATTTGATCTGGCCGTGGTTACTTTGCAGGCTGATGATTTACCGGTAGTGCCGTTAAACGCTGATAAGTCTCCGGTGCCCGGTGATAAAATAAGGGTGGTGGGCAACCCGCTGGGTCTGAATAATATTGTGGCTGAAGGCCGGGTGGAGCAATATCTGATGGTTGGTGGCAAGCCTGATAGAGTATTTAGCATCAGTGCTCCTGTATACCCCGGTAATAGTGGCAGTCCTGTGTTCGACAGAGAAGGCCGGGTGGTGGGGGTGGTGTTTGGTAATTTGCACAGACAGGTAGACGGCACCGACAAGGTTACCGGCTTAGCTATTCCCGTGCAAGAGGTGCTCAATTTACATAGATAGATATCAATTGTTGATAAAAAACTTTAACCTTACAGTGAACTTGTTCAGCTAGAAGCTGAACATCAGGGCTTCAGATGGGGATTCTACCCCACTTGAATGAAATAGGAAGGGGTTGTGTTGCATAACGGGCTAAATAGTTCGTAATACAATAGCTTTTTATAAAGGAAAGGAAGCATAGGTTATGCGCTGGCTTACCAGGAAAAACAGCCTGATGTGCGCTATCCCGAGGGCAAAATAATGATTGGCTGAGCAGAGACTATTGCTATACCGCGCAGTAAGTCATACCGATGACCCGGGGGCCGACGTGGGTGCCCATGACAGGCCCGAATTCCGCCCGCCGTGCATTGAAAAGCCGGAGGAAGGCTATGCTAAAGATGACTCTAAAAAAACATAATATGTTATTGACAGCACGTGCATGGCCACGTAAAATAGTTATCAAAGGGGAGTAGCTGCCCGGTCCATGGGTTGTCAAATCGTCAATACGGCTGTAGCCCGGTTTGACATGGCTTAACGATTAAGTAAGCTAAGCGAGACCATCACGAGCTTTGCGTGAGGGTTTCGCTTTTTTATTTATAAAAAAATCTAAGAAAGGAACTGTTGCATGTTAATTTTATTTTACTTAGTTGGTGGTCTGGCTTTAATTCTATTAAGCGCGGAGATTTTTACCAACAGTATAGAATGGCTGGGAAAAAGATTAAAGCTATCCGAAGGTGCGGTGGGCAGTGTTCTGGCGGCTGTAGGCACTGCTTTACCTGAATCGATGATCCCCTTAATGGCTATTTTATTCGGTACGGGGGAGGCAGCCCATGAGATAGGAATCGGTGCTATTCTGGGTGCGCCGTTTATGTTGGCCACACTGGCGCTGTCCATTACGGGCATCGCCGCGCTGGTATACACGGTGAACGGTCGGAAACGGGAATTTATGCTGATTGATCATGCCGTTATGAAAAGGGACCTGCGATTTTTTATTACGGTATACTCATTGGCCATAATAACCGCCTTTTTACCGGCCGCTTACAAACATCCCGTAGCTATAATATTAGTGCTTGCCTACGCTTTTTACGCTGCTCGTACCATTAAAGCGGGAAGTACCCTTGGTGGGTCTGAACTGAAGCCATTGCATTTTGCCAGAAGGCACGAACAACCTGTGACTCCGGTAATATTGCTGCAGGTGTTTACCGCTCTTGCAGGGATTATTATCGGTGCGCACTTCTTTGTAGACGGCATTAAGCATGTGGCCGAACTTATGCACATATCACCCTTTGTATTATCCATTTTCATCGCTCCGATTGCCACGGAGCTGCCGGAAAAATTTAATAGCCTGATTTGGGTGCGCCAGGGTAAGGACACTCTTGCGCTGGGCAATATTACCGGGGCGATGGTATTTCAAAGTTCGATGATCCCCGCCCTGGGGATTGCTTTGACGCCCTGGGTACTGTCCGATTTGGCTCTGGTCAGCGCTATACTGGCTCTGGCGGGTGCAGGTCTGGTTTACCTAAGCCTGCAGATAAAGAAGTCCATTCGCCCCGCAACGTTGGTTTTAACCGGCGGGTTGTATTTGATATTTGTTGTGTCCGCATTCATCATTTAATAGCGAGAACAAAAAATACTAATACCATTTCCGGAAGCTTAATGATATCCGGAAGTGCTGGTTACACAGAACGGTCCTTAGCTTAATAATGCCAGGTATTTTTGCTGGAGCTTGCATATAATAAAATTAGCTCGTAAGCACCCCCAAAGCGTAACGTTATACTGTACAGTATGCGGGGCATATTATATAATAGATGCGAGGTGATAGCTTTGGGGAGTTGATGCATTATAAAATCGGGGCCATTGCCAAGCTGGCCGGGGTGAGTAAGAGAACCATCGATTACTATACCAACCTGGGTTTGCTTAAACCCGTTCGCTTGGAAAACAATTACCGTTATTATACCAAGCATACCCTTGCGCGGCTCAAAGTTATCGAGACCCTGAAAGCACAGCGGTTTACCCTGGAAGAAATAAAGGAGCAAATTTCCTTTTTAGAACAAGAGCAAGACGGGCATGCGGATAATCGAATTAACATTGATTTTATCAGGGAGCAAATAAAACAGCTGGAAGACCAGCTTATCCGGCTGCAGCCCGCTACGGAAGGCCTGGATGCCGGCCAGGCGGCCGTATTGTCAAGGCAGGTGATGGTTAGGGGGATAACCGTTATGAATGCATTAATTATTTATATTAATGAAATGATTGCCTTGGTGTAAAAAACCGATGCTCATCCTTACCCGTCAGGTGAGTTAAATTAATTTAACGGAGGGATGCATATGAATACCTTAAAAGCCTGGTTATTAATGGGTGTGCTATCCATTATACTGGTGTTGATGGGTAACGCTATCGGCGGCCAGTCAGGCGCTATGTTGTTTTTCCTTATCGCTATGGCCATGAACTTTTTCGGTTACTTCTACAGCGATAAAATTGCTATAAAAATGACGCGTTCTTACCCGGTTTCCCAAGCCGAGGCCCCCGAGCTTTATGATATAGTGCAGAGGTTATCCCGGCGGGCCGGTATTCCCATGCCCAAACTTTACGTGACACCATCGGACCAACCCAACGCCTTTGCTACCGGGCGCAGCCCTTCCCATGCGGCGGTGGCTGTTACCGAAGGCATTATGCGCTTGTTAAACCGGTCCGAAGTGGAAGGTGTGCTGGCCCACGAGCTGGCTCATATTAAAAACAGAGATGTGCTGGTCGGCACTATAGCGGCTGCCTTAGCCGGTGCCATTACTATGTTGGCCAACGCTTTTCAGTGGGCTGCCATATTCGGGCTGGGCCGGGGTGATGATGATGAAGGAGGCGGCATGGTCGGCGGGCTGATTATGGCCTTTTTAGCGCCCATTGCGGCTATGATCGTGCAAATGGCCATTTCCCGGTCCAGGGAATATATGGCCGATGCCACGGGAGCCCGCATTGCCGGGTCACCGGACGGGTTGGCTAATGCTCTTTTAAAATTGGAGTCGGCGGCGCACCGTATTCCCATGCAGGCTAATCCGGCAACCTCACATCTGTTTATAGTCAACCCGTTTTCCGGAGCTAATTTGGCCAGACTGTTCAGCACTCACCCGCCTATCCAGGACCGGGTGGCCAGACTAAAGGGAATGAGGTAAACGCCAAACACGGTGTTATGGCTGTTACGTTTTTTGTTGAAGTATGCATATTGGTGCGGAGTTGACTGTGCCTTTACGTGTAGTAATACCGGTAGCCCTTATGGTTACCGGTATTGTGTTAATGAGAAGAGAGAAAAAACAGAGATGCAATTTTAGTTGAATTTTTAGATTATCGAATTTAATTCAAAGATTGTAGTTAGGAGAAGCGTGTGGACTATAAAAGTGTGGCACTGGAATTAGTTGATCTATACGGTTACTGGGCGCTATTCTTTACCATGTTTATAGATACCCTGGGCATTCCCATGCCCTCAAAGACAATGCTCACCCTATCGGGGTATTTTTCCCATGTGGGTATTTTTAATTATACTCAGATTTTCATGGTGGCTATGGTCGGTACACTGGGCGGGTTTGCTTCCGGGTATACCATCGGTCGTAGAATAGGCAAACCGTTTATGGAAAGATACGGTCGGTATGTGCGCTTAACACCTGATAAAATCGCCGGGCTGGAAAAATGGTTTGGTAAATACGGCTCCTATGCTATTTTTATCGCATATTTCCTGCCGGTGGCCCGCAGTGTTGTACCTTACCTTTCCGGCATAAGTAAAATGCCCTTTATTACAGCGATAAGTATAGCGGCGGTGGGAGCCGCCTGCTGGATAACCTTGCTAGTATCCTTTGGGTTAGTCATTGGGCAAAACTGGGTTTACCTGGAAGTATTGCTGATAAGATACTATCCTTATTTAATTGCCGGGGCAGCGGTGCTTGCCGGAGTGGCTGTCTTTAGGAAAATAAGAAACAAGAAGAGACGCAAGCAAGTTCAGTGACGATTTTGTATTGTTCCAATACAATAACATGTGGGTTTAAATCTTATTTTGGTCCATCCTTTTAACTTACGTATTTCAAAATGGCTTTGTAGCTTTGTAAAGGTCTAAATTTAACTCCTTTTTCAGCAAACTGAAAAATATTTTTCGTCTGGAATCATTTTTACCGTCTTGCCGTCTCAGTTAAGGCTCTGAAATGGAGGACAATTGCCGATTGCATTCTTGTTAATATAATTTGGTAAAATACTTTAATAAAGTAGCTGGATATGAACGATAAAGGCGGGATTATGAAGGCTTGCCGGGGATGGGTATCAACACTAAACACGGTCGCTGATATAAACAACTCACATTGTGTCCCCAGGATTCCTGTTGCCCCTTATGTTGCTTTTAATGCTCTGTTTTCCAACCAGCGTATTGTTTCAGCTAAAATCAGACCATAAACGGAACCTACGGTAAAGTCCGTTATTACGGTGCCTGTATCAAGCGGCGCCAGTTCGGGTATCCTGGCTAAGAATGTTATAGTATAAATGATAAACCATGATATAACGCCAAATAACCAGCCTTTAAAAAGATAATTTGTGCTTGTAAAGAGTATGGTAACTAAATAAGTGAAGATTACCCCTAAAAACCCTACAAATATTAGCTGGATCAGCAGAGAGAAAACGGTTTCTATAGTATTAGTGGGTTGATGGCCGAAAAGGATAACGGCAGCCCAGTCCGAGTGATGCAGATTCGCAAATTCAAGTTTTATTGAAATATAACTTAATATATCCGTAAAAACGCCACCAACTACTCCCGCCAAGAAACCTCTGGTCAGTCTATCTGTAACCTCCAATAAAATTCACCATCCTGACAAAGCGTATTATGTTTTTTAGGTTGCCCATAGCATTAATAAACCATACTGAATAACGCAAGGGAAAGGCGGAAGCCACAGTGTATATTGATTATGAATCCAAAAATGCGCTTTTCGGGAAGTTATGATCGGGACGAAGCAACAGACAGCAGCGGCTACAAGACCTGAGTTTAATTGAGCGAAAAAACATTAATTTACCGGAGGATAACCATGACACGGCAAGATGAGCGGGAATTTACCTGCGACAGCCTGCCGTCCGATATCGGTATGGTGTTTCAAAACGTATATAACGTATATATTGAATGGCCCCAGAGCCATGTTGGGTATCCCGTAATCGGTTTGATGGATACACAAAACTGATGTAGAATGAATTTGGCAGGGGGTGTCCATTATGACAACAATGGGGAAAAGGTATGACAAAGATTTTAAACTTAGCGTTGCCACAATGACAATCGCGAAGAACCGGTGCACAAACGGTGTTGCAGACAATCCTTGGGACAGTTATGACAGACGTTTTTGCCGCGGCGCTGTGGAATTTAACAAAAATGACTGCCGGCGGGGAATTGAGCTGACGAAGAAAATTGGTGAATAAAATTGGGATATGCACTAACAACTAGCCACATTATTGGGATTATAATAACACTTACAGTTATTGCGTTGATTGGGGTTTATGCGGGGAGTAGGGTCAAATCCGCCAGGGATTTTTCAGTGGGAGGTCGTCGGGCCGGAGTGACTGTGGTGGCGGGTACCATTATGGGCACCCTGGTGGGAGGCGCCTCCACGGTTGGTACGGCACAACTGGCCTTTAACTTTGGTCTTTGTGCATGGTGGTTTACGCTGGGTGCGGGTATCGCATGCGCCGTGCTGGGACTGGGGCTGGCCCGGCAGCTATATGAAAGTAATCTTGAAACTATGCCCCAGTACCTGGTGAATGTATATGGAGATGGTATTGGCCCGATCTCAAGTGTTTTTTCTTCTGTCGGTATATTTTTAAACATAATTGCGCAGGGACTTTCAGCGGTGGCGCTGCTTACTTCCATGTTTCATATAAGCCCGGTTGTGGCTGCATTAATAAGTGTCTTTCTGGTGTTGGCTTATGTTTTTTCCGGTGGTGTTTGGGGCACTGGCCTGGTTGGAGTGGCAAAACTGATTCTTCTTTACCTGACGACTATTTTCTGTGGGATAATGGCTTTTGGAATGGTAGGCGGCTGGTCGGGGCTGATGGCTGATTTCCCGCTGTTTCCCTGGTTTTCTTTGTTCGGGCGCGGTTTTAACGCTGATTTTGCCGCCGGGTTTTCACTTTTGGTAGGAGTGCTTTCTACCCAGACATACATCCAGGCGATATTTTCTGCTAAAAGCCTGGCCTCAGCTCGTACGGCGGCATTAGTTTCTGCGTTTATGATTCCCCCGGTGGGCATAGGCGGCATTCTAATCGGTTTATTTATGAGGGCTAATTTCCCCGATACTCCGTCTGATCAGGTATTGCCCATTTTTATTATGAATTTTTTACCGCCGTTACCGGCAGGGGTAGTTCTGGCCACCTTGCTGGTGGCAATCATTGGTACATGGGCGGGTTTGACTCTTGGTGTATCAACTATGCTTACCAAGGATATCTACAAGCGGTTTATTTGCCGCGGTGCTGATGATCAAAGAATTCTAAAGATACAGCGCATATTAATCTTTATCGTAAGTGCTTTAGGGGTTTTATTTGTGGTCAGCAGTCTTAAATCAATGATATTGAGCTGGAGCTTTTTATCAATGGGATTGCGTGGCTGCACGGTATTTTTCCCATTGCTTGGGGCAGCGTTCTTCCCTCGATTTGTTAAGCCGGCGGCTGGAATTATGGCCGCTTTGGTGGGCCCGTTAGTTGACCTGATCTGGCACTTTCTTTATCCGAAAGGGATTGATCCGCTTTATGTGGGACTATTGGCGAGTTTCTTGGCGCTCCTATTGTTAAGTATGTTTTTGAAACGAAAGCCTGATAATGATTTTCAGCGGGAATGCAATAATATCCTGTCCGTTAAAAAGACCATGCGCAAATCCACTTGATGTTACTTTGTCGTATTTCATTTAAAGCATTCTGAATGAACTATTTGCCGATAATCTCGGTTTTATGTTCACTTTTGCCTGCCTTATCCGCCTTTTTCGGCAGGATGAGCAGGGCGCTGACAAGCGTAAGCAGGAGGAGTACGCTTCCGGAGACAAAAAACCACAACGGCACTCCCCTGTTTTCGGCAATTGGGCCTGCTATAAGCAATCCCAAAGGCATAGTCGCTGAACTGAGGCTCCCGATCAGGGAAAAGGCACGCCCCATCCGGTCCGGGGCGATAGTTTCCTGCATATAGGCGATATAGGGGATGTTGTACAGGTTGCAGCTGGCCCCCAGCAGTGCGCACAACGCCGCGAACACCCAGAACCAGATCATTTCCGCAGGCAACAAGCCGCATAGCAATGAGGATGTTCCCATGCCCGAAAGTCCCAGGTGGATCATAATAGGCGATGCCGTTTCACTTGCCAGCCAGCAGATCAGGGAAAACTGCACGGCGGCGCTGCCTATGAGGGATATCGTTTGCCCACCGGCTATGGTGAGTTTCGCAGCAGGAATGAAATAAGGGTCATCATTGAAACCGTTAATATGGCCGCCGTCCTGTAGAGACCTCTGGAAAAAATCTTTGCCGTACAGAATATAGCAATTTGCCAAATACTTTTCTTGATAATTGTAAAACAGAACCTCCCCTTACATTTTCTTGGGGGAGGTTATTATTTTGCACCCTTGGACTCACGTCCCCTTTTTGCAGGCCACCCTTTCTTTTCTTTACATAAAAATTTTTTTTGCTAAAGCGACGGCTATTAAGAGTTTTTTTAACCTAAATGCCCATTAACACCCGTCTTTTGAAGTTACTTCCAAAATTTTTACATTCTGCTTAGATGCTTAAATCCGGTAACAAAATTCAAAGCTTCAAAATAAGATATAACATAATCTGTTGAGCATGGAAAATTAAGATTGAAAGGATGGTTGTCTTGCCAGAAATAATATTGACGCCGACCGGTGACACGTATGTAAGTAAACTACGTCCAAATACCAATTTTTCCACCAGTAGAGTTCTTTTGGTCGGTTCGGAGCGCTGGGGTTGTAATGAAAATATATACAGAAGTTTAATCACATTTGAAACACCTGAATTGCCCCCCGGCAGCGAGTTGATTAGCGCTAGACTAAGACTGCATGTGGATGATGTTATTCCAAAAGATGTAAGCATTATAACTGTAAATAGAGTTACCTTCTTTTTTTCTACTGCAAATGTAACATGGAACACAGCCCCCAGTTTTGTTTCCGCAAATAGTGTGTTTGATATCAGGCCCCGTCAAGTTGGGCACTTTGTTGAAACGGATATAACCGCATTGGTGAGGGGTTGGATAGATAATTCAATTCCTAATTTTGGCATTGCTTTAACTGGAAAAGAACATAAGCATTCATCACTTGTAATATTTTCAAGTTCAGACTCCCATCAGATAGATAGAAGACCGCAACTGATCATAGTATTTAGAATCTTTCCTAACGGGGGACCTACTGGACCTACTGGACCTACTGGACCTACTGGACCTACTGGACCTACTGGACCTACTGGACCTACTGGACCTACTGGGCCGAGCGGACCTACTGGGCCCACTGGACCCACCGGACCTACTGGGCCGAGTGGACCTACTGGGCCGAGTGGACCTACTGGACCCGCCGGACCTACTGGACCTACTGGGCCGAGCGGACCTACTGGGCCCACTGGACCCACCGGACCTACTGGGCCGAGTGGACCTACTGGGCCGAGTGGACCTACTGGACCCACTGGGCCGACTGGACCCGCCGGACCTACTGGACCTACTGGACCTACTGGACCTACTGGACCTACTGGACCTACTGGACCTACTGGACCCACTGGACCGACTGGACCCGCCGGACCTACTGGACTTATCGGACCTACTGGACCTACTGGACCTACTGGACCTACTGGACCCACCGGACCTACTGGACTTACTGGGCCCACCGGACCTACTGGACTCACTGGGCCGACTGGACCCGCCGGACCTACTGGACCTACCGGACCGACTGGACTTACTGGGCCCACTGGACCTACCGGACCGACTGGAGCTACCGGGGCCACCGGCGCTGTTGGGCCGACAGGAGCGACCGGACCTACCGGTCCGATTGGACCCACCGGGCTGAGCGGGCCTACCGGGCCGACTGGAGCTACCGGGGCCACCGGCGCTGTTGGGCCGACAGGAGCGACCGGACCTACCGGTCCGATTGGACCCACCGGGCCGAGCGGGCCTACCGGATCGACTGGAGCTACCGGGGCCACTGGCGCTGTTGGGCCGACTGGAGCGACCGGACCTACCGGACCGACTGGGCCTACCGGACCTACCGGAACCCTTGCACCAGGGGAAACGCTCTTTACCGTAGACGGCCCTGTAGGCACTGGGACAGTCGGTTTTGGAGAAACTCTGACCTTCCAGTCCACTACCCTTGATATTACGGTAACAGAGGGTTCCGCTATTGTGACAATAGAAAATCCATCACCGGGTGGGCCTACCGGAGCTACTGGACCTACTGGGCCTACCGGAGCTACCGGAGCTACTGGACCTACTGGATCTACCGGGCCGACCGGAGCTGCCGGGGCTACTGGAGCAACCGGAGCTGGCGGAGCAACCGGAGCTGGCGGAGCAACTGGGCCGACTGGAGCTGCCGGAGCAACCGGGCCAACCGGAGCTGCCGGGGCTACTGGAGCAACCGGAGCAACCGGGCCAACCGGAGCTGGCGGAGCAACTGGGCCGACTGGAGCTACTGGAGCAACCGGGCCGACCGGAGCTGCCGGGGCTACTGGAGCAACCGGAGCTACTGGAGCTACCGGAGCTGGCGGAGCAACCGGGCCGACCGGACCTGGCGGAGCTACCGGAGCTACTGGACCTACCGGAACTGCCGGAGCAACCGGACCTACCGGATCTACCGGAGCAACCGGGCCGACTGGAGCTACTGGAGCTACCGGAGCAACTGGGGCGACCGGAGCAACTGGGGCGACCGGAGCTACCGGAGCAACCGGACCTACCGGGCCGACCGGAGCTGCCGGGGCTACTGGAGCAACCGGAGCTACTGGAGCTACCGGAGCTGCCGGGGCTACTGGAGCAACCGGAGCTGGCGGACCTACCGGATCTACCGGAGCAACCGGGCCGACTGGAGCTACTGGAGCTACCGGAGCAACTGGGGCGACCGGAGCAACCGGAGCTGGCGGAGCAACTGGGCCGACTGGAGCTACTGGAGCAACCGGGCCGACCGGAGCTACCGGGGCTACTGGAGCAACCGGAGCTGGCGGAGCAACTGGGCCGACTGGAGCTACTGGAGCAACCGGGCCGACCGGAGCTGCCGGGGCTACTGGAGCAACCGGAGCTGGCGGAGCAACTGGGCCGACTGGAGCTACCGGAGCTGCCGGAGCAAGCGGGCCGACCGGGGCTACCGGAGCTACTGGAGCAACCGGAGCTGGCGGAGCAACCGGAGCAACCGGAGCAACCGGAGCTGGCGGAGCAACCGGAGCAACTGGGCCGACCGGAGCTACCGGGGCCACTGGCGCTGTTGGGCCGACCGGACCTACGGGGCCGACCGGACCTGCTGGAGTTGCTGGAGTTGCTGGAGTTACCGGTGATACTGGACCTATCGGTCCTACTGGAGCCACTGGGCCTTCTGTCACAGAAAACTCCATGAATGCACAGAATACCACCGGTGACACCATTGCCGTGGTGTTAGGAGGCACAACTATAGCTCTGCCTAATAACCAAAATTTAGATACCTTTACTGTTGATGGAACAAACACCATCTTTACGGTTCCCAGTACGGGCACCTACCTGGTAACTTACCAGGTTAACGTCACCGCGGGTCTGGCTATGTCCACTCAGGTGCTCCAAAACGGTACGGCGATTCCCGGATCTGTTTTTGCACCAACCATTTCCGCATCAGCTTTCAGCGCCACTACCATAGCTTCGCTGACTGCCGGAGATCAGCTTGAACTTCAGTTTTCTGGTTTGCTGGGCGCGGCGACACTGCAGAGCGGTGCAGGGGTCACCTTAACTGTAATACGCCTTGCCTGATTCCTTTGTACGAGAACATACCCGAAAGGGCATGTTCTCGTACATTCTCTTAATTATAAACGGATCCACCGAGGCAAGAGAGACAGCAGGCATTAGCGCAATAATTCCGTTTACATCCGGAAGTCACGCCAATATTGCTACTGTTACATTTCTCATGTATATCTCGTGCCCAAGGATTTGCTGGGCCGCGCCGGCGTGAGGGTATACGGCGGTTTTTGCCTGTACAGGGCCATTGAAAAACATCTGTATAAAGGAACATCATAAAAATCCGGCCGCAAAATAAAAAAACTTGTAAAATCAAACCTCCCCAATTTGCAATTTCTTTGGGGAGGTTCCTATTTGCATATCCTTGGTACTGACTTACATTGCTTTCCTAAAATATTTTTTGGTTAAGACAATGATCTATTAAAACTTTGCCTTTTCGGATTTGCTTCCGAGTTTGTCGCATTCTACTTAAATGCCCACATTCGGTAACAAAATTCAAAGCTTCAAAATAACATGTAACATAATCTGTTAAGTATGGGGACCTGAGGCTTTGAAAGGATGGTTGTCTTGCCAGAAATAATATTGACGCCGACCGGTGACACGTATGTAAGTAAACTACGTCCAAATACCAATTTTTCCACCAGTAGAGTTTTTTTGGTCGGTTCGGAGCGCTGGGGGTTTAATGAAAATATATACAGAAGTTTAATCACATTTGAAACACCTGAATTGCCCCCCGGCAGCGAGTTGATTAGCGCTAGACTAAGACTGCATGTGGATGATGTTATTCCAAAAGATGTAAGCATTATAACTGTAAATAGAGTTACCTTCTTTTTTTCTACTGCAAATGTAACATGGAACACAGCCCCCAGTTTTGTTTCCGCAAATAGTGTGTTTGATATCAGGCCCCGTCAAGTTGGGCACTTTGTTGAAACGGATATAACCGCATTGGTGAGGGGTTGGATAGATAATTCAATTCCCAATTTTGGCATTGCTTTAACTGGAAAAGAACATAAACATTCATCACTTGTAATATTTTCAGGTTCAAACTGCCATCAGATAGATAGAAGACCACAACTGATCATAGTGTCTAGAATCTTTACTAACGGAGGCCCCACCGGGCCTACCGGCCCTACCGGCCCCACCGGGCCTACCGGCCCCACCGGGCCTACCGGCCCTACCGGCCCCACCGGGCCTACCGGCCCTACCGGCCCCACCGGGCCTACCGGCCCTACCGGCCCCACCGGGCCTACCGGCCCTACCGGCCCTACCGGCCCCACCGGGCCTACCGGCCCCACCGGGCCTACCGGCCCTACCGGCCCCACCGGGCCTACCGGCCCCACCGGGCCTACCGGCCCTACCGGGCCTACCGGCCCCACCGGGCCTACCGGCCCCACCGGGCCTACCGGCCCTACCGGCCCCACCGGGCCTACCGGCCCTACCGGCCCCACCGGGCCTACCGGCCCCACCGGGCCTACCGGCCCTGCCGGAACCCTTGCACCAGGGGAAACGCTCTTTATCGTAGATGGTCCTGTGGGCACTGCGACAGCCGGTTTTGGAGAAACTCTGACCTTTCAGTCCACTACCCTTGATATTACGGTAACAGAGGGTTCCGCTATTGTGACAATAGAAAATCCATCACCGGGTGGGCCGACAGGCCCTACCGGAGCTACTGGCGATATCGGATCGACCGGTCCCACCGGGGCAACCGGCGCAACCGGAGCTACAGGAGCTACAGGATCGACTGGAGCGACCGGCCCTACCGGCGCAACTGGTGGTACTGGGGCGACTGGAGCAACTGGCCCTACCGGTGCAACTGGTGATACCGGAGCGACTGGAGCAACAGGCCCTACCGGCGCAACAGGAGTTACAGGTGCGACTGGAGCAACAGGCCCTACCGGAGCAACCGGTGATATAGGTGCGACAGGAGCGACCGGCCCTACCGGCGCAACCGGAGCTACAGGAGCGACTGGAGCAACCGGCCCTACCGGGGCTACTGGCGACACTGGTGCGACTGGAGCGATCGGCTCTACCGGAGCAACCGGTGATACAGGTGCGACTGGAGCAACAGGCCCTACTGGCGCAACCGGAGCTACAGGTGCGACTGGAGCAACAGGCCCTACTGGCGCAACCGGAGCTACAGGTGCGACTGGAGCAACAGGCCCTACTGGCGCAACCGGAGCTACAGGTGCGACTGGAGCAACCGGCCCTACCGGCGCAACCGGTGATACAGGATCGACTGGAGCAACCGGCCCCACCGGTGCAACTGGTGATACAGGATCGACTGGAGCAACCGGTCCCACCGGTGCAACTGGTGATACAGGATCGACTGGAGCAACCGGCCCCACCGGTGCAACTGGTGATACAGGATCGACTGGAGCAACCGGCCCTACCGGTGCAACCGGTGATACTGGGGTGACTGGAGCAACAGGCTCCACCGGTGCAACCGGTAATACTGGAGCAACTGGAGCAACAGGCCCTACCGGTGCAACCGGTGATACTGGGGCGACTGGAGCGACCGGTTCTACCGGTGCAACCGGTAATACTGGAGCAACTGGAGCAACCGGCTCTACCGGCGCAACCGGTGATACTGGGGCGACTGGAGCAACCGGCTCTACCGGCGCAACCGGTGGTACTGGAGCGACTGGAGCAACCGGCCCTACCGGCGCAACTGGCGACACTGGGGCGACTGGAGCAACCGGCCCTACCGGCGCAACTGGCGACACTGGGGCGACTGGAGCAACCGGCCCTACCGGCGCAACTGGTGATACAGGAGCAACTGGAGCAACAGGCCCTACCGGCGCAACTGGTGGTACAGGAGCGACTGGAGCAACCGGCCCTACCGGCGCAACTGGCGACACTGGGGCGACTGGAGCAACCGGCCCTACCGGCGCAACTGGTGATACAGGAGCAACTGGAGCAACAGGCCCTACCGGCGCAACCGGTGATGCTGGGGCGACTGGAGCAACCGGCCCCACCGGCGCAACCGGTGATGCTGGGGCGACTGGAGCAACAGGCCCCACCGGCGCAACCGGTGATACTGGGGCGACTGGAGCGACAGGCTCCACCGGTGCAACTGGTGATAGTGGATCGACAGGAGCGACAGGCCCTACCGGTGTAACCGGTGATACTGGAGCGACAGGAGCAACAGGCCCTACCGGCGCAACTGGTGATACCGGATCGACTGGAGCGACCGGTTCTACCGGAGCAACCGGTGATATAGGAGCGACAGGAGCAACCGGCCCCACCGGTGCAACTGGTGATACAGGAGCGACAGGAGCAACCGGCCCTACCGGCGCAACCGGTGATACTGGAGCGACCGGAGCGACCGGCTCTACCGGAGCAACCGGAGCTACAGGATCGACAGGAGCAACAGGCCCTACCGGCGCAACCGGTGGTACTGGAGCAACTGGAGCAACAGGCTCCACCGGAGCAACCGGTGATACTGGAGCGACAGGAGCAACAGGCCCTACCGGCGCAACTGGTGATACTGGAGCGACCGGTTCTACCGGAGCAACCGGTGATATAGGTGCGACTGGAGCGACCGGCCCCACCGGTGCAACCGGTGATACTGGGGTGACTGGAGCAACCGGCCCTACTGGCGCAACCGGCGATACTGGGCCGACAGGAGCGACCGGCCCTACCGGTGCAACCGGTGATACTGGGCTGACTGGAGCAACCGGCCCTACCGGCGCAACCGGTGATATAGGTGCGACTGGAGCGACCGGTCCCACCGGTGCAACCGGTGATACTGGAGCGACCGGAGCAACAGGCCCCACCGGAGCAACAGGAGTTACAGGAGCGACTGGAGCAACAGGCTCTACCGGCGCAACCGGAGCTACAGGTGCGACTGGAGCGACCGGTCCCACCGGTGCAACTGGTGATGCAGGAGCGACTGGAGCAACAGGCCCCACCGGAGCAACAGGAGTTACAGGAGCGACTGGAGCAACAGGCCCCACCGGAGCAACAGGAGTTACAGGAGCGACTGGAGCAACCGGCCCTACCGGCGCTACAGGTGTGACTGGAGCGACCGGAGCTACAGGAGCAACAGGCCCTACCGGCGCAACCGGAGCTACAGGAGCGACCGGAGCAACAGGCCTTACCGGCGCAACTGGTGATACAGGAGCGACAGGAGCAACCGGCCCCACTGGTGCAACTGGTGATACAGGAGCGACTGGAGCAACCGGTTCTACCGGCGCAACCGGAGCTACAGGATCGACAGGAGCAACCGGTTCTACCGGCGCAACTGGTGATACAGGAGCGACAGGAGCAACCGGCCCCACTGGTGCAACTGGTGATACAGGATCGACAGGAGCAACCGGTTCTACCGGCGCAACCGGAGCTACAGGTGCGACTGGAGCAACAGGCTCTACCGGCGCAACCGGAGCTACAGGTGCGACTGGAGCGACCGGCCCTACCGGCGCAACTGGTGGTACTGGGGCGACAGGAGCGACCGGCCCTACCGGCGCAACCGGAGCTACAGGTGCAAGTGGAGCAACAGGCCCTACCGGCTTAACCGGCGACACTGGGGCGACTGGAGCAACCGGCCCTACCGGCTCAACCGGAGCTACAGGATCGACAGGAGCGACCGGCCCTACCGGCGCAACTGGTGGTACTGGGGCGACAGGAGCGACCGGCTCTACCGGAGCAACCGGCGATACCGGGCTGACAGGAGCGACCGGCCCTACCGGTGCAACTGGTGATACAGGAGCGACAGGAGCAACCGGCCCTACCGGCGCAACCGGAGCTACAGGTGCAAGTGGAGCAACAGGCCCTACCGGCTCAACCGGCGACACTGGGGCGACTGGAGCGACCGGCCCCACCGGTGCAACCGGTGATACTGGGGCGACAGGAGCGACCGGCCCTACCGGCGCAACCGGAGCTACAGGATCGACAGGAGCAACAGGCCCTACTGGTGCAACCGGCGATACCGGGCTGACAGGAGCGACCGGCCCTACCGGTGCAACTGGTGATACAGGAGCGACAGGAGCAACCGGCCCTACCGGCGCAACCGGTGATATAGGTGCGACTGGAGCAACAGGCTCCACCGGTGCAACTGGTGATAGTGGAGCTACAGGAGCGACCGGCCCTACCGGCGCAACCGGAGCTACAGGAGCGACCGGAGCGACCGGCTCTACCGGAGCAACCGGAGCTACAGGATCGACAGGAGCGACAGGCCCTACCGGCGCAACCGGAGCTACAGGTGCAAGTGGAGCAACAGGCCCTACCGGCGCAACCGGCGACACTGGGGCGACTGGAGCGACCGGTTCTACCGGTGCAACCGGTGATATAGGTGCGACTGGAGCGACCGGCCCCACCGGTGCAACCGGTGATACTGGGGTGACAGGAGCAACAGGCCCTACCGGCGCAACCGGAGCTACAGGATCGACTGGAGCAACAGGCCCCACCGGAGCAACAGGAGTTACAGGAGCGACTGGAGCGACCGGCTCTACCGGTGCAACCGGAGCTACAGGTGTGACTGGAGCGACCGGAGCTACAGGTCCTACTGGTGCAACCGGAGCTATAGGTGCGACTGGAGCAACAGGTCCTACCGGCGCAACCGGTGGTACTGGAGCAACTGGAGCAACAGGCTCCACCGGTGCAACTGGTGATAGTGGAGCTACAGGAGCGACTGGAGCAACAGGCCCTACCGGCGCAACCGGAGCTACAGGAGCGACAGGAGCAACAGGCCCTACTGGCGCAACCGGCGATACCGGGCCGACAGGAGCGACCGGCCCTACCGGTGCAACTGGTGATACTGGGGTGACTGGAGCAACCGGTTCTACCGGCGCAACCGGAGCTACAGGTGCGACTGGAGCGACCGGTCCCACCGGTGCAACCGGTGATACTGGGGTGACTGGAGCAACAGGCCCTACCGGCTCAACCGGAGCTACAGGAGCGACAGGAGCGACCGGCCCTACCGGGGCTACTGGCGACACTGGGGCGACAGGAGCGACCGGCTCTACCGGAGCAACCGGTGATATAGGAGCGACTGGAGCAACAGGCCCTACCGGCTCAACCGGTGATACTGGGGCGACTGGAGCAACAGGCCCCACCGGTGCAACTGGTGGTACAGGAGCGACAGGAGCGACCGGTTCTACCGGGGCAACAGGCGACACTGGAGCAACTGGAGCAACTGGAGCAACAGGCCCTACTGGCGCAACCGGAGCTACAGGAGCGACAGGAGCAACCGGCCCTACCGGCGCAACCGGTGATATAGGTGCGACTGGAGCGACCGGTCCCACCGGTGCAACTGGTGATACAGGAGCGACAGGAGCAACCGGCCCCACCGGTGCAACTGGTGATAGTGGAGCGACAGGAGCGACCGGCCCTACCGGCTCAACCGGTGATATAGGTGCGACTGGAGCAACCGGCCCTACCGGCGCAACTGGTGATACAGGAGCGACAGGAGCAACCGGCCCCACCGGTCCGGCGGGACTTTCAGCAGGATTTGTTATTCCCTTTGGCACTGGTTTTACCAATGTAACACCTGCTAGAGATTCAACGGGCGCATCGTCATTTATTTCATTAACTGGATATGGTGAAAGTGCAACTCAGTTAGATCCGACGACCGCAACAACTTTTTCGATTGACACAGCGGATGGCTATTATGTCTTTACTATGCCAACTGATGGGACGCTTACGGCAATCTATGCAAATTTTGCTGCAGTAACAGCATTTACACCGGGTACCAATATAACGTTGTATGTAGCAATTGCAACAGCGCCTTCTAATAGCCTTGATTTCACGATTAACACCAGTTCCATTACGCCGGCCACCGAGGTATATGCACAGGGGACAGCATATCCCATCCGCGCATCTAGGGCAGGCTCTTCCACAGGATTGAGTATTGCGCTATCCGCAGGCGACCAGGTTGCCATTGTGCTGGGATTTACGACGAGCGGCGGCACGCAGGAGCAGACCTTACCGTTCTACTATTCCGGCGGGCTTTTTATAGAATAAGAAGTAATGCATTTTCTGTTCCCGGGGAGGGAACCGTTACCTCAATTGCCGCATACTTCAGCAATACGTTGTCGCTGTTTGTTATTTCAACAACCATAACCATTGCGGCGCAATTATACAGTTCACCCACACCGAATAATATTTTCAAACCAATCCCGGGTGCTGTTGTGACGATTTAGATCTTATTAATACAGTAACTGGTTATATAAGCGCAAGCGTTGCTATCAGTTGATTGATTATCGGCTTAGAACAAAAAAGAATCCGGGCCTTACATTACTGCCGGGCCCGGATCCTTTTGCTGAATAGTTAAAGTAAATGGACATAAATATATTATATGTAACATGAATATTATTTGGAGTGATAACCATGCCGTATAGTTCCGCTTCGGGAAAAGCTTGGTCCGAAAGAATAATAAAACGCTTAATTGGGAAATGCCGCAACAACTCAATATTGGATGTTGGCGTCGGTGCGGGCAGCTACCATGCCATACTCCGGTCCCAATTACCCTCTACCGAATTCAACGGACTTGAAATATGGGAACCATATATCGAAAAATACTTCCTTAAAGAAAAATATGACAACATGATTAAAGCGGATATCAGAGACTTCACCCCGCAAAAAATCTATGGAATAACTCTTTTAGGCGATATCCTGGAGCATATGACAAAGGAAGAGGCCATAAAGGTTTACTATAAGCTGCTGAATGCCAGCGAATATGTACTGATCAGCATCCCCGTTGTTTACTATCCCCAGGACGAATATATGGGCAATCCCTATGAAAAACATATAAAAGACGACTGGAGTCACAATGAAGTTCTTTCATCCTTTGACTGCCTATCACTTTATCACCTTGAAAATGAAATTGGTGTCTATGTCGGATATAATCCCAAGCTGCAAAAAAAAGAGGATTTGTTGACAGCAAACAAACCAACCTGCGCGGTCTATGGGATTTATAAAAATGAAGAAAAATTTATGGCCAGGTTCTTAAACTCGGTAAAAGACGCCGACGAAATAGTCCTGTGCGATACCGGTTCGGCTGATCAAACAAATACAATACTTCAGAATTTCAAAGAACAGAACCCCGGGTCTAATCTTAAAACTTATAAAATATTTGTTTCTCCATGGAGATTTGATGACGCGCGCAATACAGCGTTATCCCTGATTGACGGTGATATGGATATCTGCATCCCTCTGGATATTGACGAATATCTGATGGAAAACTGGCGGGAGGTTCTAGGCAGCAGGTGGGACTTTAACTTTACGCGCTATTACCATAAATTTAAAACTCCTTGGGCCAATGGCCGCTTTTCCGCGCACTGGCACGAAAGAATCCACAAAAGATATGGCTACACATGGAAGCTGCCGGTACACGAAATATTGGAGCATCAAGGTGCGGAAAAAATTTGCCGGCTGGAAGATTTCTGGATTTATCACGAGCCCGAGCATAAAAGATCCCGGTCGTCCTATTTGCCCATGCTGGAACAATCGGTCAAAGAAAGGCCCGACGTATGGAGAACCTGGAGCTTCCTGGCGGATGAGTATTTATCTGCAAACAGGTTTGAAGAAGCTTTGGCGGCCATAGATAAAGCGCTGGCCTTAAAAGATTCCGATAAAGGTTACCTTTATAAAATGAAACACCATTTATATAGCAATCAAAATAAACAAGAACTGGCCATGCTAAATCTCGATATTTCCACTTTTCACCTGTCAAACAGAAGAGAACCGTATTTTGAAAAAGCGCGTTATTTGCGCCAATTGGGCAGAAATATTGAAGCTTATCTCACTCTAATAGAAGCTCAAAAGTTTAACCAGAAGATTGTAGATTATCATTACAATCCAGACTGTTGGGATGAAGAGTTTGACAAATTCATGCGGGAAATGCAGGAGCTCGCGAAAAAGGAATGGTTGCTATATGAATAAGTATAAGGTATGCGTCTATTCAATATGTAAAAACGAGGAAAACTTTGTCGATAGATGGGTTGCTTCAATGAGCGAAGCGGACCTAATCGTTGTATGCGATACCGGTTCGTCGGACGGCACGGTACAAAGGCTCCGGGATAAAGGCGTGGCAGTCTACAGCATAAAGATTGCTCCCTGGAGATTTGACGTTGCAAGAAATATAGCGTTAAATTTTATCCCTTGTGATTTTGACATTTGCATCTGTACCGACCTTGATGAGCTTTTTGAGGCGGGGTGGAGGGAAAAACTTGAAACCGTTTGGACTCCCGAAACTACAAGGCTGAGATACATGTTCACCTGGAAGTTCAACCCGGATGGGACCCGGGGCGTTACCTACCAGCAGGAAAAAATTCACGGCCGGCATGGATACAGATGGGTAAATCCGGTTCATGAGGTACTGCGGTACTACGCGGAAAAGCCCGAGGTGTACGCATATGAACCGGCAATTTACATTGACCATTTTCCCGACCCCACTAAATCCAGGGGACAATATTTGCCCCTGCTTGAGCTTTCGCAAAAAGAAAACCCCGCTGACAGCATTACTGCTTTCTGGCTGGGCAGGGAATATATGTTTTACCGGCAATACGACAAATGCATTGAAACGCTTCAGGGACACCTTGCCCTTCCAAGCGCCGTATGGGATCAGGAACGGTGCGCTTCAATGAGATATATTGCCGAGTCTTATAAAGCTTTGGGCGATTTAAACGAGGCGAAAAAATGGTTCTACAGGGCCATCGCGGAGTGCCCTTCAATAAGGGAACCCTATGTGGATATGGCGCGCCTGGGATATGAGTTGAAAGAATGGTCTCTCGTTTACCAAATGCTTGATGAAACACTTAAAATAAATGTCAGGCCTTTTTCCTATCTGGCGGAAGAATCAAGCTGGGACAGCACCATCTACGATTTGGGAGCCATCGCTTGCTACAGGCTCGAATTGTTTGAAAAAGCCCGTGAGCTGGCCCAGATTGCCTTTGATATGAATCCCGACGATGAAAGGCTTAGAAGTAATCTTCAAATAATTAAAGAAAAAGTTAAAGACTAGGGACTAACCGAAGTTTTATGGGGGGCCGGCATCATGAAAAAGCTAAAAATATGTGTCTATGCAGTGTGTAAGAATGAAGCGCAGTTCGTTGACCGGTGGATGGACTCAATGAGCGAAGCTGATTGTATCATAGTGACCGACACGGGTTCTACGGATGACACGGTGGAAAAGCTGAAACAAAGGGGCACAACAGTCCACATTGATATTATCAAGCCCTGGCGGTTTGACAGAGCTAGAAACTCATGTCTGGCGCAAATTCCTGAGGACATGGATATATGTGTAAGCACCGATCTTGATGAAGTTTTTGAAACAGGCTGGCGTAAAAGTCTTGAAAATGCCTGGATTAACGGGACCACCAGAGCCAGGTACCATTACACCTGGAGCTTTAATCCGGACGGCACGCCCGGTGTTACATTCTATTATGACCGGATCCATGCCAGAAAGGGCTATCGGTGGTTTAACCCGGTCCACGAATGTCTGTATTTCACCGGCAAGGGGGAGGAAAAACATGTATGGTGCCCTGATGTGAGGCTTCGGCATTATCCGGACAGTAGCAAAGACAGGAGTTCTTACCTGCCCCTGCTTGAACTGGCCGTTGCGGAAAGGCCCGACGATCCCAGGAGCTACCATTATCTTGGCCGGGAATATATGTTCTCCGGTATGTGGAATCAATGTATAGAAACCCTGCGTAAGCATATCTCATTGCCAAACTCGCACTGGAAAGAGGAAAGAGGCGCATCCATGCGGTTTATCGCTCGGGCCTACAAAGCACAAAATAATTATATTGAGGCTAAAAGTTGGCTTTATAAATCAATTGCGGAGACACCACATGTAAGAGAGCCGTATGTTGAAATGGCCAAACTTATGTATGAGCAAAAAGATTGGGCGGGCATTTACCACATGGTAAAAGACGCGTTAAAAATAAAGGAGAAGTCGACTCATATAAATGATGCCTGGTGCTGGGACTATACGATATATGACCTGGGCGCGCTGGCTTGTTATTATATAGGCTTGCAAAAAGAAGCAATGGAATATGCAAAAATTGCACTGGATATGAATCCGCATGATGAGAGGTTAAAAAGAAATTATGAAATAATAAAAGGAAGTATCTCGGCTTCCATGTAGAATGCTTGTTCCGCGGGGCCGGTGGCACAACGAATATAACCGTGCACAGACCCGTCGGCCAGGGCGAATCATGCTGTACAACCAGCAAGGCTCCTTAATTTTTTAGTCCTACTGTTAAACCGGAGAGCTTGTATTGGAGCCTGGTTGGCGGACAGGCTACAATACATAACAGGGCAAACGCCGCCTACCCGATGGTCAAGCTCGCATTAAATGTATGCGTTTAATTAGTTGCGGTGATAGAGCAACCGAATAGATTCCTAAGATGGATAAATAATTATAATCCAGCGCTTTACATGTAGATTTAAATGGGCTGGCTTTAGAAACTAAAGAAAGTTATATTATTTATAAGGCAGGAATTTATTGAGCAGATAGCCATAATAAAAAGCACAAAAATTGGTCTTAGGTAAATTATCGGAGGTTTATAAATGAACAAAATGATTAAGATTAGGAATGAAGAAGAAACAGATTATGAGAGAGTGGAAGAGATCACAAGGAAAGCTTTTTGGAATTTATATATTCCGGGGTGCATTGAACACTATTTAGTTCATGTTATGCGATCCCACAAAGACTTTCTGCCGGAGTTGGATCTGGTGATTGAAGTTGATAATCAGATCATCGGGAATATTATGTATACGAAAACAAAACTAATTGATGAGTCTGGGGAAGAAAAAGACATTCTTACTTTCGGCCCAGTTTGCATTTTGCCGGAATATCAGAGAAAGGGATATGGAAAAAAACTAATGGAGTATTCCTTTGAACAGGCGGCCGCACTTGATTATGATGCGATTGTAATATTTGGAAATCCGAATAATTATGTAAGCCGCGGTTTTAAGAGTTGCAAAAAGTACAATGTCTGTCTTGAAAATGGGACATATCCGGCGGCAATGATGGTAAAAGAACTCAGACCAGATGTCTTGGACGGAAGAAAATGGGTTTACCATCAAAGTCCTGTATTTGAGATAGATGAACAAGAAGCTGGGCGCTTTGACGAGGGTCTGGAAAGCCTGGAGAAAAAATACAAGCCAAGTCAGGAAGAATTTTATATTCACAGCCATTCTATTATACAGTGAGTTTTCTTTAGTGGTATAAGGATAAGCTACAACTTTTAATTTAACGAGCAAGCCACTTTCTATAATGAACATAATGAGAAGCGTACAAGTTCCGGTTTAGCGGAGGGATTATAAAACCAATCCAAAGGAGCAAAGAATGGATTTTAATATAAACACTTGGATGAAAGGATATTTGGACGGGCTGAAAGCTTTGTTCGGTTCTCGCCTGCTGTTTGCCGGGCTTCAGGGAAGTTATGGACGGGACGAAGCGACAGACGGCAGCGACATTGACGCGGTTGTCATACTGGAGCAGGTCACTCCGGGAGATTTGAAGGCATACGGCACTATGCTGGACACGCTTCCGCACCGGGAGAAAGTCTGCGGGTTTATCTCCGGCCGGCAGGAGCTGCTGAATTGGGAACGCTCCGATCTGTTCCAGTTCTACCATGACACCACCCCGGTTTTCGGAAGCATTGACTTTCTGCTGTCGCTGATCGGCAAAGAGGATATTCGTCGCGCCATCCGAATCGGGGCCTGCAATATCTACCACATGTGCGGTCACAATATGGTGCATGAGAAGAACGCGGAGATATTGAAGGCCCTTTATAAATCAGCCGCTTTTACTGTACAGGCGGTCTATTACGACCAAACGGGAACTTACGTAAAGCAGAAGGCCGAGCTTATCCCCTTGCTGCAACCGCAGGAACGGGAGATTTTGCAGACCGGTATGACGATCAAAAAGCAACCCGATATGGCGCGGACGGAGTTTGAACGATTTTCCGAACTGTTGTTCAATTGGGCAGCGGGGTTGATTATTAAGTATAAGACTGAGTTGAATTGAGCGAAAAAACAGGAACTCATTAGATGTCATATTAAGCATTCGGGATATTGGGGTGAACTCTATTTTCGGGACTATTTACAGAAACATCTCAATGTTGCCGGAGAATATGAAAGCCTAAAATGGGGATTGAAAGAACAAATGGGCATTAGACGGCACCATTAAGGTATTGTAATTGCCTCTATATTTTAGGGGGGGGTTGTATGAATATTAAATATCGCGATGCTCAAAAAAAGGATTGTTCGAAAGTTGCTGAGTATATTAATTATGCTTCAGATGGAGTACTTGATTTCCTTTTTGAAGGTACTGTTGGTGGTATGACAGTAACACAGATATTAACCCATGGCCTTTTGCCGAAGACTAAGCCGGGGCGTGGCGGCGCGCTGGCTTAGCCGCGCCGCCGCCAGCTTAATATGGTGGTCATTGATCTAGATCCGTTATAGATCCGTTACAGTGCCGATGAAGATGGGCAGATTCGTATCGCAGTCGATGAGCAGGTAAACAAACGGCGGCAAAAATAAACACATGTCAGGAAATAGCCGGATTTTTATAGAAGATATGTTATAATAATTCAAGCTCAAACAAAGAGGCGAGAAAATGTTAGCGATTGATAACATCGGCCTATATGGCCGCATTCAACGCAGAGGACACACGTTTTGACGGCCGTTTTTTTGAAGGCATATCGGCCAGGGGAATATACTGTCGTCCGGTGTGTCGAACAAAACAGCCGCAAGCCGAAAACTGTACCTTTTATTCCACGGCGGCGGAAGCTGGACAGCCCAATACATTGCAATGCGAATAATGGAATGGCCTGATGCTTTCCTTGCAACAGATGTTGGTGTGAAAAAGGCGTTTGAACCCCATTCAGCAAAGGAATTGCTTGAAATGACGGAAGCATGGCGGCCCTGGCGCAGCTATGTGACAATCAACCTTTGGAACTCACTGCAAGCGTGGAAATTAGGAGGTTTAAAGATGTATTACTCAACAACTTATCCTTCGTCTGTAGGTCTGCTTACGTTAGCAAGTGACGGTGAAAGTCTCGTTGGTTTGTGGATAGAGGGGCAGAAGTACCACGGCGATACCATACCCGAAGCAATGACGGAGAAGGACGCTATGCCGGTTTTTAACGCTGTAAAAAAGTGGTTGGACAGTTATTTTGCCGGTGCAAAGCCTGACGTTTCCGAATTGCCGTTAGCGCCCATTGGCAGCGAGTTTCGTCATGGAGTATGGAGCATTTTACGTGCGATCCCCTACGGTGAAGTTATCACTTATGGCGACATTGCGAAAAAAATGGTCGTAAAAATGAACAAGGAAAGTATGTCCAGTCAAGCAGTGGGCGGGGCTGTCGGCCACAATCCCATTTCAATTATAATTCCCTGCCACCGGGTTGTAGGGTCTAACGGCAGCTTGACGGGGTATGCCGGTGGCATTGGCATAAAGAAAAAACTGCTTGAGTTGGAGGGTGTTGACATGTCCCTCCTGTTCTCGCCCCAAAAAGGTACTGCGCTCTGATAACCGTAGACTAAGGGGACAATTAACAAGGAGGTTTTAGTTTGACAAAATATGTTGCTGTAGCTGGAAAGGGTGGCGTAGGGAAAACAACCTTTATAACTTTGATGTTAAGACAAATAATACGTGAAAAAGAAATTTCCATTTTGGCTGTCGATGCTGATCCTAATGCAAATTTAAATGAAACATTGGGAATAACGGTCACTTCTACTATTTCCGAAGTTTTAGAGGAAAACAAGAATATAAAGGCTTCTCAGGACGAAACTTCCAAAGCATCTTTTTTTAATAGACTGGATCAATGCCTGCTTAAAACTCCCGGCTTTGATTTTCTAACTATGGGTGCTCCGCAAGGTTTCGGTTGTTATTGTTATCCTAATAACATTTTGCGGATGTATTTGGAGACACTTGGTAATAATTATGATTTTGTGATAATTGATTCTGAAGCTGGAATGGAGCATATTAGCCGGCTGACAATTCCCCACATTGATATCATGTTTGTTGTTAGTGATTCCTCAGGTCGTGGAATTCGCTCAGCCGGACGAGTTCATGACTTGATCCGGGGATTACAGGCTGATGTTGATAAGATTTATTTGATAGTTACTCATACGGTTGAAAATAGCCTAAAGTCTCTGGCTGATGAAATTGCTCAAACAGGGTTACAGCTAATTGGAGATATTCCACTAGATGACTTAATATTTCAACAGGATATTATAGGTAAACCGCTCTTTGACTTGCCTGATAAAGCGATTTCACTGCAGGCGGTGGATAAAATACTACGACAAGCGGGAGTCGGGGGACGGTTCTCTGACTCAAAATGAAGGAGTCAAAGAAGGAGAGAAGAAACCGAGGATAGATAATAAATCCATCCTCGGTTAATTGTTTTTTAGTCGCCCTGGGAGGATTTTGTTATCACACGCTTTATTGCTTTGACAGTAACTTATAAAGCACCTGCGCCATTTCCGCCCTGGTCGTTATACCCATGGGAGAAAGTTTGCTTTCATTTCCACCGATGGTTCCGGTTTCCACCAGCAGTGTTATGGCTTCTTTGGCCCAGGGAGCAATTTCATCTGCATCCGTGAAAGCGGACAACGGTTTACCGGCTGTTCCTTCCGGCAGTCTCCCAATGGCCTTCAATGCATTGTGCAATAGGGTTAACATTTCCTGACGGGTGATTTCTTTGTCTGGGGCAAACATATTGTTTCCCACGCCGCCCGCTATATTTAACCGCTTTGCCGCCGCCAGATAACCGGTATAATAGGTGGCTCCGGCATCTGTAAAATTTAAGTATACTGCAAGAATTAGCAGTACGCGCTACAAATAATAAAGAACCCGTCTATCCCATAACGGGAAAACCGTGCTTGAGAATATCAGGGGGAGATAAGATTGCATTAATTGGAGAAAACGGTGTTGGCAAGACAACCTTGTTTAAAACAATATGCGGCTGGGATAAAGACTGCAGTGGCACAGTGCCATCAACCCTGCGGTTAAAATCGGCTATTTTGCCCGGAAACTTAATAATCTGCAGGGTGACGCCAGTATTCTTGATAATGCTTTAGATGAAGGAGCTACAGTTTCGGAAGCTGGATTATTCCTTGCTGTTTAAAGGGGATGATGTTTATAAAAAAACAGCCAACTTGAGCATCCCTTATTTTACGATTTTAATAAACTGCCTAAACAGTTCTCCTTCCGAGGTGTGCATGATTTCAAACAAGGCCATCTTGGTCGTAGTAATGACCGCACCCAACTCTCGCATTCGTTTCAAAGCCATGTCTCGATTCCATGCGGTACGTGAGGATACGGCATCAGATGCTACATGGACCTGGTAAGACGACTCTTTTAGAAGGCCGCTAACAGTTTGATAAACACAGACATGGGCCTCAATACCTGCTACAAGAAGCTGCTCTCGTTTTGTTTCCTTAAGCCTGTGCAAAAATTCTTCGTTTAAGCAGGCATTGAAGGTCATTTTTTGTATCGGAGGTAGATCTCCCAACAATCCACGCAGTTCAGGAATTGTCCTTCCCAGTCCATTAGAATTCTGTTCCACCAGGATAATGGGGAGTTTAAAAAGCTGGGCTGCCTTAATCAGTTTTTGCCAATTAGCATAGATTAGATGGGATTCATATACTGTTCGGGCCAGTAACCCTTGTATATCTATAATCAACAAGGCGGTTTTATCCATAAGCAACATCGGGCATCCCCCTCTTGACTTGAATAACTAAAAAGTCAGGGGACGGTTCTTGGAGTCGTTTATTCTGAGTCGAAGAACCGTCCCCTGACTCCTGACTCGCCAAGCTTCCGGCGGCGGCGCGCTGGCTTAGCCGCGCCGTCGCGTTTAATACGGTGGTTACTAATCTATATCCGTTACAGTGCCGATAAAGATGGGCAGATTTGTATCGCAGTCGATGAGCAGGTAAACAAACGGCCGGTCCAGGTATACTGTTGGGGGTTCATCCAACAATGCACTTCCACATAGCATTTCCACCGCGGTGGCCGCGCCCGCCTTGGTGCCTTTTTCATCCACGGCGATGTAGGTCTTGTGGAGCACCCGGCTGATAAAGATATTACCATTCACAGGTTCACTAATTCCTGTAAAATCGGCGCTATCCGCATCGAAAGCATCCGTTATGCCCATAGCTTTGAGAATATCGTTCATCTCCACAGCGTATTCGCTTTCGAACTTGGGGATCGCGGTTTCTACCGCGACATCCTGCGCGTTGTTGAGGGTGCTCATAAGTCCGTCGCCGGTAAGGGAAGCGATATAATCGGCAACGGAGACGCCCTCGTTCGGCAGCAGGGCGGCAAAGGCGTATCTCCGGTCGGCGTAGTATTTGACAAAGCCTGTGGCATTGCCGTCCTCCAGGTAGCGGTGCTCGGTGTTATACATCATCTCCACGTCCCGGGTTGCCCCGGACTCCGTCGTGAAAGCGCCGTCCCTTACCTGATCTTCGCTGTAGATATTCGCCCACTCGGCGTCGAAGGCCAGGGCGTTGATGAGATACATAATGGCTCCGTTCGGGATCTCGTCGAGGATGTTTTCAATCATGCCGTCCGTGTTGTCGCTAACCCAGGCGTTGATATCCTTTAGCGTGGTTTCATCAAAAGCCGCTTTGTAGATGGAAGCGCTGTAATAATCGGCGTTTGTCTGGAGAAAATCCTTTTTCACCGTCAGGTTTTTGTCGTCTCTAAACCAAATAGAATCGGCGACACTCACCTTATACTTATCGCCCGACGGCAGGTTCTGCAGGTAAGTGTGCAGGTAGTCGTTGAGCTCCGGAACGTGAAGGCCGAATGCATCCTCCATCTGCGCCAGCGTTGCGCCCTCGGCGCCGTTGGCCGTCATGGCGAGGGCGCATAACACGGAAAGGGGAGAGACAAGGGTGTTTTCTTCGGGAACCGCGCTGTTCTGCAACAGTTTTACGGCAAAGTTCGCAATTGCCCCGGAGTCGCCGCCGGCCAAATCCACAACAGCAGCGTTTACGGTATTGGCCTTCACGCCGGACATCAGGTCCGCGGCCTGTGCGGATACCCCGCGGTCGGAGAGAAAAAACAGCGTGGAAGCCAGCAGCATAAAACCAAACACTCCCGCGATCATTCGTTTTTTCATATTGCTGCTCCTTTCAAATAATTTATTCATTAGTCATTGGACGAAAATTCCGGGGAAGTTGTTCCTCTATGGTAATAATTTTCATTGATCTGATAAAGACAATCTTGCCTGCCGTGGCAAAAATAAACACATGTCCGAAAATAGCCGGATTTTTGTAGAGGATCTGTTATAATAATTAGAGCTCTAACAAAGGGGCGAGAAAATGTTAGCAACTGATAGTACCGGCCTATATGCCGCATTCAAGGCAAAGGACGCACGTTTTGACGGCCGTTTCTTTGTAGGCATATCGACCACGGGAATATACTGTCGTCCGGTGTGTCGAGCAAAGCAGCCGAAAGCTGAAAACTGTACCTATTATTCCACGGCGGCGGAAGCTGAACAAGCGGGATACCGGCCATGCCTTTTATGCAGGCCGGAACTTGCACCTGGTTTGTCAATAACTGACGCTACTGTTGCTTTGGTTCATCGTGCGGCAAGAATGTTAGAGGAAAACTGCGGAAGCGGCCGGAGTTTAGATGAGCTCGCCGGGCGGCTTGGCTGCACGGACCGGCATTTACGGCGTGTGTTTAAGGCAGAATATAACGTGTCGCCGATACAATATCTCCAAACATGCCGATTGCTTTTTGCAAAAAATCTACTTATGGACACAAACTTGCCCGTGCTCGAAGTTGCAATGACTGCCGGATTTGGCAGCTTGCGCCGCTTTAATGACCTTTTCAAAAAGCATTACCAGCTTTCACCTACAATCTTGCGCAAAAGAATGTCGGAAGAAAAGAAACAAAGCAGCAATATAACTTTAGCTTTGGGTTACCGTCCGCCTTATCGCTGGGAAGAAATGCTGGCTTTTCTTGCTGGGCGTGCAATCTCCGGAGTGGAGGTTATCAAAGGCGGCGAATATTTGCGTACCGTGCATTTGGTAGATGCAGACCAAAAACATGTATATGGTTGGCTGCGGGTAGGCAATAAGCCGGAAAAGAATACCTTAATAGTTACAGTGAGCGAAAGGCTGTTGCCGGTGTTGCCGCAAGTATTGGCAAAGGTGCGTCAGCTATTCGATTTATATTGTGACCCGGAAGCGGTATATGAAACGCTTGCGCCAATGAACAATATCCGTCCCGGCCTTTGCGTTCCGGGGACTCGCCTGCCCGGCAGCTTTAATGCTTTTGAAATGGCGGTTAGGGCGGTTTTGGGACAGCAAATTACCGTGAAAGCAGCGAGTACGTTAGCGGCAAGGTTGGTTAACGCTTACGGTACGCCTATCCAAACCGGCATTGAGGGATTAACCCATGTTTTCCCCTCGCCCGAAGATATACTTGCTTTAGAGGGGCCGATCGAAAACCATCTTGGTCCCTTGGGTATTATTGCGGCGCGGGCAAGAAGTATCTATGAATTGGCAAAGTCATCGGAGCAGGGAAAAATTGATTTTGGTCTTTGCGCCCAGCCGGAAATAGAAATGAAAAAGCTGTTGGCTATTCCGGGTATCGGAAGCTGGACAGCCCAATACATTGCAATGCGAACAATGGAATGGCCTGATGCCTTCCTTGAAACAGATGTTGGCGTGAAAAAGGCGCTTGAACCCCATTCAGCAAAGGAATTGCTTGAAATGGCAGAAGCGTGGCGGCCCTGGCGCAGCTATGCGACAATCAACCTTTGGAATTCATTGCAAACGCGGAATTAGGAGAACTAAAAATGTACTACTCAACAACTTATCCTTCGTCTGTAGGTCTGCTTACGTTAGCAAGTGACGGTGAAAGTCTCGTTGGTTTGTGGATAGAGGGGCAGAAGTACCACGGCAATACCATACCCGAAGCAATGATGGAAAATGACGCTATGCCGGTTTTTAACGCTGTGAAAAAGTACTTGGACAGTTATTTTGCCGGTAAAAAGCCTGACGTTTCCGAATTGCCGTTAGCTCCCATTGGCGGTGAGTTTCTCGAAACCATTGCGGGCTTGAGAACCAAATAGAGACAGAGTCAGGGGAGAGTCAGGGGACGGTTCTTTGACTCTGGATTCTTTTGCCGAAGGCTAGGCCGGCGGCGGCGCGCTGGCTTAGCCGCGCTGCCGCTAGCTTAATGTGGTGGTCATTGATCTAGATCCGTTATAGATCCGTTACAGTGCCGATGAAGATGGGCAGATTTGTATCGCAGTCGATGAGCAGGTAAACAAACGGCCGGTCCAGGTGTACTGTTGGGGGTTTATCCAACAATGCACCGGTCAGCTTCATTTCCACCGCGGTGGCCGCGCCCGCCTTGGTGCCCTTTTCATCCACGGCGATGTGGGTCTTATGGAGCACCCGGCTGATAAAGATATTGCCCGCGGATTCGACAATTCCTGTAAAATCGGCGCTATCCGCATCGAAAGCATCCGTTATGCCCATAGCTTTGAGAATATCGTTCATCTCCACAGCGTATTCGCTTTCGAACTTGGGGATCGCGGTTTCTACCGCGACATTCTGCGCGTTGTTGAGGGTGCTCATAAGTCCGTCGCCGGTAAGGGAAGCGATATAATCGGCAACGGAGACGCCCTCGTTCGGCAACAGGGCGGCAAAGGCGTATCTCCGGTCGGCGTAATACTTGACAAAGCCTGTGGCGTTGCCGTCCTCCAGGTAGCGGTGCTCGCTGCTATACATCATCTCCACGTCCCGGGTTGCCCCGGACTCCGTCGTGAAAGCGCCGTCCCTTACCTGATCTTCGCTGTAGATATTCGCCCACTCGGCGTCGAAGGCCAGGGCGTTGATGAGATACATAATGGCTCCGTTCGGGATCTCGTCGAGGATGTTTTCAATCATGCCGTCCGTGTTGTCGCTAACCCAGGCGTTGATATCCTTTAGCGTGGTTTCATCAAAAGCCGCTTTGTAGATGGAAGCGCTGTAATAATCGGCGTTTGTCTGGAGAAAATCCTTTTTCACCGTCAGGTTTTTGTCGTCTCTAAACCAAATAGAATCGGCGACACTCACCTTATACTTATCGCCCGACGGCAGGTTCTGCAGGTAAGTGTGCAGGTAGTCGTTGAGCTCCGGAACGTGAAGGCCGAATGCATCCTCCATCTGCGCCAGCGTTGCGCCCTCGGCGCCGTTGGCCGTCATGGCGAGGGCGCATAACACGGAAAGGGGAGAGACAAGGGTGTTTTCTTCGGGAACCGCGCTGTTTTGCAACAGTTTTACGGCAAAGTTCGCAATTGCCCCGGAGTCGTCGCCGGTCAGATCCACAACAGCAGTGTTTACGGTATTGGCCTTCACGCCGGACATCAGGTCCGCGGCCTGTGCGGATACCCCGCGGTCGGAGAGAAAAAACAGCGTGGAAGCCAACAGCATAAAACCAAACACTCCCGCGATCATTCGTTTTTTCATATTGCTGCTCCTTTCAAATAATTTATTCATTAGTCATTGGACGAAAATTTCAGGGTAGTTGTTCCTATGGTAATGATCTTCACTGAGCCTGATAAAAAAAAGATTTGGAGATTTTAAAGTAGATACAAAGAAGAGATAATTTTAACATATGCCGGAAATTGATATGGTACCAGTTTGATTTTACAATTATTTAGATAAGCTGTTGACAAGCATAATTAAGTGTATTATACTTCAATTTAGCCTCCGCTTATCTGGAAAGGGGCAAAAAATGGAGATGGAACAATATTATGAGGTATTAAAAGCAATTTCGGACGAATCCAGATTCAAAATTATAAATATTTTATTAAGCCATGATCTATGCGTTGGGGGTCTGGCCCAACAAATTAATATATCTAAACCGGCTGTTTCCCAACATCTTCAAGCGTTAAGGAAAATCGGCTTGGTTACAGGAGAAAAAAGAGGTTATTATACGCATTATGTTGTAAACAGATCTCTTCTAAAGCAGGTGGGTGAAAAAATAATTGAAGCTGCGTCAAAAACGAATGAGGGTGGATGCCAGCGTGAACAAACTGGTGAATGTGTATGCCAATGTCAGTGTAGCAAAGGATAAAGCTTTTTAAATATAAGTTGGGTTTTGCTGATAGATTAAGCATATTAACCAGGGAGCTAATTTTTTTTGACTTTTTGTTGATAATGAATCTCAATATCACTTTTTGTCTGTTGGTTAATTAGATAAGGATTAAGTTAAGACAAAAAGTTAGGCCATTCTAACCAGTGAATTGGTGAATGAAATAATTTGGTACACACTATTTCACTATATTATTAAATCCAATGATACAAAAATTTGACTACTATACCTATTCATGTGGTAGATTTTTAAAACATTGGTTAGCCATGTCTAACTATCAAAAATACAATGAGTATTTGCTATTTAGAGGTAATCACTCAAGGTAATCACTCAAGATATCTAATGGATAGGTTGGTGAATTAAAGTGCTAATTGCAAAAGCCCTTTGTTTTAGCTATGGTAAGCGAAATATTTTAAACAATGTAAATTTCATAGCGGAAGAAGGCCAGGTTATTTCACTGATTGGTCCGAACGGTTCGGGGAAATCGACATTGCTGCGTTGTTTATGCGGCTTGATTCCTGTAAAAAGCAATTCGGTATTTTTGTTTGATAAGCCTATAGGAACTTTGGGGCCAAAAGAAATCTCAAGAAAAATAGCCTTTCTTCCACAAGCTCATGAGCGATTGCAAGGCGTAACTGTTTATGAACTGATTTCTATGGGCAGAGCCCCTTACCACCGCTCCGGATGGATAAATACACAGGAAGATCAGGAAAAAATTGCATGGGCTATAGACTACATGCATATCGGTCATTTGACGCACCGATTGGTGGAAATGTTGTCGGGCGGAGAAAAACAACGAGTTTGGATTGCTATGGTTCTTGCTCAAAA